>JBEKMT010000237.1:0-6584 GCA_050008355.1 Verrucomicrobiota bacterium
ACTTGCGGAACTTTTATATCACCGGCGTGATTAATAACACCAAAGGCATACAACAGCCAGACCACCACACAGATCACCACCACAACATTGAGAATTTGCTTAATCTTGCCATCCATGGGTATGTAGGTATTGACAAGCCAAAGCAGAACGCCGATCACGATCAGAGTGATGACAAGAGATATTAGAGGCATAAATCAGCGATTAATATAAATCCGACGGTTCATTTCCGCCGGCTTCAAAACACCGCTTGTTGTTTGACGGTAATGTTGTTGTCAACGTCCTTCACCCCATCAACACCTTTGGCAATTTTTGCAGCACGGCTCATTTCTTCAGAGGTATCGACGAAGCCACTCAATTGAACAGTACCTTTGAAGGTCTTTACATCAACTCCTGCATATTTAAATTCAGTATCGTTTGAGAGCGCGTTTTTGACGCGCAGAGTAATCCCGCTGTCATCGATAGACTCGCCAGTGCTCTCGTGATAACGGTCACCGGCACAGCCAGTCACCATTCCAGCAAGAGGCCATGCGGCCAAACAAAGGACGAGTCCAAGGAGGTTGAAGGATTGTAATGTTGACTTCATAGTTTTTTGTCGTGGTGGTTTAAGAGCCAGGCGTGCGTTCATTTGCCAAGCATTTTGGCGATGATGAAAATCAATATGGCACCGCCAAAGCCTCCGCCTAATAGCAAATAGATCAGCGAAAATCCGACGGCAGCAAACATGGGCACCATAGCGAGCATCATATGGTTACTCCTGTGTAACAGAAATTATGTCTGGGAACTATTTTCATGATACTAGTATGTTCAGCTTTTTAAATGCCGTCCGGGCTTTCTCAAATTTGCCAAGTAAATTGAAGTTTATCTGAATGTATTGCAGGCGAAATGCATGCAAGGGAGATTGAATCGCTCAAATTGCAATTATCCGTCATTCGCAGCGGAGCTGTTTGGCTGCCAAATTCCGCTAGCTTCCGGCGCGCAGTCCAGCGCCGAGGGCGAGCCAGTCATGCGCAAGCGAGAAACTGTTTATCGAGCGTTGCAGGAAACTATTGTAGAACGCGTTTGATGCGAAAGGAGGAACTGTGGTCGTCCGAACGAAAAGAAGCATTTTCGACGATACGGTTCGGACCTCACTTTCCTCTGGGTATGAATCCGGGAATTCCAGTCTCCACAACGGAGTTGAACCTCTTCCGCAACTTGACTCCTTCGTTGATCTCCCGCATGGCTGCTTCAGGAAGGCTGGAGACGTCAAAGTTTTCCTTGATGCGATGGGGAGTCTTCGTGGTGGTCAGGAGCGCCGTCCCGCGTTGGATGGCCCACGCGAGCACAACTTGAGCCGGGGTTTTGCCAATCCGACGCGCGATACTTGTGATGACCGGATCCGCCAGTAAATTAGGTTCGCCACCATGGCCCAGGGCGGCAAAAGCTTGCAGCACGATTCCATTCTTTCGGCAATAGTCTAAAAGTTCCCATTCCGGGAGATACGGATGCGATTCGACGTGAACCACCGCCGGCTTGATGGTCGCAGCTCCAAAGATCTCCTTCACCCCTTCCAGACCGAGGTCGGATAAGCCGATTGCCTTGCACTTGCCCTCGGTCACCAGCTGTTCTACCGCCCCCCATGTATCCAATAGCTTCACCCCCCGGTCATAGATCACATTGCCGTCCGTGTCCCTCGGGTCATGCACATCTCCGGGTTGGAAAGCGAAAGGAGTGTGGATGAGATAGAGATCGAGGTAGTCGAGCTGGAGTTTCTTGAGGCTGGCCTCGAAAGCCGGTTTGACGCGTTCCGGACGGTGATTGGTGTTCCAGAGTTTCGTGGCGACAAACACGTCCTCCCGCTTGATCTTCCCCGTGTTGAACACCTCCTGCATGGCTTCGCCGACCTCCTTTTCAGTGCGATACCGTTCGGCAGTGTCCAGCGTGCGGAATCCGGCCTCGAGGGCCGCCCTGGTCGCACTTTTGGTTTCGATGGGGTCGGGAATCAGCGTTCCATAACCGAGCGCCGGGATCGCACCGGAGCCGTTGTTCAGAGCCAGCTTGGTGTAGCGAAGATTGTCTGGTTGCATCATAATCTTGATCCCCGGTTTTTTCCAGTTGATGTCAGCCCAAGACCGGCGAGTTCGGGGCAATGAGATTTGTCATTTTACTTTATCCAGTGCCATAACAAGAAAGCGTTGGTCCAGTTTATAAGTCAAGGACAACATCTCCCCGAGGGCTGGAACAGCAAGTTAAGAGATTGCCCTCGGCGGGCGGTTCGAGCGGGTCGGGACCATATCCGACAGCTCCAGCGATGAGCGCGATTTCGCAAGTGTGACAAACACCCGTTCGGCAGGCCCAGCGGACCGGCACATCGCAGGCCTCGGCGAGTTCAAGCAGACTGTTAAGCGCTGGATCCCAAGATACCTGAAGCCCGCTCCGAGCAAAAGAAACGCGTGGTCCCACCGCCGGCAAACCCACTGGCGGATGCGGGGGCCGTGGCGACGCCGGTAGCTGGCCGGGCGTACTTGATTTGCCAGGGCCGAAGATTTCCGTGATCACCCGGTCGCGAGCGACGCCCCAGCTTGCGAGGTCTGCGGTAAAGCTCTCCAAAAATGCGCTCGGCCCGCAAAGGTAAAAATCCGATTCCCGGCTAATACCGAGGCGCTGAAGCAGCTCCACCTCCAGACGACCGGGCGCATCGAAATGAACACCTGGATCGTCCTCAGGACGCGGTTGGCTGTAGAGCACGCAGCTTCGGCCCTGAGGCAGGCTGCAAATCAGTCGTCCTGCTTCCCGGGCGAAGGGGTGTTCATTTCCGTTGCGGGCGCCATGAAGCCACCACACCTGACGTGACGATGGCCCGGCAGCGAGGGCGTGGAGCATGGCGAGGACCGGGGTTACTCCGATACCCGCACTGATCAAGATGACAGGCCGGTCGCCCGGCTGCAAAACGAAGCTGCCCCTCGGTGCACTCACCTCCAAAATGTCGCCGACGCGGACTTGGGCGGCCAGATAATTGCTGGCGGCGCCGTGACTTTCCTTTTTGATGCCCAACCGATATCGCTCAGCGCCGGGAGGGCCAGAGAGTGAGTAACTACGCAGCAGCGGTGGTTCCTCCTGCCGGGGGCGCAGGCGTACGACAACGAATTGTCCCGGCAGGGGAACCGCAAGCGGCCTGTCATCGGTTGGGACGAGTTCCACTGAGAATACGCTGTCGCTCTCTTGCCCTGTCCGGGAGACACATACGGCACGGAATCCCGGCCACGCCGGGGGGGGCCCTCCTGCCGAGGTCAGGCCAGGATTGCCTTTTTCCGCGCCTCCGTTCGATTCCTGCTGGAGAAGCGACTGGAAAGAAGACTTCCAGCCGGAGCTGAGCGCGGGAATTCGAAGTGCGCGCTCCAGATCTTGCTGCGGATGACCGGGCAGATACAGCAGCCGGTTGATTTGAGCAATGCTCATTCTTTCAGGACCGTCGCGGACTTTGACGATTTCGTCACCGGCCTCGACCTCGCCTTCCTGCAAGACGCGTAAATAAAAGCCCGGCCGGCTGTGACCAACCAACAGAGCAGCCATTCGCGGCTCGTTCATCCTTATGCCGACACGATAGCAGGTGACCCGCGGCTGGGAGACCTCGAAGAGCGCGCCACCGATACGGTATTGGTCGCCGATACAGACCTCAGAATCGGGCAAGCCCTCGACTGTGAAGTTCTCTCCGAACTGTCCGAAGGTGAAATCCGAGCGGTGGAGTTTATCCTCCCAGTAGTGATAGGAATCGATCTGATAAACGAATACTGCACGGTGCTCGCCGCCGTGACCGGCCAAATCCCCTTGCCCGTCACCCTCGATGTTCAATCGCCGCACCATGCGCTTGCCGTGAACTGGAGCCTTCCAAACGCCGGTGCGCACAGTTTTTCCGCGCCACGGGAGCTCACGCGGCAGACCTACATTTATTGAAAGGAGCCGAGCAATCATCCTCACCTCCATTCTGCGTTCGACCACGGAGTCTGCGGCGCAACAACAATTTTTGTTTTAAATTCGGTCAAGCGGTGAGTACGGGTCAACCCAGCCTGTCCGAGTTCGTTCACCCCGGTGTCCCGCATGGTGGCCACGCGTGCAAAAGGGTTGATGGCCGAGTATGAAATCAGGAGACTGCTCATAAGCCAAAAGTTTCCAACAATCGCAGCCAGATCTCGCTGATGGTGGGATAGGCAGGGACGGCGTGCCAAAGTCTTGAGATCGGGATGGCACCAACAATTGCGATAGTGGCAGCATGAATCAATTCGCCGACAGAAGGTCCAACCAGTGTCATTCCGATGAGCACACCGCGGTCCTGGTCGACTACCATGCGGGCCTGCCCCTGGTAACCGTCTGAATAGAGGCCGGCTCCGGCCACGCGGCCAATATCGTAATCAACCACACGCACGTTCAACCGGCGAGCTTTTGCCTCTGCTTCCGTCAAGCCAACCGCGGCCACTTCCGGGTCGGAGAAAATGACTTGCGGCACCGCGTAACTATCCGCGGTTGCGGAATATCGAGTCCAAGGACCCGGCGCGGAGGCATCAGTATTTCCTTTGGCGCGCGCGGCAATGACATCGCCGCAGACGCGTGCCTGATACTTCCCCATGTGAGTGAGCAAAGCGCGGTGATTGACATCGCCGGCTGCGTAGAGCCAGCCGCGGGCCACGCCTTTAACCTGCATACTATCGTCGACCTCCAGCCAGGAACCGGGGTTCAAGCCAACGGTCTCCAGGCCCAGTTCTGTGGTTTGCGGCTGCCGGCTGGTCGCGGCGAGAACCTCATCGGCCAATAGCATTTGCCCATTGCTGAGAGCGAGGCAGGCAACGCCATCCGGTTGGCGGTCTACGCGTCGGATGGTGGTGTCGGTTAACACGCGTATGCCTCGTTGCTCAAAAGCCGCCCGTAGCGATTCGCCGGCAAACGTTTCGCATTTGGGGATCAGGCGTGCGCCACGCGCGATCAATGTGATCTCTTCAGTTCCCAGTTGTTTCCACGCGGTGGCCATCTCACAGGCCACCACTCCACCACCGAGAATTGCCAGACGACGCGGCACTGTTTTGGCACTGACGGCTTCACGGTTGGTCCACGGACGAGCTTCGGCCAGCCCCGGAATTTCCGGAATTGCTGCCCGGGTACCGGTGCAGACCGCCACGGCATGCCGCGCTGTCAGATTTGTCGTGATACCGCCCCTGGCTGTAACCGACACGCGACATTCGCCGGTTAATCTGCCGAAGCCGCGGAGCAGATCTATGTTCGCACTGTGGAGCCATTTTGCCTGGCCGGAGTCATCCCAGTTTGAAACGATAGAATCGCGCCTTTTAAATACATCCGAGGCATTGAGCTTGCCGGTTATGGCTTCACGAGCGCCCATTACACGTCGCGCATCTTCGAGGGCCGATCCCGGCCTCAACAGAGCCTTGCTCGGCATGCAGGCCCAGTAGGAACATTCACCGCCGACGAGCTCCGATTCAACAATGACGGCAGTCAGTCCACCCTTGACCGCACGATCGGCCACATTCTCTCCCGTCGAGCCAGCCCCGATGACGATGACGTCGTAGCTGAGCTTGTTCATACGCGGGATTCCCTTTTTATAGCGGCACTGGCGGGCGGGAGCTCCCCGGCGACTTCGTGCACGTAGCACCAGGTCCATCGTTCTCCGGGCATAACCGAACGCATTACTGGATGCTGTGTTTCGTGGAAATGCCTGGTCGCGTGTTGGCCAGGCGACGAATCGCAACAGCCCACATGGCCGCAGGCCAGGCACTGGCGCAACGCGACCCACCGGGTGCCTTCTTTCAAGCATTCCTCGCAGGCAATGGGCACTCGAGGAGACGCAAAGTCGGAGTCGTTCAGGTTCTTAAGATGTTTACATGACTGGTTCATACTTTTTCTCGATTGAATTTGGGTTTGGATGGTTTCCGGTTTGCATCAACACTTTTGTCGAAGGGTACGTGGCTATGCCGGTCTGATACGAAGTCCGCGAGGGATGAAGAATCGATCAACGGCGGAGAAGAGACCGTGTGCAGCAATGGCCATGAGAACTGCCGGGATGGCGCCTTCGAGAATGGTTGTATTATCGTTAAGATTTAACCCGCTAATAATTGGCTCGCCCAGTCCGCCAGCACCGATGAGAGCTGCGAGTGTCGCCGAGCCAATAGTGATAATTGCGCTGGTTTTGATTCCGGCGAGGATGGATGGTGAGGCGAGCGGCAGGAAAATCTTCAGCAGCCGAGTTTGGGGTTTTAAGCCGAGCACCTCCGCCGCATCCCGAATCTGGGGAGGGATATTGCGCAAGCCGGTGGCGGTATTCCTCACAATCGGCAGCAATCCATAGAGGAACAGAGCGACGATGGCGGTAACCGGCCCGACCCCGAGAAAAGGGATTGGGACCAGGAGGGCCAGCAAGGCGAGCGCGGGGATCGTCTGAATCAGTCCCGTCAGCGCGAGGATGATTTCGCTGAGAAACACCGGCCGGCTGGCGTAAACGCCCAGTGGAATCCCGATCGCGATCGCGGCGGTCAATGACAGTCCGACCAGCATGAGGTGGCGGAGCGTCCACCGGACAAGCCGATGAGAAAATGACTCGG
>JBEKMT010000238.1:0-6437 GCA_050008355.1 Verrucomicrobiota bacterium
ATATTTTTTGCTGCGGCGTCCCCGCTTTCGCTTCGAAGCATACAAGGCTGACAAGCATTCCGGTTTGAAGCCCGGCAGATCCTTGAGCACGAAGCGCAATTTCCGCAGGGAGTGTGCTCCCGCACCCCTGGTGGGATCCAATCTACGCAGCCGCGCGTCTCGGATCCGGGCGTAATGCTCCGGTTTGATTCGGTCAAGTGGACCGTGCGCCCGCTTTGGCCCCAGAATCTCCAGGAAAACCTTTACCTCAGACCGGTAGCCCGCGAGGGTTGCCCCATCACCAAGTTCCGCCTCCAAGACTTCCAGCCGGTCGAGGAGCAATTGCTCGACGCAATCGGGCGGAATGCTTGCAGCTCCGGCGCCTCTTGCCGAGGTAGTGCGGTATTTGTGCTCCCACAAAACCATCAGATCACTGATCCATTCCGTAGCTTTGTCCAGCGCTTTCGCCTTGTCCTTTTCCGAGGTGAGCAGGCTGACCGGGTGAGAGTCACCGTTTGGTTTGAGCTGTCCATCGAAGCCATAGGCGGTAAAGCTGTTATGATTTTTCAACGTGTATACACCCGACAGCGATATTTTCTCGGGGTTCCCTTTCGCGAGCAGCCCCTTCCCGCAGGCTGCCCGCATTACTGCCCATCCATAGGCGAGGTCTTCGGACATCGGCAGTTTGGTAACGGCTATGCGAGGGTAAAATTTGGCTGGCATGACAAGGTTATGTGTTCACTGACGATGACGGCGGCGACGCTGGCGCTTGGGCATTGAAAATATTAATTCCGGAAATACGTAAACGTCCTGCCGCGAGGGTGGAAGTTTCGATAGCCACACCTTCAGTTCGGGGCATATTTTAATGAATTTCATGTATTGGTGATGGTCGGCAGACTGCTGCTCAAACCGGCATAAAAATTAAGTCTGCGGTTCTCGTCGAGGCGGTTGGCGATCGCAATCAACTCGTGCTCCTGAAATGAAGTTAGGGGGTTCATGATTTAAACCTTTTTGCGCCGGGGAGCGCGGAGTGTGGCAAGGCATTCGGGAGCAAGCCCGGGGAGTTGGCGCAGGATGTAACGCAGCATCCTTAAGCACTGCTTTCGGCGAACGGCATTGCAATCAAGGCAGCGCAAACGCTCATCACGGATTTTCTTCATTATTTGCGGCGTGAGTTGATCAGGAGGCATGGCTGCGCGTCTCGGGCCTAGAAGCGCCAGCAACGCGCTAATCTCGGCCCGATAAATTTCAAAGAAGCTGCATGGCCCGAGCTGGGCTGCAAGTCGGCTGAGGATGCGGTCCAAATGATGCTCGACGCTTCCGGACAATTCAGAGCTTGCCTGGGGAGAGTCCCCGCCATGTTGTTTGATGAGCGCATCGAATTTCTCCTTCAACTTCGCTACGAACTCCTCGGCCTGGCGCTGTGCCTTGGCCAAATCTGTTTCGCCCGTGTTCCATTGCACAATCTCCTTGCCACCGTCGGCCCTGATCAGGCCATTGTAGGCGAAAACCGATAACAGTCCTCCCGACGCTAACGGGAAGATATTAATCACGCCGATGTCATCCCGATTGCCGCAGTGTGGCGATTTTTTCATAAGTGATTCTTAATTGAGTTCAGGGTTGTGGGTTTGGTCTGTTACCCTAGATAGCGACAATTTAGGGCTAAGCGTCCGAAGAAAATCGACCGCGTGAAATTGATGAAGACTGGCCTCGTCCACCAATGTCAAGGTGGTCCAAGCCCAGCCGAGACCCTGTCCCAATGCCAATAAAATGCAGATATTGGCCGATTGATGAAAAAGCACATTATAGGGCCGGGAAGGTGTTTTTGCCGACTTTTTCGCCGATTTGCTCAATAATCCTGATGATTTGCTGTTGGAATCAGCCTGAATTTGAGCTTCATCAATCGAATTTTGGGACGAGTCATTAACGTCAAGATCGTCCAAATTTCGATTCTGGCGGATTGTTGCGGGCCTCCCAACTGATAAGCCTGGCTTATCCGCCGCGGGATAACCGAAGCGTGCAGCGAGGTAGGTCGCGACCTCATCAGGGTGGTACCGCAACCGGCGGCGGTTAAACCGAATTTCCTTGAGCAACCCGAGTCGGACGTCCAGCGCTATTGTATGAACGCAAACCTTGGCTAGACTGGCGACTTCCTTGCGGGTATAAAGCTCCAGCAGCAAGTCGGCTCTAATTCGTGTATTCATTATATTTCACTTTAACTTTTCACCTAACATTGCGAACAATAATTCTCACTCTACAATTGTTCATTATCCTTCAATAGAGTCCATAAGAAGAAGAGGAACCAGCCAAAGCGAACGGTTCCTTTTGTTTTGCAAAGCACTAATGCATAATGTTTTACAAATGTGCTCCGGAGGGTTATTTTGTTAAACATGAAGCGGTTTTGAGAATGACTCCGGCGTCGGTGTATGCGATATTATGAGGGTTCGTAAAAGCAAAAGCGCTGGGAGTTTCTACCTAGAGAGGATTTGTCATGAATGTTCATGCAGAGTTCGACAAATCAGCAAATATAGAAAACCAAACGATGCAACAGGAAGTAGGAAAGAACATTTGTGCGGCCGGAAAACCTGACCAGGCCGGGCCAAAACTCCTTCTAGGGAAGATTCCCTATCGGCAGAGGAGGAACTTTCTCATTGGACTCCGGATAAAAGACCTGCTCTTGTTCCGCGCGGAGCTTTTCCTCTTGGCTTATACAGGCCGGATTCCGGCAGCCTTTTACGCCGCACTTGACGAACTGTGCATCTTTCTGGAGCCTCCGCCTCAATTCCGCACTGAGCGTACTAGGTCCGAAGCCGTTACCGACGCGATGCGGGCGAATAGGCGCTTGTTTGCGGATCTCTTGATGCACTTGGAAAAATATCGCAAAAGACTGAGTCGGACAAAGGTATATCTGCTCGGCAACAACGAAGAGCTTGCTTTCAATCAATATGGCCTTATTGTTTCCACGCCCATCAGAGTTGCCACTGGCGGCGAAATATCCAGGTTTCTGTTGAAGCGTTCGCCGGAGATAAAGGCCTCCGTGAGTTTTGTCAATAAGCTTATTAAGGAGATCTACGAGGATAGGCGAGCCTGGTTCGATGCATACTTCCGAACACAAGTACGCGCTACGGCGTGGAAGTTTTTGGGTAAAATGATCTTGAATCTAGAATTTGCTATGCGGGCCAAGGCCAAATGGACCGCTTTTAACGAAAAGACGCAGCATGGAACATTCAGCTTAGCCAGGATTGAAGTGTTGTTAATCCGAGAGTTTGTACACCCTCTTGATGATCGCAGCGAGCAAGAAATCGTATTGAGCTGCTCTATTACCCCATTGGTCATGTCTCTTAATGACGGATTGTCAGTCGCGGTTTGGGTCTCCACGAACAAAGAGGGCGGGATCGTCATCGAACTGGAACAAAGAGTGTTGGATTCTGAGATTGCTGGCCGGAGCAGGCAAAATTTGGATTGGCATATTTTTTGCAAACCAAACGATTGACCCAAATTCACTATTCAACCGTACTTTGGATTCAATGGCCTAGGCAGAAGCCACCAGAATCACCATCGGAGTCCCATTCGGGGCGAAAACAGTTCCGGCATGCAGAGGATACTGTCGCTGAATATCGCCACCCTTTTGTAAGGGGCATTTCGGCAACTTCGTTAAATCAGCAGCACGGGGAGGTTTGATGCCCCGCTCGCAGTTTGTTTGGCACGGAGGTCATTTGATTCTGGCTGCCATTTCGTCTTCTTTTTCGAGGATCATGCCATCGTCTTCAGGCCTCTAGCGGCGGACTATAATTTCACGATTTACTGCCAGCCGAGTAGCTCCTTGAGTGATCGCGCTTGGTGATCCGGCTGGCAATTTGCCAGTGCTGATTTGCCCGCCAAACACGAATGCATGAATGAGAAAACATGCAAAAAAATGATGGCCACCGCCCCTGGTTTGTTTGTGCGAACACCAGCCTACCCAAAACCGGGCAACGAAATATTCAGGAAATTGAAACTGCTGCTGGACGCAGCCGAATGCCCGCCGGGCGGCCAGCTCTTGCAAAAGGAGTTTGGCGCGTTGTTGGGTATGCCCAAGAGCACGGTCAATGACTGGTCCTATAGCAACCTGCCCCCTGCAATACGATTTTTCCTTTGCGCGCTCGAACGACTGTCCGAGGAATCCCGCGTGGCCTTCCTCCGGGCATACTGCCGCGGTTGCCCACGGTTGGATGCCCCTCGCATTGCACACGATGCTGGGGTGCTCAACGCCCTCAAAGCTTTGGTCGCCCGCCCAACGGGCCTGACTTTCATTCGCGGGGATAGTGATCCGGACCGCACATACCTCCTAACGGCCATCGGAAATTCCGCGCGTCGAATTATTCCCGGCGTGCAAATGAGCGGGGTCGACATGCATTATCCTGCGAGCTACGTACCCGTGACCGGCTTATCCTATTTTGGAGGAGGGGCGGATCTTCACCAGTCGGTGACCCTGCGGCGGGAAGTGCATTCAGCCGCGAAATCCGGTGCCCAGTTGCTTCTGTTCAATGGCGTCTGGAACGCCGACCCTGAAATGCACAGGCTGTTTGCCCGGTGGTCCAGTAACCGGCATGTAATCGTGGCCGATCAGCTACGGCCGTCCGCAACTCTGCGAAATAGTTACAAAAATGCAAATATCATCTCGCTAAGCACTGGTGCCGACAATCACCTTGTTCTGCAGATTGAAACCGCCAAGCATCTTGCTGAAGAGGGAAATGGATGAATGCCGAGTACGCTCTTCATTTCTGCGCTCAACCCTCGAAAGGGTCGAAAACGGAATCCGGTGGGCCGGATTTCACTTTCCTTCGAGGCGGACATGTTTTTAGCTGCCCCTCAATGCGCGGGAGCAAGATCGCACAAGGTCTCAATGTTGGACTTGGGGTTTCTCTGGCCCAAAGCCAAACCGATTCAGCTCCAATAGGCAGGCAGATCATGAAAAGAAAGCAAAACACACCACCGGTGACGCCAAAACATTTGGCACCGCGACGACAAACTGCTCCAACGACCCAAAAACTCGATCCTCGCTATGCCGCCGCCCTTGCGCGAGGCGAGATCGCCAGGAGGAAGTTGGCCGCAGCAGAGGGGGGGCCGATTTCGCCCGCAAAAGTCGCCCGCCTGTTTGGTGTGACCGAGAGGACCGTAGTCAAGCGTTGGTGTGCGTTTCGATTGATCGCTTGGCGGGATGAAAAGGGTATTCATTTTCCCGTCTGGCAGTTCCGTGAAGGCAAATTGCTAACGGGGGTTGAAGCGGTGTTGCAAGTCTTTCGGAGCGAGGATCAATGGCGCGTGATGTTGTACTTTCTGGGCGCTCGGCTTTCCTTGAATGGTCAAAGGCCCTTGGACATGCTCCGCCGCGGTGAGTCAGCTAAGCTGGTGGCACATGCAAAGGCTCTGGCGGAGGATGGCCTTTGGTAAGATGGGATTGGTTTTCACACATGGGATCTGATTACGCACATAAAATTTACTCAAAATCCGTTGAGTAATGATGACCGCGACATTCAGCTCAGACGGCATTCCGTGCGGACGTTATTAGAATACATCATGCGATTAGCAGACAGACGGGCTGGGTGAGACGAAAAAGGATTTGCGGACGCAATTTCCCGACCTGTGGGGAGTTGACACCGCTTGCAGTATGTGTCATTTGGAAATACATGAAAACGGTTTCTGTCAGCGAACTCCATGCTAAAACTTGTGAATTGGTGCGCGAAACCTTGCTCCACGGGGAAATTTTGGTGACCGACCATGGACGCGCGATCGCCAAAATAGTGCCGGAAACCCGTCGAACTGGCGTGCCGTATTTCGCGCGACGCAAACCGTCATCTGCATTCCTTGAGTTGGACAAAAGCGGCAAGACTGGCCGAGGAATATACGCCACTCAATTAATATCCCATGACCGCGAGGATCGGGGTTGACCGCCCATCAAACGCCGTCCCGATTAAACCGAATTTCGGGAAGTTGAGATGAAATCAATTTTCCTCGTCGGCGCCCATACACCCTTCGCCCCCCGAGACCCTGCCAGTTTCGCGTACATGTCATCACCCTTATATCAAAGGGTGACACCACTTTCGCAACATATGGATTTCCTGATGGTAACGCAATTTACCGCCAGCAAATTTGCAAAAAACGATGCATTGCGATGGGTGGACACCGTAACCACTTCATTTGCCACGACTTTTACGCCACAGTTCCCGGCCTGTCCTTCGATGACGCCATGCGTCGGATCACCGGCACATAAAACAACCACCGGCGTCATAATGCTACGACGCCAGTTCGGCCAAAAGCCGGTGCAATGGCAAAATCCCGGCCTTACGATGCCAATGTGGTGAGAAATCCTCGGGCAACTTGAAAATCCAAAATGAACCAGCCGTGTCGTAACCTTACGATCAGAGCGCGGCTATTCGGCTACCAATTACGATGGGAGTGCGGTCAAACGTCCAAAA
>JBEKMT010000239.1:0-6370 GCA_050008355.1 Verrucomicrobiota bacterium
AAAATCCACCGCGTTGGCGTCTACGGCCAGCCCGTTGAGCCCCGCAAGCGTTGTCCCATCCGAGGAGACAGTGGATACTACTAGCGCGGGTGTGCTCGCAGACAAGGCATACACTTGGCCACCGAAACTCTTAAGCGGCCGGACGTTGGTCGTGTTGGCCGGAGCGGTCGCGCCATTCAAGTAAATGCCGCTTTTGTCTCCCATATACCAGGTGCTGTTATTCAAGCTGGTTGCGCTGCGTGTCTGATCCCCGGTTCCCACCGTGCTGGTGTATGACGCTGGTAGCGAGTAGCCGTACGCTGCCGTCAACGTGCCAACGCCACGGAGGGTTATGGCCGTCTCATCAGCCACGCCAGTGGAGTCCTCGAAACCTGTGAAGGCCAGCAAAGTTCCATCGCTGCTGGTGGCCAGCCTGCCTGTGCTGCCGGCACTGCTCTGCCGGAGGGCGTTTGGACCGGTTGAAGCAACCATGAAGGTGTTGACGGGTGATGCTTGTGCAGCCATGGACGGACTCAGCTCGATGATCGAGAAAGTGGAAGATGCGGCATCCGCAGCGAGCTGTTCGATCGCAAGATTCCCCTGCGTATATGAAGACAACACCGTGCTCGAAGGAATCGCCACATTCACGGTGGTGGCACCGCTGCTTGAAAGAATCACGTTGCCGGAGTAGGCGCCTACCGCGTCCGCGGCGGCGAGCCGCACGTAAATCGTCGTCGCGGCCACCGTGCCGCTGCTTGGGATCAGCGTGAGGCTGCCGGAGTAGCCGGAACCCAAGAATGTGGAAACTTCAAAGCCGGTGGGCGCAGCGACTGTGATATTGGCGGTCAGGCTGGTTCCCGAGACTGAGAAAGTGGTCGACACTGAGGCCGTGCCTTGGCCGGTCGAAATTGCGCCCGGTGTGCCTGTGGAATTGATAGTGGGAGTCGAAGGCGTGTAGGTCAGAGAAACCTGCCCAGCCCCGCCTGCGCCGCCAGTTCCATTGCTAGCGCTTGACGATTGATCCGCGCCGCCGCCACCCCCACCTGGAGGAGTTCCGGCATTCCCATTGCCAGCGCTGGTCAGAGCTGCGCCGCCTGCGCCGCCCCCGGCACTTCCAGAAGGTCCTGCGCCTGCGCCGCCGGCCCCAGAATCGTTGGCGGTTGGTGACGGCGTTGTGCCGCTAGTGCCAGCCGTATTTGCAGCAGCACCCGAACCGGGGATGTTTCCGGAGTTTGACGCGATTGCACCGGCGGTCACCGTGCGACTCGTAGTTGAGGAGCCTGCAGTGTTGTTTCCAACAGAGCCCGCACCGCCCACAGCCAAAACCGATGCGCCAGCGGAATTCCCGGCGGCAGTATTCCCAAAATAAGACGACCCGCCATTCCCCCCGGACGCTCCGGTGCCAGCAGCGCCTCCCGTTCCAGCCGTTCCACCTGAGCCAACGGTCAGTTGATAAGTCGTACCCGGTGTGACCGTCACGCTGGTGACTCTCACATAGGAACCGCCGGCCCCGCCACCAGTGGAAGCGAAATGTGCACCGGCACCGCCGCTGCCGCCACCGCCGCCCCAAGCCTCAACTTGAACGGAAGTGACGCCTACGGGACACGTCCAAGTCGTATTGCCTGCCGCGGTAAACTTTGTGGTTGTTTGTCCTACCGCCTGGCTGCCACTGAGGGCGAGCATCGCGAGGGCGGAGAAGGCGCCGGTCAGCGCACTAGTCCAGCCACGCAGGGCACAAGGGAGTTTTTTTCCCTGCGGGACGCAGTTTTTATTGGTTTCATTCACGGCTTGGGCGATGGGAGTCATGGCTGGAACGATTGAAATCATCGGGTTGAAGGTTTAGTTGTTTAGTAGAACCGTTGGGCTGAAATTTTGGGTAAGCGCGGTCGCTTAACCTCAAGACTGTTCATGTGAAATATGTTGGATTCAACTTCTGTGTCGGATCGAGTTTCAACGAGGCATATGACAACTTCACCGCGATTGCGTGACATTCAGGTAAACAAACTTTCGGTGGTGGCTAGCAGTGGTGGGATCGCGACTTTCTCGTGCCGAAATCATTCCGTGACACCATATCGCAGCAGTGCCAGCCATTGTCGCTTGTGCAAAGCGTCGCTTCCCACACAGTTGGATTTTAAGATGAGGCGGAATCGGGCTTAGGGGAGGCTTTTTGCAGCTATATTATTCAACCCAGGGTTTGTCGGTGCCCCGTGCGCAGCCACGCCGCTTTACACCCGGTTCCCCATCGCGTAACATTCAACTCTTGTGGGCGAGATGAAAGATTTATTCTGAAATATACTGTAGAAAGTTAGGCAAGTGACATCGCAATCATGAAACAAAATTTCTTCAGTGACGCGAGGAGGTTTGGTGGTCTGGTCTTAGGCCTGCTGATTTTGGTGGCGATGGCTGGCGGCGGGGGCGCCTTGCTCGCGGAAAGTGTGGAGACGAACGCTATGCATGACGACGCCACTGATCCTTTTGTCTGGCTGGAAGAAATCCATAGTGCCAAGTCGATGGCATGGGTAAAGGAGCAGAACGCCAAAGCCATAGGAGTGCTGCAGGCGGACCCCGATTATCAGACGTACTACAACTCCATCCTCAAAGTCATGGATGCGACCGACCGGATTCCGTTGGGCGAGCTGGAACATAATTATGTTTTTAATTTTTGGCAGGATGCGGCGCACCCGAAAGGAATTTGGCGGCGCACGACCATCGCTGATTACGCGAATACCCAGCCACATTGGGAAACGCTGCTAGATCTGGACCAGCTGGCAGTGGACGAGAAGGAGAATTGGGTTTGGGAGGGGGCGGAATTTGCGCCATCCCTGCAACATTGCCTGGTTAGACTGTCCCGCGGCGGAGGCGATGCGGTGGTGGTACGCGAATTTGACCTAGGCACGACACATTTTATGAAGGATGGCTTTGCGCTCCCGGAAGCCAAGTCCGCCATCACTTATCTCGATGACGACACCGTCCTGTTCGGAACTGATTTTGGTCCCGGCTCAATGACGACTAGCGGATATCCCAATGTCGTGAAGTTGTGGAAGCGCGGTACATCGATGGCTGACGCGAAGACAGTTTATGCCGGCAAGCTGAGCGATGTTTCGAGCGATGGTGTGGTGATGCACGGAACCGCCGGTACTATTCCATTGGTTGCCCGCGGCATCAGTTTCTTCACTTCGGAATATTTCTACCTGCTTCCGGACGGTACGACCATGAAGCTGCCGCTGCCGTTGGGGGCCGATCTGAAAGGCGCGCAGAACGGGAACTTGATTTTCACGTTGCGCGATGACTGGACGTCCCCGGATGGCAAGACGATAGCAAAGGGATCGCTGGTATCCTTCCCGGTAGCGCCATTCGTGGCTGGCAAGATCCCGCCAACATTTTCGGTGCTTTACGTGCCGGACGCCACTAGTTCGATAGACGAAGTGGCCATGAGCAGCGAAGCGGTATACGCCTCGATCTATCACGATGTGACCGGCAGTATCCACGTGTTCAGACCCGAGGCGAATGGTGCCTGGAGCGACACGAGGCTGGATCTGCCCTCTGGCGGCACCACGCAGATCGTCACGGCCAATGAATGGGGACCGGAGGCACAATTCAATTTCGAAAGTTATACCCAGCCTCCAACGCTTTATGCCGATGCGGGTGATGACAAGCTGATTCCGATCAAATCGTTGCCCGCACGTTTCGACGCGTCCAACCTGAAGACGGAACAATTCTTTGCCACGTCGAAAGACGGAACGCAGATTCCCTATTTTGTGACCCGGGATAAAAATCTCACCGGTCCGGTTCCAACCATTCTCTACGGCTATGGCGGGTTTGAGGTTCCCCTGACACCGCGTTATTCTGCGAATTTCGGCCTGCTCTGGCTCGACAAGGGTGGAGCATTCGTAGTCGCGAACATTCGCGGCGGCGGCGAGTTTGGTCCGGCCTGGCATCAGGCAGCAGTGCAGAAGAACCGCCAGAAAGCCTATGACGATTTCCAGGCGGTGGCGGAGGATATCGTGAAGCGGGGTATTACCACGTCCAGGCAATTGGGCATTATGGGCGGCTCGAACGGCGGCCTGCTTGTCAGCGCCAACATGGTGGAGCGGCCCGAATTGTTCGGGGCGGTGGTCTGCCAGGTGCCGCTGGTTGACATGATTCGCTACACGCAAATCGGCGCGGGCGCCTCATGGATCGCCGAGTATGGCGATCCGGCCGATCCCAAGGCTCGCGAATGGATTCTCAAATATTCTCCATACCAAAATGTTAGCGCGGACAAGACGTATCCGCCGGTGTTTTTCGTCACGGCCACCAGCGACGACCGCGTCACGCCTGCACACGCACGCAAGATGGCTGCACGCATGGAAGCGCAGGGTCACGACGTATTGTTTTATGAAAACACCGATGGCGGACACGCGGCGGCCGCAAACCACAAACAAGCGGCTGAAATGTGGGCGCAGAGCTTTGTATATCTCAAGCAGAGGCTGGGTTTGGGCAATGCCGATGCCAATCATTAAAGATACCGGCGTTTTGGGTGGCGACCCGCCGCGGAGTGGTTGTAAGTGCGTTTATTTTCCAAAAAATTCCAATTGTGACGTCAGCTACCTGGATGGCGATGCATTGATGTGAGCGGCATCATCGTCCATGCTCTGATATCGAGTTTGGGGAACCGGCGAGAGTCATGGTGTATTCTCCACTGGCTTGATTTTTATGCCGCCAAATAATTTCTCACGCAGGCTGCGGACCCGGAACGGCCGTTTGATCCAACACTTCCCTCAATTTATACGCCAACGCAGAGGGTGTGAAAGGTTTCTGCAAGAGCGACACCCCTTTTTCCAGAATACCTTGATGAAGGATGGCATTTTCGGTGTAAGCAGAGGTAAAAAGTATTCTGGTTTGTGGGTGCAACGCATGTATCCGGTCGGCCAATTCCTTGCCACTCATGTGGGGCATGACGACATCGGTGAAGAGAAGATCAATGTGTCGAATGTCACGCTGTTGCGTGACGCTCAAGGCTTGGAAGCCATTGGCCGCCGCCAAAACCCTGTACCCAAGCCGTCTTAACAATGCCGCTGCCATTTCTCGCAAGGCGGCATCGTCCTCGACCAGCAGAATGGTTTCTTTTCCCCGTGGTAAATCGAGGGAATCAAGTCGCTGAATTGGTTTCTGTGTCCGCGAATCAACTTGCGGCAGATAAATTTTGAAGGTGGCGCCTCGGTCAAGCTCGCTGTAGACGCTGATATGACCACCGCTTTGTTTGACGATGCCGTAACAGGTGGATAGGCCCAAACCAGTCCCCTGGCCAACGCCTTTGGTGGAAAAAAACGGATCGAAGATGCGCGCCTTCACTTCCTCGCTCATGCCAGTGCCGGTGTCGGTGATCGCCAGCATGACATAATTACCAGGTTTTAATTCGGGATATCCCTCCACGCTCTCCTCGTCGAAGGATACGTTGGCGGTTTCCAGGGTGAGTTTGCCGTCCTTGGGCATGGCGTCCCGTGCATTGAGTACCAGATTCATGATGACTTGCTCGATTTGTCCGGCGTCCGCCTTTACCGTGTGTAAGCCAATGGCAAGGAAAATCTGTAGATCCACTCCGCTGCCCAAAAGCAGGCGGATCATGCTTTCCACACCCGCGGTGACGTGATTTAAATCAAGAATCTCCGGTTGGAGAAATTGTTTGCAGCCATACGCAAGAAGTTGGCGGGTCAACTTGGCGGCGCGCCCGGCGGCTTTGCCGATTTCGGTCGCGTTTCCGGCCAGCGGACTGGTTGCGGGTAGATCGGCCAGGAGCAATTCACTATGACCGATAATCGCCGTCAATATGCTGTTGAATTCGTGTGCAAAGCCTCCGGCCAGCTTGCCGACAGTTTCCATTTTTTGAGATTGAACTAATTGGGCTTCCGCCCGCTTGCGTGCGGTAATATCACGCCAATTGATCACTATACCCACACATTCGCCGCCAAGTCGTTGCGGAAAAACATAACGCTCGAAAGTGCGGCCATCCTTCAACTCAAACACGTCATAGAGTTCGTTTTCGGGATGAGCCTGAAGTTCGTTGATACGCTCAAGAAATCTCGCCGGATCCTTGACCTGCGCGGCTGCATAGTCACGCATTTCGGCGGCGTCCTGGCGGGCGATCATATCGGAGGGAAACTGCCAGTTGGCGACAAATTTCGAGTTGTAGGAGGCAACTTTGCCTGAAAGATCCACCGCTACAATGCCGTCAAGCATTGATTCAAACGTGGCGTTGAGCAACGAAAATGATCTGTCAAGTTCCTGGGTCCGTCTGGCAACCACGCTCTCCAAATCTTCCATTTTTTTCAGGGACTGCCGGTGCAACCACCATTTTTCAGTGAGCGCCTGGGCGAGTTGCAGTGCTTCCACCGTGTCAAAGGGTTTCTTA
>JBEKMT010000024.1:0-35545 GCA_050008355.1 Verrucomicrobiota bacterium
ATACTCAAGAAATCCGCCTTCGTAACGTAATTTTCTGCCTGTTAACTGTCCTGACAATCAAAATTCTCTCCAATTGTTGCTTCCCCAAGCTATCAATTGCCGACTGCTTTCATTTTAGACATATATCTCGGTGACCGATGAAAGGTAACTTTTTATTTTAAGATTTTCGCTGGTTTGATTTAACCGGAGTTCCCGGATGCTTGTGCCGTCTGCCCTCATGGTCGTACGATGGGTTGAGTCTTTAACGAAAAGGGCCGTAATGGACACCTCAGGGGTGCTGGCGTTCTTCAGAAAAAATCGTTCGCCGGAATCATGCCGCCCGTATCTGAGGGTGCGAAACCAGCCGGCATAAGATGGCCACCAGCGCCCAAAGGCACAAAAACGCGGCAAGTACTGTCATTCCCCGCAGCGGCCAACCGACCGCCTTGCTGCTGCTGGCGAAGAGTTGGATCGTCATGGGTTTGCCGGTTTCGGTCTGCAGCACCTGCGTAAAGGCGAAGTGCAGACCACGCACGGGTAAATTCACGCGCAAAGGTTGTACCATTGCCGTCACGATTTCTTGGGCCTGCCGTAATTTAGCCCACTGTTCGCCGGCGGCGGTGCTGTCGTATTGGAAACCAAGAGCCGGCAGCGCGACGTTGTTTTCGCCTCCGCCAATCTCGTCGGAGTTGTGCAGCGTGAAGGCGTTTTGCGCTGCCACCAGATTGCTCGCTTGGGCGGCCTCCAAATCTTTTTGCAACTGCTTCACATCGTCACTGCCATAACCATCCGCGGCCAGCCGGGTCCGGGCGCGGTCCAAATTGGCGTTGGCTTCGCGCACATTGCCCCCAGCCAATTGCCGCCGCGCCTCACTCACATCCCGCTGCAGCTCGACTTGATCCGCCGATTTGCTCTGCTGTTCCATGCGAGAGTATTCCAGGATGGAAAAACTGGTGGTAGCGGATTCCGGAGCCGGCGCATATTCGCGCGTCATGGTCCCTCGAAAATCTCTATAGTCATAGTCCGGCGGGAGATAAATCTCCCACCGCGCGTTCTTCAGCGGCACATCAAACTGTGGGGAAGTGAAGCCCACCTCCCCGCGGGCCCGTGGAAATGTGTCCGCGCCGACATAGGTCAACTCCAGCGTGGTGGCGCCATGATCCGCCGCCGATTGTTTGATCGGCAACAGTAATCGGCCGTCACGCAAGCTGGGACGCACCGGCTGGCCGGCGACGAACGCCGACCATATACTGGCGCCCGCCGGCAATTGTACCTCCAGGAACTGCCGGCCATTGCTTTGCAGCGATAGCGACATCTTCGTCATCATCTGGCCGTCGTCTGCCACAACGCTGGTGAGCTGTGCGCTGTCCACAATCGCCTGCAAGACTTCCGCCTCGTCCAGCCGGCGCACCTCCAGGGCCAGACGGTAACCCGGCCGGACATAACGATACGCCAGCGCCGCCGTCATGTCGGCATCGCCGGCCCAATCTGGAAAATCGCCTGTATCGACACGCTGCAAATCAGCCGCGCTCGCTTCACTCACCTGCAAAGGCGGTTTGGCGGATATTGACAGCAAACCGGTTTCCCGGTCCACACCTTCCGCCGCGACCCCCGCGATCTCCACCGCCCCGGTTGCCGGCAAATCTGGCTGCTCCCACGTTACCGTCAGTGTGTAAATTCCGCGGACCGGACTTTGCATTTCCACTTGCCAGATATTTCCGTCCCGCTCGCGGCTGCGAATGTTCGGGCCCGTGATTTCGACATTTTGAAAATTTGCCGGCACGCGCACGCGTAATTCCTTCACCGGCGCATTGCCAATGTTATATCGGACCAATGCGCGCCCGCTGGCCAGCGTGTCGGTCAGCGAAACGGTGTTGACGATTTCCGCCCGTACCAGCGCGGCGACGGATTCGGTGCTCACCGACAAGTTCCATTCTTGTGAATTCTTGGGTTCGGATGCGATAAATTTGTAAGCCAGCACGCCACCATTCGCGGAAACGCCGGACGAATCTGGCAGGGACTCCGCCGGAATTTCGGTCAGGCCGTCGAACGATCCCGTTTTTACCGCTACTCCGGGTTCGGCAGTGACCGCAACGAAACCGGTCAGCTTCGCTGTGTTCAAAGGTTGCACACCCGCGATGGTGAGCGACTTTGGTAATTCATTGAAATCTTGAGTCAGCTGGATTTGCAAAACATAGTCGCCGCTCGTACGGTTTTTAAGCGTCACTTCCAGGATCCTTGCGCCTGTTTCATCCTGTTCGTTCTTTTGCTGTATGTTATTTCCCGTTACTTGCTCCACATGATAACCGTCCGGCAGCGCAACTTTCAGCGTGAAGACTCCCGTGTGTTTGATGGTGTAATCAATCGTCGCTGAAAGCGAAACCTCCTCGCTGCCCACGCGAACATTGTTTTGCTCGACGGCTTCGATTTCCGGTTGGATGGCTTCGATGCGCGCCCGCAGCGAAAATTCCGGACGCGAAAATTGAAACACGCTGGACAAACCATCTGTCTGGGTCGAAACCGCTTTCGCGAATTCGTCCGTGTCAACGCGCTGCAGGTCGTCCGCCGATCCGACCGTCAAACTCAATTCTTCACTGCCGCGCAAGGCGACCAGCCCGGTTTCACGCTTCACATCCAACGCGTGCGGCACAGTAATGTCCAGACTGACGGGCAGGGCGGCCAGATTTTTTTCCGTCTCCACCACCAGCCGCCAGGAGGTGGAAATTCCCTTGAGCAAATCCACGACAAGAATCTGTGCACCGTTTTCGTTTTTGAGCTCCCAGGTGCGGAGCCCGGCCCCCTCGACGCGCAGCAAGCGCTGCCCTGCGGGCAATTGCACGCGCGCCTGCCGTAATTCACCCTGCGAAATTTGATAGTCCATCGTCGCGCGCACGTCCATCACGCCGCCTCCAAAATCCACTAGCGTGGCGTTTTGGCAGAACATTGTTGCGGCGACCTCTTCGGCGCGTTTGACTCGCGGCGTCCACACCAGTTCGACCTGAGCTGCCGAACCAATGACGGCTTCCACCCGCGTTCGATCCTTTTCGAAAATACGCTGGTATGAAATGGCCGTCGGGAATTCCACATCTGCCCCAGATTCATTTAGCGTGAACGAGGCTTGGCTCGAGAGCGCTGGCGGTATGCCGAAAACAAGTTGTCGTTTGGTCACGTCGCCCGCGATTTGCACCAGCATTTTGATGGCGACAGTCACCTCACCGCGGCCAAGTTTCACGGCAAGACGTCTGTCTGCGCGGATCAATTCGGCTTTGCCGTTCTTTACCGAAAATTGTTCGATCGCCACATCGTCACCAAACAGCGATACGATCTGGCCGTTTTGCGTGGAGCAAAATCGAAACGTGGCCTCCACCGATGCCACCCGGTCGTTCGCCGTGCCGGAATAATTTGCCGACTCAATGGCGACAGTGGGGGCAGGCAGCAGCGAGTTGGCCGGCGCGGGAGCCGCGGCATGTGCACTGTTGAAACCTAGCGCGAGTAAGCAGACAATTGCCGCTGCCACCGGAGGAATGCCCGGTTCTGACCCGGACGGTTCCATCCTCGGCCCGACGGATTCGAGGGCGGCGTGCCCGCCGCGCGGCCAGTATCTCCAAATCACGATGGCGAGGATGGCCAGGGTGGCCACGGGAAAGCCGATGATCAGCGCGTCGTGCAGTGCGCGCCATTGCACCAGCAGGCTGCATACCGAGCCGATAATCAAACCAAGCGCGATGGTCAGGATGAAGCTGTTGCGCGGGACCCGATGCCATTGCCGCCACCACACGACTAGCCCTACCAGGAATGCTGCCGTCTGCCACGCCATTTGAATGGCTTGAAAGGTGTGCAAGGGCGTGATCCGCGCGCGGATGGAAAGCGGCTCGTCACGGATATTGAGCACTTTCGTGAACAGGAACGGTTGGCCGGATTCCGGCAGTTCAATGCGGATGGAACGTATGCCAGCCGCAGTCGACGCGGTGGCGGGATTGAACGTCAATGCGGCCTGTCCGCCAATCGTGGCCGCTCTGCCGGCCAAATCTGCCGTTCCCGCCGTGCTGTTTCCTTCTTCTCCGGGCGTTGCCGGCGCCGCGACTGGAGTCGATCCATTAGCAGTTGCCAGGGGCGCACTCATTTGTGCGGGAGGTTGCAACTTGGTTAGGGCTTCTTGTCTAAAGGCTGGAGCCTGGGGCAATCCGGGTTCCGGTGCCGCGGCAAGTTGGACCAGTCCGCGCTGCGAAAGCTCCTGAAAACCCTCTGCCGTCATTTGATCAACGCTGCCGTCGGCGTAAAGAACTTCGCAATGGCCATTGCTGATCGGGCTGTACGCGAGAACGGAATCCGGTTTGAGATTGTCGAGCGACATCCCGCCACCGAGATACGTGAAACGCTGGCCGGTTTCAACGTCACGGGTGACTCCGTCAGAGCCTAGCTCGTCCTTCATTTCCTCAAACGATTGGGGTAAACGGTTGTTGTTGTCGCCTGAGAAAATTCTCGTCGCCAGGCCGATTTCCTTGAGATTGTTGACCGAACTAATGCGTTGCGCCTTGCGCTTGGCGGCCGACAGTGCCGGCAAGAGCATTGCGCCCAGCACAGCGAGAATCATAATCGCTGCGAGCAGCGTGAGGACGCCATTCCAGCCGCGCCGTGCCGCGGAAATCACAAGTGCAATCACCAGAAATGCAAGCAGGCCAATGATTAAAATGGCCCCGCCGGCTTCGTGCAACACCTGGCCGTAGAAGGTGAGGAATTTCCCCCACGCGTCCAGTAATGCATAAGTCGTGCCCTGCGCGACATTCATGCTGCCGCCGAAATCGGACAGGCGGAAGGTCGGCGGCACGAAAAGTTGCCATTCGGCGTACGTATTTGGCACGTCGGTCCGCGGTGCATTGAAGTTCAGTGATTTTCCAAACGTGGACGCGAGGCCACCGTTGGTTTGAGCGTACATGATGTCCACCGTAAAAGCCTGGTCGCGGTCAGCCTTGTGCGGTAGCGGAACGAGCACACCGCCCCCGTCGCGTTCCGGCTTGACCGGTTGGCCGTTTACGTAGCAACCCCAGAGCTTCGCGTTTTGCGGGAGCTCAAAACGTTGGAATTGTTTCGCGTTATTCTTCACCATGAATGACGCCTGCGTGAGCATTTCGCCGGCCTCGGTCAATACGGACGTGATTTGCGTTCGGTCGGCCACCGCTTCCAGCACCGGCACCTCATCAAAATGTTTTACGTCCAAGGACAGATCGTACGCGTCGCCGGTGTATTGGTAGGCGAGTGCGACCGCGCGAGTGACGAAAGCCCGGTCGGCCGCGGATAATTCGGTCTCGTCAATGCGGCGCAAAGTCTCGCTCGCTGTCTTCTGCGTCAATTGCAGGCTGGCGGCCGTGGTGACTGCGACGGAACCGGTTTCGCGTTCCACGCCTAACGCATGAATTCCGCCGAGGGCGATGGTCGCGCCGTTCGGGTCAAAGGGTTGGTCGTAGGTGATTACCAGCGTGTAACCGCCCCAGACTTTGTCTTGCAAGCCGATGGTCCACACGTCCCCCGCCTGTTCATTGCGCCGGATATTCGGGCCGGTGAATTCGATATTCTTGAGGCTTGCCGGAACGCGAACCTTGAATTCCTGTACACCTTGATCGGCGAGACCGTAACGGATGATCGCGCTTCCGCCCACGCTGCCGTCCCCGATGGTGACCAGATTGAAAACATCCGCCACTACGCGGGCTGTGAGTTTCTCGCACGCAATGCCAAGGTTCCAATCGGGCTGTTCCGCCTTGAAGGCGAGAATTTCATTGGCGCGGTCGGGCAGACGGTTGATGGGAATTTCCCGTAGGCCGAAAAGTGCGCCCGTCCGCAATTGAATGCCGGGCACGGCGGCCGCACCGATTTGCGCTGATTCCTTTTCCGCCCCCGTCACTCGCAACGGCAGTAAGTTGATTTGATCCGGGAATGTTTTAAGTGCCTGTTCCAATTGTACTGTGAGCACACGTGATCCCAGGACCCGGGCTGAAAAATTCACCGCGATTTTTCCGTTGCCGAGATTCCAATCTTCGAGGCCGTCACCCCGCACGTCTGCGATGGAGAATCCGGTTTGCGGCGTCAGCTCGACCTCATAAACCCCGGCCTTTTCCACGTCCAACGTGAGGTTGTGCAGCACCACGAGGCGCGCTTCTTCCAGCTGCGCGGAGACTTGATCTTCGACGGAGATTTCCGGTTCCACGGGTTTGAGCGTCAACGCGAGCGTGAGCGGGCGCGCATTGAACTGGTAAGCCGCTATCGCGTTGTCCGGCGCATTGACTTGGATCAAATTGGCAGGGGCATCGACCTCGGCCAGCATGTCCTCAGCGCAAATCGTCAGCAAACCGGACTCGCGCTCCACGTTCAATGGCTGCGGCGGATCCAGTGACGAATGCGTGCGTGCATTTTCCACGCTCTGCTCGGAATAGAGCGTCAGGTCGTAGGAATTTTCGACCGGCTTGACGAATTCGATCGTCAACGTCTGGATGCTGCCTTCCGTGGCCAGATGCCAGTCGCGGATTTGATCGCCGTCAAGATGGGTCAATGACTGAACCGCAGGCAGTGCCAGAGTGAGTTCGGCGGTATTGCCTTGGACGACTTCATAATGGAATTTGCTCGTGTACTTGATCACCGTTGGCATGATTTGCGCGGCGATGGTGGAATCCACGGTAAGTAGCGCTTTGTGTACTACCTCTGACATCCGGGCCTGCCAGCGCAAGGCCACGGTCTGGTCCGCGCCCAGAAAACCCGTCGTGCGTTCAACGCCGTTGGTTTTTGCTGTGGCCAGCAATGTGCCGTTGAGCAGTTGAACTTCCATGTCCGACCCCGCCGCCTGTGCCGCCACGGAAGCAATAGTCGCCGGCGGACCCGTGAATGTTATCTGATTCCAGCCATCGGCTTGTTGAATCTTGGCCACCACCCCGATCTGGAATTTGAAATGACCGGACCGTTTTGCCTCCAGTACATAGTGGTTTTCTTCCCGGACAATCGCCAACGCCTCCGGCAGTTTGGACGGCAATACCGCCACCTCTCCGTCCAGCAATGGCACGGAACTTTCGCCGGTCGCCTCGGTATCGAGGTCCAACGTGAAATAGGCTTCCTCGTCGGAAAGTTTTCCTTCGTAATGAATCTCGCCGATGGTCAGCGTGGGAGCTGACGCTGGAGTGGTTGCCGTCGCGGAAACCTCCAGACAATGAAAAAGACACGCGGACAGGACAATGATGAATTTTTTCATGACAATTTCTCCATGGTTTGGGTGACGTGCGGCCGGTTATGAAATGGATTGTTCACATCTGGTCAGACGGGGTTCCGCAAAAAATGCTCCCGCGAAGAAATCTGTTCAAACTCATGGGATTGAAATAAAATCGGGAGAGCATGGATTCGGAGACCGAATTGCTGGCGCGTTGCCGCCGCGGCGATGCAAACGCGTGGGACGAATTGTTTGATTTGCATTATGCGCCCGCGGGACGCTTTGTTTTCCAGCTCTCCCCCGATTTCACGCGCGAGGACGCCGAGGAGATTTGCCAGGAGGCGTTCTTATCCGTCATCAAGAACCTCGATTCCTTCCAGGGAGAAAGCCGGTTCCAGACCTGGCTGTTCCGCATCGCCGCGAATAAGGCGCGGGACTTCCGGGAGAAGCGTATCGCCGCCAAGCGCGGCAGCGGACAAGTCCCGATTTCGTTGCAGGCGGAAGATGCTGATACTGGTTTGACGCTCGACCCGCCTGGCGTTTCGCCGGCACCGGACGAATTTCTCATGAATGCCGAACAAATGGCTTTCGTGCGCGAATCCCTCAACCAACTGGCCGAACCATGCCGGGAGATTATTGAGCTGCGCTATTTCGGCGATTTGAGCTATGAAGAATTAGGTAGCACCTTGCAATTGAACCCTAAAACAGTCAGTTCGCGCCTGAGCAAATGCCTGGATCGGCTGGAGGAAGCCGCTCGAAAAATATTCGCGCGGGAAAAACCGGACTTTTTCCCGTCTAACTGAATGCGAAACGAATGGAAGAAGAACGTAAAATCGAAAAACTGTTGCGCGCTTACGCCAGGAAGCGGCGCGCCGGGGCGGGCGACCCGTTGAAGCCGCATCCCGCCACGCGCCGCCTTTTGCAAGACGAGATCGCGCGGCGCGGGGCGAGGCCGGACGAAGACGATTCTATCTCGCTTTGGGCATTTTTCCGCCAGCAATGGGGCTTCCTGCTGGGATTTGCTCTCATCATCTTTTTCGTGACGACCATGTTCTTGCCGGTATTGAGTTCAACAAAAAAGAAGGCCCAAGGCATCAGTGCCTTGGCAAATCTAAAAGAGATCGGCGTTGCCGCGAAGCTGGCCGCCGAAGATGCCAACGGCACTTTGCCGGCGTCACTCGATGCGCTCACCAATACCCTGGTTCCGCCCTCTGTTTTAATCGATCCCCAAAGCGGAAAGCGGTTTATCTATGCCGCGGGCGGAGAAAATCTCAATAAGTTGCAAACCAGGACGGTGCTCGCTTATTCGCCGGAAGAAAAAAATGGCCGCGCCGTCTTGCTGGCCGATGGCACCGTTGAAAATGTAGACCGCGAACGATTTAGCGATTTAACGAATCAACCTGTCCTGGCCTTGGCGAAGGACAACGCGAGCGGCGTATCCACTTTCGGAGGTGCTATGTACTCAACCACCCCCGTCGCTGCCCCGCCTCCGGCTGCTCCCAATCTCCGGCCGCCACCCATCGTTGAAAGCTTCAAAGCGAATAGCGGCGAAGTGAGCGACCAGATTCATCAGGCGGCTTTGACCGCCAACGTTGTGAAAACGGAAACCATTCAGTTTGGCACGCGTGCCGTGGAGCAATTGGCGCAGAATCAGCTCGGAGCTTTGCAGAATTCATTCAGAAACAATGCCGTCGCCGCCAGGAGCACAGTGGTGCTGGCAAAATTTCTGGTGCAACAAACCGGCAATGCCATCCGGGTGATGGATGCCGATGGTTCTGTCTATGAGGGCGCAGTGCTCGAAAACAATGCCAATGCGCCGGTTAGTGCTGGCTTGCCCGAATTGCCACAAGAAAAATCGGAGGCAGTGCGGCAAAACGCCGCTGCCAATGGCGGAAGACAATCCGCCGCGGCTGCGCAGAATTATCTCTTCCGCGTGGCGGGGACCAACGTGACCTTGAAACAAACCGTCGTATTCACGGGCAACTTGATATTCTCCAACCATGCTCCTATTGCGGGAATGTCGGCCACCAACATTGCTGCCCAAACCGGGGCAATCCTATCCGCCCAACAGTCCAACCAGAATCGTCCGCCGTCAACCCTCTGGTCCAACGTTCGCATCGCCGGAACAGCGGTCGTGTCCCTCACTAATGTCATCCCCGTTGACGCCAGTTCACCATGAGCCGGCCGATCCCGTTGCAAACTATGCCCGCCTTGTTGTGTGTTGGCATCGCTCCTTCACAGCCCTCCCGCGAAATGCTTCAGGTTGATGTTTGAAGCTTCGCCGAAAATCTCAAACCTGCGGCTCCTTCTTCCAAAACGCATCCTGCCAGCGCTTCTGTTTCTCGCCGGCTTCCCTCAGGAACGGCGCCAGCGCCCCGAAGTTGAGCAACCGCTGGTTTAGCCAATGAAACGGAGGATACAGTGGCCGCGCAAAATCCACGAACAACACCACACGATACCCGTCGGTGTCGTTCCACACTTCGTGATTGAAGGTATCGTCGAAAATGAGCGCCTCACCTTCGCGCCAGGAATAAAAATCGTTGCCGATGCGGATGCGCACCCTGTCACGCGGCTCCGGCACCATCAAGCCGAGGTGAAACCGAAGAATGCCGTTCCATGCACCCCGGTGCGCGGGAATGTGCTTGCCCGGCGAAAGAATGCTGAAGAACGCAGTGGTCATGCCCGGAATTTCGCCGAGCAGCCGCACCGTCTCCGGGCAGCGCTTGCGGCTTTCGGTGCAGTCCATCCCGATGCCCGCCAGAAAAAATGTCTTCCAGTTGTTGTCTGACTGTATGGCGCCCACCTCCTTCAAAATGTCTTGAAAGCTCGGCATCCGCTCGCGAAAGTTCATGACCGCATCAAGTTCGGCGCGAATGAGTCCCCACTGACTTTCGACCTTTGCCGCCCAGGGGAACAGGCGCGTCTCATAGATGTGCGGATCTCCGTGACGGGCAACGCGGGCGACGCTCCATTCCAGAACGGTCTGCGCGGCAATACCGGCACGATCGAGCAGGGTCCGGTTGGGATTCAAGGTGTGCCGACGATGCCGCAGGTCAAGCTTCGGCGTCGACTCGTTGGCTTCGTGGGAGATGGTGCTCATTTCGAGGTTGAAATGTTCACCGTCAGCGGGAAAAAATCAAGAACAGCCATGCACACCCCGGTCCAAAGTATTTCGCTTTGAATTGCAAGCATCCACCCAGTTCTTCTCATGAATACGCAGGGAAGGCCGCCTTGTCAGTGGATGCTAACCGCCAAAGCGTTTTTGCTTCTACCATAACCGCAACCGGAATATGCTATAACTAAACCGGGTCCGGCACCCACCGATTCTAAAATATGTACCAAGCATGCTTTCTTGATACCTCGCCGTGCCACTGAACTTCCGAAATATGCTCCACAAATCAGCTCAACCGCAAAATGGAGTCGCGCGTGGGACTTTGCTTTCCATCTTCATGAACGCACTGGTTTTTGTGACGATCACGGTGGCTCTCCAGATTCCGGCCTTTGCTGCTTTGACCGACGCCCAAAGTCCGTCGCCAATTATCGTGCCAGATAAGGTGAAGTTACAGGCCGAGGCGTTCGATTTGGCAGACGTTCGATTACTCGATAGTCCTTTTAAAACTGCCATGGAACTGAATGCCCGTTACCTGTTGAGTCTATCTTCCGACCGGTTCCTCAGTTTGTTTCGCAGGGAAGCGGGATTGACGCCGAAAGCGCCGAATTACGGAGGGTGGGAATCGCCGGACAGCGGGGCTGGACGTTGCCTGGGCCATTACTTGTCCGCCATGTCCCTCCAATATCGCGCCACGGGCGATGCCCGTTTCAAATCCCGGATTGACTATATTGTCGACGAACTCGCGACGTGCCAGGCTGCCTACGGTAACGGGTACGTCGGCGCCTTGCCGCAGGCTCGTGAGGTTTTCGCCCGGCTGGCCGACAATGATGGCCGGGCGCTCTATAAATCCAGGGTCCCGTGGTACATCATCCACAAACTCATGGCTGGCTTGCGAGACGCTTATTTGCTCGGCGGCAATGTCAAAGCCCGGACGGTTTTGATTAGATTTTGTGACTGGGCCATCGCCACCACTCAAGGGGTGGACGACACTCAATTTCAAATCATGCTCGACCAGGAACACGGAGGGATGCGGGAGGTCCTTGCCGATGTCTATGCTATTACCGGAGATCCAAAGTATCTCGCCTTGGCCAACCGCTTCGCCCACCAAAAGGTGCTGGAACCTCTGGCCTGGAAAGAAGATAAACTCGCGGGACTACATGCGAATACCCAAATCCCAAAAATCGTCGGTTCGGCCAGGGTTTACGAATTGACCGGTGTGGACCGTGAAGCCGGCATTGCCGGATACTTTTGGGACGAAGTGGTTTCGCACCACACGTATGCCATCGGCGGGGACAGCTCGGATGAACATTTTGAGGCTCCGGACAAACTTTCCCTTACGGTTACCACCGCGGAAACCTGCAACACCTATAACATGCTCAAGTTGACCCGCCATCTTTTTGAATGGAACCCGCAGGTGAAGTATGCTGATTATTACGAACGAGCTCTCTACAATGACATTCTGGCCTCTCAGGAACCGGGCACCGGCATGTTTACATACTACATCGCATTGCTTTCCGGTCATTATCGAGTTTACAGTACGCCTGCTGATTCTTTCTGGTGCTGCGTCGGCACCGGCATGGAAAATCATACCCAATACGGAAACAGCATCTATTTTCATGGTGAAAATGAACTTTTTGTCAATCTGTTCATCCCCTCTGTTCTGGATTGGAAGGCCAAAAATATAATCCTTCGCCAGGAAACAACGTATCCGAAGTCTGATGTCGTCACCTTCAAGATCCAGGCCAAGGATCCAGTTTCTCTGTCCCTGAAACTGCGCTACCCGGCCTGGGCCAAGCCGGGTATGACCGCAAGTATCAATGGAGAGCCCTTCAAGCTCAGTGGCCAACCTGGAAGTTATGCGACAATTCAACGCGTTTGGAACGATGGAGACCGGCTGAAAGTAAGGATTCCTTTCGGTCTTCGTACGGAAACGATGCCGGGCGACACGAACAAAATTTCAATTTTTTATGGCCCGATCGTCCTTGGCGGACGGTTGGGGGAGGTTGCCGACTTAAAACTGCGCTATGCCAATCTTCGAGCCGAGGATCACTTTTCAGATGTTCCAGCATTGATCGACAACGGGCAGCCAGTCGACGATTGGGTCAAGCCGGTGAACGGAAGACCATTGACCTTCCAGACTGTGGGTGTTGGCCAGCCGCATGATGTGACGCTGCTCCCGTTTTATCAACTCGCGCACGATCGTTATGCGGTCTATTGGGATTTATTAAAAGGCGAACGATTCAGCTCTGGCAGTTCAACAGGTTCAAAGACAGGCATTCTTTCAATGTTGGACCCTGTCCGATCGGGTCCAAACAATTAAAATTCGTTCGGGTAAGGAAATTCTCTGAGGTCACCTTCAGCGTTGAATCTATCAATGAATTTAACCCAGCCTCATAAACACTATTTGGATCGGGAAAATAGGCATTATCAAGTCGGCCGTCGCTATCGATCCAGCGGCAGGTTTAATTCCACGCTTCAGGTCCGGCAGGTCTGGCTAACGCACGATTTTAATGATCCGCTTGAATCATGCTTGAAGCCCGAAAAAATTCGATCTCCAAAGAGGGCCCTGCAAAATCGCTTACCTCTTGCCAATATCGCCGCAGCCTCCGCAGTTGTTTCTTCGGCCGCCATTTCGGAACGCGCGGTGGCCCGCGGGGGCACCCGGCTCTTGTAAATCCGGAGGTTGTCTGTAATGTTTGGCCGAAGAAAGCCAATTAATTTCCCGATGTCAAAACTTCACATTGTTGATTGCTAATGAAATCTGCACGCTTAAACCGGCTGTTTAATCCCAAGTCACTCCGTTGCTTTGATGTCGCCATCGATCATGGATTCTTCAACGAGTACGACTTTTTGTCCGGCATTGAAGACATGCGTAAAACCATCGATGTCCTGGTCGCCGCCGCGCCGGATGCCATTCAACTCACGGTCGGGCTGGCACCGCTCCTCCAGGAGCTTCCCGCGCGAAACAAGCCGGCGCTCGTGCTCCGCACTGATGTGGCCAACGTTTACGGCAAGGATTTGCCGCGCGCCCTTTTTAGTCGCATGATCGAGTGTCCGGTGGAGCAGGCATTGCGATTGGATGCGGTCTGTGTGGTGTTAAATCTTTTTCGGATTCCGCATCAGCCGGAAGTCACTGATCAATGCATCCGGAACATTCTCAAGCTCAAGCCGGAATGCGATCGTTTCTGCATGCCGCTGATGGTTGAGCCGCTGGTCTTTCAACCGAACCAGAATGCGGGCGGCTATATGGTGGATGGAGACATAAAAAAAATCCTCCCGCTCGTCCGGCAAGCCGTCGAACTAGGCGCCGACATCATCAAAGCCGATCCCACCGATGATGTGCAAGACTATCACCGCGTCGTTCAGATTTCCGGCCGAATCCCCGTGCTGGTTCGCGGCGGTGGTCGGGCGCCGGATGCCGAAATCCTGCAGCGAACGGAGCAGCTGATCGGTCAAGGGGCCGCCGGCATCGTTTACGGCCGCAACGTCATCCAACATCCCAGCCCCGCAGGAATGACCAGGGCTTTGATGGCCATTGTGCACGACGGCGCCACTGCTGCATCCGCCGCAAAGTTTCTTCAACCGGCAACTGTTTGATTTATGAGAGTCAAGGTAGGCATCGGCATCATCGGTGGCGGATTGATGGGGCGGGAAGTGGCCAGCGCCTTGAGCCGTTGGTTTGTCTTGGATCATCATCCCGTGCAGCCCGGGTTGGTGGCCATTTGTGATCCCGTGGAGAGCCGGCGCGAATGGTTTCGATCAGTGCCCACCGTTAAAACATTTACCGCCAGTCACCACGAACTATTGGCCCGCCCGGACGTGGACGTGGTTTATGTTGCCGTGCCCCACCATCTGCACGAGGAGATTTGCCTCGATGTACTCCGGGCCGGGAAAGATTTGTTCGCCGAAAAACCGTTCGGCATCGACCTCAAAGCAGCCCGCGCCCTGGCCGGGGCCGCCAAAAGCTCTCGGCGCTTTGTTCGTTGTAGTTCAGAATTTCCCTTTCTGCCCGGTGGCCAGCGAGCCTTTCGGATTGCTTCTGAAGGGAATTTTGGCCGGTTGCTGGAAGTGCGGGCCGGGTTTCATCACAGCAGCGACCTCGATCCGGAAAAGCCGGCGAATTGGAAGCGGCAGGCGAAAACGTGCGGCGATATTGGTGTCATGGGCGATTTGGGTTTGCACGTCTTGCATCTGCCGTTGCGACTGGGCTGGAAACCGAAACATGTGTATGCCCAGTTGCAAACAATCTACCCGCAACGCCCCGATGGCGCCGGCGGTTTTGCTCCCTGCGATACCTGGGATAACGCCACCTTGAGTACCGGATCGGAAATTGGTGGTCAGATGATCCCCCTGCGGCTCGAGATGAAACGTCTCGCGCCCGGTGAAACCAACACCTGGTTTATTGAGATTTTCGGCACGGACGGAGGGGTGAAATACAGCACGAAGGAGCCGAAGACTCTCTGGACTTTTCAGCGCGGCAAGGAACAAAGCTGGCTGCGCACCGATCTCGGTTTTCATGGTCCGTTCCCCTCAATCACCGGTGGTATTTTCGAACCCGGTTTTCCGGATTGCTTTCTTCAAATGTGGGCCGCCTTTTTGGCCGAGCGCGCCGGCAAACTCGAGGGCCGGTTTGGCTGTGTCACCCCGGATGAAGCGGTCTCAAGCCATGAGCTGTTTGCCGCAGCCCTCCGCTCTCAGGCCGGAAATTCTGTCGTCCATCTTGATTAGCTCCCGCTCATGAAACGTAGCGCCATCAACCGCCTGATTCGCCTGGCCCAAACCTGTTTTAGCGATCATGGTTGGGCGCTGCCGCCGAAACCGCGCTGGGACGTCACCGATTTCGGACTCGGTGACTGGCAACTCTACGGCCTGGTGCTGGTCAACTTGGCGGAAGAACCGGAGTATTGCGAAAAGCTAATGTACGCGCGAAAGGGCATGACAACCCCCGCCCACTGTCATCATAAGAAAAAGGAGGATATCATCTGCCGCTGGGGAAAACTGGCGGTTCAGGTTTGGGCCTCCGCACCCCAATCAAGCCATGGCCGCCGCGCTAGCCAGGGCGACCGTTTCATTATTCCCGTGGATCATGAACCGTATGAAGCAAATTCTGCGCAGGTCCTTGAATTGGCGGCTGGCTCCCGGGTCACCCTGGTTCCCGGAATTTATCACGAGTTCCATCCGCTTACGGAAGAGTGCATCATCGGCGAGGTATCCTCCGCCAATGATGATCTGCGCGACAACTTTTTTGTGAATGGCAACATCGGTCGCTACCCCGGCGTGGAAGAGGATGAGCCGGCCATCGTGCGTCTCGTCAGTGACAAATAAACATGAAAGCCCGTTCCGGCATCCTCGCAGGTGGCAATTGGATTGTGGACAAGCTGAAACTGATCGACGTCTATCCGCAACAGGACGCCCTCGCCAACATCCTTTCCGAGTCCATTGCCAATGGCGGCAGCGCCTTCAATGTCCTCATGAACCTCGCCAATCTGGGCGCGGATTTTCCCCTCGCCGGTATCGGCCTGGTTGGAGCGGATGCAGACGGCGAATGGATCAAGGCGCAGTGCGCGCGCAACCATGTCGATTCGGCCCAGTTGCGCACTCATCCTGCTGCCCACACTTCCTATACCGACGTGATGACGGTTCAATCCACAGCGCGGCGCACCTTTTTTCATCAGCGCGGGGCCAACGCATTCCTGGACGATAGCCATTTCGATTTTGAATCCAACCCGGCGAGGATTTTTCATCTGGGCTATCTGCTGTTGCTTGATCGCTTGGATCAACCGGACTCCACCCATGGCACCGTTGCCGCCCGGGTCTTGCAGCGGGCCAAAGCCGCCGGCTGTCTGACCAGCATCGACCTCGTCAGCGAAGACAGCGACCGCTTTAAAACCGTCGTGCTGCCCGCTCTGCCCCATGTAGATTATTGCTTCCTGAACGAATTTGAAATCGAGCGCACGACCGGAATTGCCGTGCGCCAAGAACGGGGGATCAACCTCGATGCCCTGCAAAACGCGGCCGAAATCCTGATCCGTGCCGGTGTGCGCGAATGGGTCGTGATCCATTTTCCCGAAGGCGCAGTCGCCCTGGGACGCGACTCCTGCATGCGAACCCAGGGAAGCCTCGAAATTCCCCAATCAAGAATTCTTGGCACGGTCGGTGCCGGTGATGCTTTCGCCGCGGGTGTCCTTTACGGACTGCACGAAGGACGCTCCATTGAAGCCTCCCTAAATTACGGAGTTTGCGTGGCCACTTCTTGTCTCTGCGGAGCCGGCGCTTCCGACGGAATCCGCCACCTCAACAAATGTCTGGAACTCGAAAAGGAATTCGGCGTCCGCGCCCTGCCAGGCACCATGGCTTCCTAACCATGAAATTCAAATTTTTTCCCGCGGCCTCGCTTGTGATCATTCATGTCGGGTTCGCTCTTCGTTGTTTTCGTGTGTCTGAAGTGTCTCAGGAGAGATAAATGTATCAATTCCCCCTGTAATAGTGGTGCGCGCGAGAGGACTTGAACCTCCAATCCTTACGGAACCAGATCCTAAGTCTGGCGTGTCTGCCAATTCCACCACGCGCGCAGCCTACAATTTAAGGCGTTTCCCGATATTTTAGAGAGCAGTAGGGAAATTGCTACACTTTTTGCCGAACAGAGCTTGGCGATGGCTCAGTCTTCAGATTCGGTATTGATTCTTTGCAAGTCGTTTGGCGATAAATAGAGAAGCGAAATTGCCTGGTGGACGTAAACGAGTTGGCGATGTTACCTTAATCGACAATTGTGCGTATGATTAAGAACCGATCAGCTGCGCCGGGGCCGGTTGTGCCCACGCTCGTTTATGATGATGTTGGGGAAGCCATCAAGTGGTTGCGCGAGACTTTCGGGTTCAAAGAACGGTTTCGCTATGGAAGTGAAGACCATCCTGCCGGTGCCCAGATCGCCGTGGGTGCTGGCTCGGTTTTCCTGACCTCTCCGCGTCTTGGCCAGTCACCCAATTGGAATGACCGGGCAATGCTTCGAGCGCCACGTTCGAATGAGTTCACTCATACCGTGTGCGTTCATGTCGACAACGTGGATGACCTTTATCAACGTATCAGGCGGTGCAATGCACGTATCTTCTCCGCGCCTGAAACTCACCCGTTTGGGGAGCGCCAGTTCACGGTCGAAGACCTCGGCGGACATCGTTGGACCTTCACCCAGTCCGTGGCTGATGTTTTGCCGGAAGACTGGGGTGGCAGGTCAGCGAAGAATCTACCATGACGCGGCCAGACGAGTTCCCGCCACCAGGAGCCGTTCGCAAGCTGTGTGAAGATGAAAATCGGCGCCGAGGTGTTTCCTTCGCCATCGGTGTTGAGTCCGCGCGCCATGCCGTCCAAGTTGGAGACGGGCATGCACTTGTCAGCCTCGACAATCTTCTGTGTCTTGGCGTTTCTATTTTGAAACCAAGGGAATCATTCACGCATGGTTTCAAAACATCCTTTTCGCATACTTCGCGGTTCAATAACGAGAGTCCAACTCCTCGCTACTAACTTCAGATTTTAACAAAATACGGGACGGTCCCGTTTTCTTTTTTACCCGCTCTGCTAAGGTCGTGGAAAATGCAAAGCACGCATCCAAACAACCCCCTTCTCAAGGACTTGAAATACAAGTTGCGTTTTGACGTTGCCAGTTTCAAATCTTCGTTGCCTTTGCTCTGTTCAAGAAAACCGTCGTTCCCGGATTTTGTTGCGGCGCGCGCAACAGGAGGTCCGTCTTCCATGGAATCTCCAAAAAATGTGAGAACGAAAAAACGAACCCAATTTCGGTCCTCCAACGTGTCACCTTCAACGTCCTCCGGTCAGTGCCTAAAATCACCAATTCCGGCAAACGAACCCACCATCACGAATGTTTACTGGCATTCTTAAAAAACGAACCCAAACTCATACTTTTTCTCATGCTCCTCCTCCCCCTCGCCGGGGAGCCCCAAACTGCAAACCGAGAACAATGAATCCCAGATCGCGACAATATGTCGCACCGACTCGTTGCGCCGTAGCCGGTTGATGACGGAAGCCTTGCCGAATCCCTTTCCAGAAAAAGTGCAAATGAAAAAACGAACCCAAACTTCAACCGGAAAATGAGTCTCTGCGGCCAGAACGCAATTCCAATTCAATTAATTCTGTCTGAACCTCAACCCATGTCCAGACGACCAGAATACGAAAAAACGAACCCAATTTCAGTCGAAATGATGGCCAGCGAAAGCTGATCTGCAAACCGGAAACCCCGAGTGATCTTGACTGTGACTGTCAAATTTATCCTGTACTCGCCCGACGAAGGTCGGCGACAATGCTTCTGCTGATTAAGTTCGCAGCGGAGGCAATGGCATGACCACGAATACGACTACCAAACCAGCTCAGCCCTGTGTCCTGACGATTAACGGCGGTTCATCGAGCATCAAATTCGCTTTGTTTGAAGCCGGCCCGGATCTGCCCCGTGTTTTGGAGGGCAAGATAGAACGCATCGGGTTGCCGGATGCCCAATTCACGGTAAAGGACAAAAGTCCGGAGCAAGGTTTTTCGCGCGCGGTGAACGCGCCGGACCACACGGCGGCCGTAAATGTTTTGATGGATTGGATTCAGGAACGATTTGACCCCGCCATGCTGGCGGCCGTAGGCCATCGCGTGGTGCACGGCGGTCCAAAGTATTGGCAACCACAGCTCATCACACCGGAGATGGTTGAAGAGCTGCGCCAACTCAGTCCGTTCGACCCCGAGCATCTCCCGGAAGAAATTCTGCTGACCTCCGCGTTTCATAGCCGTTTCCCCAACCTCCGGCAGTTCGCCTGTTTCGACACCGCATTTCATCATGACCTGCCGCGTGTGGCACGCTTACTGCCCATTCCTCGTCGTTACGAAGCCAAGGGCGTTCGACGCTACGGTTTTCACGGATTATCCTGTGAATATTTGATGGTGGAACTTGCCCGCCTGGCAGGAGTTGAGGCGGCACAGGGTCGCGTGATTCTGGCGCATTTGGGCAACGGCGCGAGCGTCACCGCAGTTCGCGGCGGCAAAAGCATCGATACCAGCATGAGTTTTACGCCGACCGCCGGGTTACCGATGAGCACACGCTCCGGCGACCTTGATCCCGGTCTCAGTTGGTACCTCTCGCGCGTTGAGCAAGTGACGGCCAGACAATTTCACCACATGATCAATCATGAGTCCGGTCTGCTCGGCATTTCCGAGACAAGTTCCGATATGCATGAACTACAGTCGAACGAAACCAAGGATATCCGCGCCGCCGAGGCCATTGAATTTTTCTGCTATCATACCAGAAAGTGGATTGCCGCGATGTCCGGAGCCTTGGGTGGATTGGATACGTTGGTGTTTGCAGGCGGCATTGGTGAAAACGCCTCAGAAGTCCGGACACGCATCTGTCGCGATCTCGAGTTCCTGGGCATCAAACTGGACCCCGAAGGAAACGCCGCCGGCGCACCAGTGATTTCTGTCAATGGCAGTCAGGCAACCGTGCGCGTCATCCGCACCGACGAGGAGTGGATTATTGCCCGGACTGTCTGCCGCGTCTTGGCGTTAAAAATTTGAAAGGAGAAATTATGAACGCATCATCTGTTACCGAACCGGGCAAAACATTATCGCAAGACCTGCTAAGAAAAATCGATGCTTACTGGCGCGCCGCCAACTATCTGTCAGTTGGCCAGATTTATCTTTACGACAATCCGTTGCTCAAGCGTCCGCTGATCCTTGCGGATGTGAAACATATGCTGCTGGGACACTGGGGCACCACACCCGGGCAAAACTTTATTTATGCGCATTTGAATCGGGTCATCAAAAAATACGATTTGAATATGATTTACGTTTCCGGCCCCGGCCATGGCGGGCCGGCGGTGGTGGGCAACACATATCTCGAGGGCACCTACAGCGAAGTGTACCCCGACATCAGTCAGGATGAGGTCGGCCTGCGGAAGCTCTTTGTCCAATTCTCCTTCCCAGGTGGCATTCCCAGCCATGCTTCGCCGGAAACGCCCGGCTCATTGCACGAAGGCGGCGAACTGGGCTACTCGCTGAGTCATTCCTTCGGTGCGGTGTTCGATAACCCCGACCTGATCGTCGCCTGTGTCGTCGGCGATGGCGAGGCGGAAACCGGCCCGCTGGCCACCGCGTGGCATTCCAATAAATTCTTAAACCCGGCCAGTGACGGCGCAGTGTTGCCGATTCTGCACCTCAACGGTTACAAGATTTCCAACCCGACCTTGTTGGCCCGCATCACCCGTGAAGAACTGGAACAATTGTTTCGTGGCTACGGTTGGACGCCCTACTTCGTCGAAGGTCATGAACCGGCACTCATGCACGAGGCCATGGCCGCAACCTTGGATATCGCGGTGGAACAGATCAAGAAGATCCAGGAGGACGCCCGGCTGCATGGCGCCAAGGAACGTCCGCGCTGGCCGATGATCGTCTTGAACTCACCCAAAGGCTGGACCGGGCCCAAAATTGTTGATGGCCGACAGATTGAAGGCACGTTCCGTTCGCATCAGGTGCCGCTCTCCGACCCAGCCGTGCATCCGGAACATCTTGCTCTGTTGGAGGACTGGCTGAAAAGCTACCGCCCGGATGAACTCTTCAATGAACAGGGTCGTCTCAAACCTGAACTGGCCGAACTGGCGCCGCAGGGCAACCAGCGCATGGGCGCAAATCCGCATGCCAACGGTGGTCTCCTTCTTCGCGACCTGCGCATGCCGGATTTCCGCAATTATGCCGTCGATGTGACCTTGCCAGGTGTTCGTGGTATCGGGGATACTCATGTGCTGGGAAAATTTCTCCGCGACGTCACCAAGATGAATCAGACGCAGCAAAACTTCCGTATCTTTGGTCCGGATGAAACTCTCTCCAACGGGTTGGAAGCCGTCTTTGAAACCACCAACCGCCAATGGAATGCCGCGAGCTTGCCGAATGACGAGTCTCTCGCACCAGCGGGCCGGGTGATGGAAATGCTCAGTGAACATCAATGCGAAGGCTGGCTGGAGGGGTATTTGCTCACCGGACGCCACGGGCTTTTCAATTGTTATGAAGCCTTCATTCACATTGTGGATTCAATGTTCAATCAGCACGCCAAGTGGCTGAAGATCACCTCGCATTTGCCTTGGCGCCGCCCGATCGCCTCGCTTAATTATTTGCTCGCGTCGCACGTGTGGCGTCAGGATCACAACGGTTTTACCCATCAAGACCCGGGCTTCATTGATCACGTCGTAAATAAGAAGGCCGAGGTGGTCCGGGTTTATCTGCCGCCCGATGCGAATTGCTTGTTGTCAGTAATGGATCACTGCTTGCGCAGTCGACATTATGTCAATGTCGTCATCGCCGGCAAACATCCCGCGCCGCAATGGCTGGGCATGGAGGCCGCCGTCAAGCATTGCACCGAGGGCATCGGGATCTGGCAGTGGGCGAGCAACGACCAGGACGTCATGCCTGACGTGGTCATGGCCTGCTGCGGCGATGTCCCAACGCTGGAGACGCTCGCCGCCGTTGTCATCCTGCGCCATCATTTGCCCGACCTTAGAATCCGGGTGATCAATGTCGTTGACTTGATGCGATTGCAACCCAAAACCGAGCATCCGCATGGTTTGAGCGATACGGAATTTGACGAACTCTTTACGAAGGATCGGCCTGTCATTTTCGCCTTTCACGCTTATCCCTGGCTGATTCACCGCCTGACCTATCGCCGCACTAATCACCACAACATTCACGTGCGAGGCTACAAGGAGGAAGGAACGATCACCACGCCCTTCGACATGACTGTGATGAATGAATTGGATCGTTTTCATCTTGTCATGGACACGATTGATCGTCTGCCTCAGACGGGCAGCAAGGGCACCTATCTTAAGCAGCAACTCAAGGACAAATTAGTCGAACACAAAGAATACATCTCCAAATACGGCCAGGACATGCCGGAAATCCGCGACTGGAAATGGGTGAATCCCAAATAATGGCTCAACTGCCCACGGCCACTGCGGATGGTCATTTTTCCGCGGCTAACCACGACAGAACCGGTGGCAGGAGATCGCTGAAATAATAAGTCAAAGCCTCATGAGTCGCATTCGGCACCACCATGAGTTTGCTGTGAGGCGAAGCCAGGGAAACTAACGCTTGAACATCCTTTGCCGGCGCAATTTCGTCCTCCCCGCCGGCCACAAAAAACGCCTCGACCGGCTTCCGTTTCAAGACCGTCGTGGTGTCGAGTTCACCGGGCGAGACTTGGAGCAGGCATGGCAATTGTTTTAATCCCGACTTCAACACGAATCTCGGCATCCAGTTGGCATAATCGTTACGAATGTTCATGACCGAATTGGACAGGCTGGCATAAGGTGCGATGGCTACAACCGCGTGAACGCGCGAATCCATCGTCTTCCAGCGCAATGCCAGGGCTGCGCCATAAGATTCGCCAACCACCTCCACCGCTCCTTTGCATTGGTTGTCACGCCTCAATTCATCGAGCAGCTCACTCAGGTCGTTTGTCTCACGGCAGCCAAAATAAATTCGCTGTCCCGTGGATTTGCCATGACCACGCAGGTCAACCAGCACACAGCGCCAGCCGTTCTGTGCCAGGCATAAGGCCCACGGCAACATGGAGAACTGTGCTAGTCCATAACCATGCAGCAAAATCACCGTCCCACGCGCGGTCGAACTTGGCGAAAATTGATTCGTCGAAACCGCGGGCAGCTCCGCTTTGAAAGTAAAAAGGAATTTTCTTTGGTCATCTTCCAACCAGTTGGAGGAGGTCACTTGCACCTGGTAATCCGCCGGTTCGATGATCCGATAACACAGCCGGGCCGGAGGAGGGCCGATGTCCACAAAGTGCGCGGTGAAATTGGTCAGCAGCTTCGGATTAAACTCCAGCATCACCGGAGCCTCTGACGCAAACCAGCTGGGATACCGGTTTGGTGCGCAGGCGATTGAGTGGGCCACGAATGTCCCGCAACCAGCGGTGTATAAACCCAGCACGCCCAGAAGGACCAGCTTAACAGCATGTTTCAATCAGCCTCCATTTATCGGATTTCTGACCGGCGCTGGTCAATGTTTTTCGCCCGCAACAAGCCGTGGCGCATTTCATCCATGGGGCCGATCACTTGCCTCAGGCTTTGGACTATGGTAACACCACTGCGTATTTGTGCGTCAGTCAAACTCATCACCAGCAGTTGACTTCATGAAATGGCTAATGTCCGGACTTCAGCAAAGGTCATTCTGCCGGCTGCTGTTGTTCACGGTTTTGTGGCCGACTTCGACCGTCCAGGCCGGCTATCAGGTGGACGTGTGGACAACCGACGAAGGCTTGCCCCAAGGCACAGTGACTTCGATTGCCCAGACCGGCGACGGTTATTTATGGCTGGGAACGCAAAACGGCCTGGTGCGATTTGACGGTGTCAGTTTCAAGGTTTTCAACCAAGACAATGTACCCGCCATCAAAAACAACCGGATCGTCCAATTGTGTGTGGATCGTCTTAACCGCCTGTGGATCGGCGCCGAACAAGGTGACCTGGTCTGCTTTCAGAACGGTCAATTCACCTCTTTCGATATGCCCGGCAAAGGTACCGCCTTTAACTATGCCCGGATGTTTTGCGATGATGCCGAAGGCGGGTTGTGGACGGTCTCTTGCGAGTGGCAGTTGACCCATCTGGCGGACAATCAATTCGCGGTGCCTTCAGCCAACTGGAATCTCAGTGGTATTCGCCCTGACGCCGTGGCCAGCGATCAATTGGGACGTGTTTGGGTGGGGACCGAAAAGGAATTGGCCTTGTGGCAAAACGGGAAATTCCAAATCGCCTACAACCAGACGAATGAGCAAAACTTTGAAGTGGAATTCCTCGCCCGGAGCCGCACCGGAGGAATCTGGGTCGCGGGGAACCATCAGTTGCGCGAATTTGAATCGGGGCATTGGGTAAAAACCCTGGGGGAATACGCGTGGACCAATTCACCGGTCTACTGGCTCTACGAAGATAGCCGGAACCGGCTCTGGGTGGCAACCCTCGGCGATGGCTTGTTTCGCTACGATTCCGACGGGTCGGTGCTTCATCTCACCACTAAAGATGGCTTGCCGAATAACTTTGTGCGCTGCGTGACCGAGGATCGTGAAGGAAACATCTGGGCAGGCATGGAGAGCGGGGGATTGTGCCGGCTCAAACCGGCCATCTTCCAAACCATGGGTGTCCGCCAGGGCCTGTCCTCCGATCAAGTAATGTCCATGTGCGAAGCGAATGATGGCAGTTATTGGATCGGCTTCAATGGCGCCGGCCTGGACCACATGAGTGGTGACGGGATCAAACATTACGGCTCGGATCAGGGATTGATGAACGGCCAGGTCTGGTCCGTGGTCCAGGATCCTCAAGGAACCATTTGGCTGGGAACCTGGGATGGTTTGTACAAACGCGAGCATGATCATTTCACCGGATTGTCCGACGGGGTAACCATTGGCTGGGAGGTGCTGGCGATTTACAGCGACCCGCAGGATAACTTATGGCTCGGACAGCAGGCGCTCGGCGCGGTTACGAAACTTCACGGAAATGAGCGAACACCCGTCACGATTCCAGGTGCGTCTTCCAGTATGGACGTGCGTGTTATGGTTCGGGATCATGCGGGTAATTTTTGGGTCGGGACCGAAAATGAAGGTCTTTATTGCCTCCAAAATGGACGTTGTCTGCATTACGGCCAAAAAGATGGCTTGGCCAATGAAGCCATCTGGTCTTTGCATCCTGATGACGACGGTACGTTATGGATTGGGACTTGCGGTGGCGGGCTGAGCCGGTGGCAGAATGGCAAAATCAAAACCTGGACCGTCAAGAACGGATTGGTCAACGATGTCATCTGCCAGATCCTCGAAGATAACGAAGGTAACTTATGGCTGGGATCCTATGGCGGAGTTTTCAAAGTCAGCAAACAAGACCTGGCCGCCTCCACCGTCAACGATATTCAGATCGCCTGTGTGAGTTATGACAAGTCAGATGGCCTGCCGAGTGTGGAATGTGTCGGCGGTTTTCAGCCTTCGGGTTTTCATTCCGACGACGGACGACTGTGGTTCCCCACGGTCAAAGGTTTCGCCATCGTGAACCCGGAAAATGTCGCCAGAAATTCTTTGGCGCCGCCCGTGGCCATCGAAAGTTTGACCCTGGATAAAACCACCTTGTGGCCGAGGTCCGGTTTGGTGAGTTCCAACGATTTGACGGTCACCGTGCAAATTCCACCCGGGGGGCAGCGCCTGGATTTTCAGTACACTGCCCTGAGCCTGACGGCTCCCAAAAAAGTACGCTTCAAGTATAAATTGGAAGGTCTGGAAAACCGGTGGGAGGACGCTGGTGAAAAGCGTACCGCTGAATACAGCCGCCTGCTGCCTGGAAATTATCAGTTCGATGTCATCGCCTGTAACAATGATGGAGTGTGGAATGACACCGGAGCAGTTTTGGCGGTCACGGTACTGCCTTATTTCTGGCAGACCAAGTGGTTTATGGCTCTGGTCGTGTTGACGACGCTGGGGAGCGTGGCCGGCTCGGTTCGTTATGTGGTGAAACAAAAGCTGCAGCGACGCATTGAGTATGTCGAACGTGAACGCGCGGTCGAAGCTGAGCGCGGCCGCATTGCCAACGACATCCACGATGATCTGGGCTCCGGTTTGACCGAAATTGTGATCCTCAGCGAATTGGCCCAGAACTCCGAAATCTCCGCCGATGCCGTTCAATCGGATGTGCGCAGGATCACAGACAAGGCCCGTGCGTTGACCCAATCGCTGGATGAAATCGTATGGGCCATGAATCTCCAGAATGACACGCTCGACAGTTTTGTGACTTATGCCTGCAATTTTGCTCAGGAATATTTGCAATTGGCCAAAATCCGCTGCCGCCTCGATGTGCCGGCGCAATTGCCGAATGTTCCCCTGACCGCCGATATCCGCCACAACCTCTTCATGGTCCTGAAAGAGACATTAAACAACATTGTCAAACACGCCAATGCGACCGAAGTCTGGATTCAAGTCACCATTGAACCGGATCGCTTCACCCTGAGCATCCGGGACAACGGTGCCGGATTCCGTCTGGTCGCAGCTCCCGACAGCGAGGCTAACCCGGAAGTGCAAAACGCCGACCTGAATTTGGGAAAGGATGGCCTCGTGAACATGCGCAAACGATTGAAAAATATCGGCGGCGAATTACGACTGAAGAGTCAGGTTGGCCGGGGAACTCAAGTCGAATTGACCATGCCGCTGCGCGACTCGTGATCCCGTTGCCGCGCGCGAAAGCCCGCCTTGTCCTTTGTCACTCATTTTGTCGGCTTTCAATTTTTTGATTGCGGCCTCATGCTGGGTCATTGCAAGTTTGATGGTGGCGGACGATATTGTGACAAAGTGCCCATAACTGTTTCCATAGTGGAGGACGATCCCAACCTGGGCGAAGGCTTGGTGCGTCTGCTCGGGCGCACAAGGGATTTTCGTTGCCTGGGCTCTTATGCAAACGGGGAGTCTGCGTTGCAGGAAATTCCAAAAAATCCACCGGAAGTCGCGTTGATGGATATAAACCTTCCCGGTATTGATGGCATTGAATGCGTCAGAAAATTGAAGGAGACCAATCCGGAAATCCGCGTCGTGATGCTGACGGTTTATGAAAATCCGGAGCGGATTTTCAAGGCCTTGACCGCTGGCGCGATCGGTTACCTGCTCAAACACCGGCCCTCGGCGGAACTATTGAGCGCTATTCGGGATGCCCATCACGGCGGCGCGCCCATGAGCAGCCAGATTGCACGCAAGGTGGTCCAGTTTTTTCAAAGCAACAAACCGGCCGGTGATTCGGAAGATCTCTCCGCGCGGGAAAAAGAAGTGCTGGATTTGTTGGCCAAGGGTTATCTTATCAAGGAAATCGCCGATCAATTGGGTCTCAGTTTCGATACTGTGCGCACTTATATCCGGCGGATTTACGAAAAAATGCACGTGCATTCCCGGTCCCAAGCGGTGGCCAAATATCTTCAGCCGGCGACGCCTTACAAGTAATGTCACTCAATCAGCCGACACGACACTGATGGCCGGATAGGTTAGATGTTGGCTCATGTATAAACCACGGTGGCACGCCCACGCCTTTCTCGTATCGCTGCTGGCAATTCTTACAGCCCATTCCGCTCCGCTCGGCATCATGGTGCCGGCTTACTTTTATCCCTCCGCCAACGGTTATTGGAAAGATTTGGATGCCGCCGCGACCCACGTTCCCTTGATCGTCATCATGAACCCGGCCAGCGGTCCAGGCCAATCCAGAGATAAATCTTACGTCCGCGCCTTGTCAAAACTGCATCACGCGGGTGGTAAAGTCATCGGCTATGTCCACACTGCTTATGGCGATCGCCCTCTGCCGGAAGTGGAAAACGAAATCGACCGTTACCTTTCTTTTTATGCACTGGATGGATTTTTCGTCGACGAAATGACCAATGACGAAAACAAGGACCACCTCGATTACTACGCCTCCCTGTACCAGTATATCAAATCCAAAGGCGCGAATTATACCGTCACCGGCAACCCCGGCTGCAATACTACGGAGGATTATATAACCCGGCCAACGGATGACAGTCTCATGATCTTCGAGGACAACAGCACCAATTATGTAAACTTTACCCCCTCCCAATGGGTGGTCAGGTATTCTGCCCGGCAATTTGTGCATCTGCCTTACAACGTGACGACAGGGACGACCATGACGAATTATGTTAAGCTCGCTGTAAGCCGCCATGCAGGCTGGATTTGCATCACCGACGACACACTGCCCAATCCGTATAAAGCATTGCCGTCCTACTGGACCAACGAGGTGAATCTGGTGCAGTCGTTCAACCGCGACGGGTTGCCGGGCGCCCTGCAACAAACGGCGAAACGATAGAGAATACAAGCCGTTTCGGCGTTTGCGCCGGGCGCAATCCGCCGGAGATTCCGGGTGTCACTCATTCAGCCGACAAGACAAAATTAAAAATAAAACCAGAATTGACGAAAGGTAGCGATTGAAAGCCGAAACTCCAAGCATATGAAAACTGACCATACACCAGAATTTAAATCGAGCCGTGGACTCACAGGACCACGGGGTATGGTTACGGCTCAAGTTGAAAACATTTGCATCGCCAATAATGGGAAGAATCCATATCCTCAGTTAGCCTTTGGCCTGTGGCCAAAACTCATTGAGTTGTTAAAGGGGGGATTTTTTCAAGGTTGGCGGACGACAGGGACAAACCGATTTAATTCTGCCTGTTTGATTTAAAACCTGAAAAAGATAAAAATATGATAAACAAAACTATTCGTTGTCTGGCCTTGACCCTGGCGGCGGTGTGTATCTGCGGCTTGAACGCACTCGCCCAAGTCGCCGTGCCAGGAACTTTCAAGCATATCACGGTGGACGGTTCCTTCGGCGATTGGACCGGGGTGCCGCTCGCTTACACCGCCGCGATGGGAGCCACGAATGCCATCGAATATGACGACGTCTATATCGCCAACGATCAAACGAATCTCTACATTCGTTTTACCCTCTATTCCCCGCGTCCCGATGCGTTTGCCAATTCGTATGATAACATCTTCATCGATGCGGACGACAATGCTGCGACGGGGTATCACGTCGGTGGAATTGGTTCCGAAATGCTGATCCAGTGGGGTGGCGGTTATCAGGAAAAAAACGGGGGCTTTAATGAGGGAGTTATCAATGGACTGGGTTGGAATATCGCAGGTTCGCCGGACAGCACGGATTTCGAACTGTCTATTTCGTTGGGCGCGACCTACGCCTCGGATGGCACGGCTGTATTTACCACGAACACCATAGCCATCTTGCTTGAAGGTGACGATACCAGCTACGCCAACTCCGAATTTGCTCCGCCTTCAGGTGGATTAGTTTACACTTTTGCCACACCGCCGGTTGCCCTGGCCACTAATATTCCTCTGATCACGCTCACGAATTCTTCCTGGGAGGTCAACAGCTCGGGAACGGACCTTGGTACAAACTGGTTGGGCCAGAGTTATGATGATACAAACGGCGACTGGACCACAGGAGATGGCTTATTCGGTTATACACCTTATCCGGCGTCTTACCCGCCGATCCAGACCCCGCTCACCAGCGGCCCGAATACATACTATTTCCGCACTCATTTCCAGTGGACAAACAACACCGCGAATGTCGCCTTCGTGGTGACTAACTATCTTAGCGACGGTGCCATCTATTACTTGAACGGGAGCGAAGTGGGCAGTGTGCGCATGCCGTCCGGAACAATTACCTACGCCACACCGGCGGCAACCACTAATTCGCCGGTGGGAAAGACCGACGTTTTCGGCGTTGATGGCGGGACTTTGCAGTTCGGCGATAACATAATGGAAGTCGAGGCTCATCAGGCGACAAATAGCAGCGCGGATCTGGTGTTCGGGTTGTCCCTGACCGCAGCGGCGCAATATCCGGTTCTGGTTGTGGATACCAACCAGCCCGTCAGTCAGGCGGTTTTTGCGGGTCAACCGGTCACCTTCACCTCCGACATCCTCGGCAGCGGCCCCCTGGCATATCAATGGTTTTTTGACGGAACTAATGCAATTGCCGGGGCGAATAGCGCGACTTACACCATTCCGCTCGTTCTGACCAACCACGCTGGAACTTACTCGCTCCAAGTCAGCAATTCGTTTTCCAGTGCGACCACGCCAGCGGCCTTGCTGACCGTGAGCAACGTTCCGGTCAGTATCACGGCCCAGCCGGTTGACCAGGTGGCCATGGCCGGCCAGCCGGCCTCTTTCGGTATCACGGTTACGGGCACGCCAGTGATTGAATACCAATGGCTTTTCGATGGCGCTTCCATCGCCGGGGCGACCAACAGCACTTACACGATTGCCTCAAGTCAGGCGACCAACGCCGGGACGTACCAGGTTACTGTCAGCAATCCTGCGTTGACTACCAACAGCAGCGTCGTGAGCCTCACGGTTTTGCCGAATATCATCCCGCCGAACATCATCTCTATTGCCGGATCAGCCAACCAGATTACCATAACTTTCGCCGAACCGGTTGATCCCGTGACCGCCGGTATCGCCGCCGACTATTCCGTCAGCGGTGGTGTGACCGTGTCCGCCGCAGCTCAAAACCCGAACAATTCCTCTCAGGTCATTTTGACCACTGGGGTTGGCCTCAATTTCGGGACGGCTTATACCCTCTCCGTCAATGGGGTGAAGGACTTGTTTGGTAACGTGGCCCATATCACCGCTCAATTTGCCCGCGATATCACAATCGATGGAACATTTAATGACTGGATCGGCCTTACGCCGATTTACGTCTCCAGCGGCCCCAGCGGAAACACCAACGCGGCTGATTTTGACACCATCTATGTGTATGATGACGCCAATTACTATTATTTTTACGTCACGCTGTGGACGGACATTAATCCTGGTGCCGGTGAGTTCCCGGATTATGCGAACATGTTTTTCGACACCGACAATAATCCGAGCACCGGCTATAGTGCAATCGGGTCGGACATGTTGATCCAGAGCGGTGATGGCTATCAGGAGGTAAACGGCAATTTCAATGATGGTTATGGTATCAACAACCTGGGTTGGTTGTGTCTGCCGGCTGCACCCGGAACGAACTTTGAATTTGAGGTTTCTAAGGCCGCCACTTTTGGGGAATACGATACGCCGGTTTTCACCACGAATGTCATTGATTTCCTCTTTGAAGGGCAGACCCCGAGTTTTGTGTTGGAAAATACCGTGCCCCCGGGCGGCGGTGTGTTTACTTATACGAACGCCACTCCCGCTTCTGTGGCTGCTTTGCCGCTCGGGAATCTGGCGATCTTTAATCTGAAAAATGGCCAGGCCGCGGTCGTGTGGAATCCGCCCGGCACACTACAGGTCTCATCCTCGTTACTCGGCAGCTCGTGGACCAGCCTGACCTCGGCGACGAGTCCGTATATTTTGCCGTTGTCGAGTACCAATCAGTTTTTCCGGTTGCTGCAGTAAACTGGAAATGGAACAGCGGGTGCGAACCGTCTTCGTATCCGCTTCATCCGCAACCCGGATGAAATGGAAATAAATATGAAACTAAAAGTCTTTGTCCCGGCTTCAATCAGCTCAGGTGATTCGAAACGGAATGGAATTTGCCGTGGATTTACTTTAATCGAGTTGCTGGTGGTGATTGCGATTATTGCAATTCTTGCGGCCTTGTTGCTGCCGGCACTCTCCGCGGCAAAGTTAAAGGCCAAGAATGCCGGGTGCCTGAGCAATCTGAGGCAACTTGGTATTGCCCAGGTGATGTATGTCGGTGACTTTGGCCGATCGTTTCAATATACCGCGAACACCAACCTTTGGATGGCCGAGCTCATTGATTATGATGGCCGGGTGAATCAAGTCAGGGTTTGCCCGGTCGCTAATAATCCGACGACCAGGACGGATGACAGCCCACAATACACCTATGGCCGGGGAGATCAGACGTGGAATTGGGATCCATACAATACGGATTATACCGGAAGTTACGCCCTTAACGGTTGGCTTTACACCGGATCCTATAGCGTGACAGACTTGCTCGGGCTTCCTAATACATATAAATATAACACACAGTCGAGTATTTCGATGCCAGCCAATACGCCGCTGATGGCCGACGCCATGTGGGTGGATGGCTGGCCGACCGAAACACAAGGTCCATCCGCTGATTTATACAACGGCAACGCGAGCGTGGATATGGGAAGATACACCCTGGCACGCCATGGCAGCCGGGCACCCGGTCCCTTAAAAATCTCATCCAGCGTTGGCATTCCCGGGTCGATCAATATTTTATTTTGTGACGGGCACGTTGATTCCACCAAGTTGTTAAATATGTGGACGCTCACTTGGCATGCCGGCTGGACCATTCCGGGAACCATACCTGCCCCAAGGTGATTATTCCGAAGTAAACCTTCAAGCGATTTTTAGGGACAAAAGTTTCGACGTTGTTAAAGATTCCCCTGAAAGCTTCACGCTAAATTATGCCATTGTCAAAGTGCCAAAAAAGTCCCCGGATTGGGGCCGTTTTGTCTTTTGTTCTTGGCTTGTCATTTTTGCCGGCGTCTTCGGCACAGGCCGGTGCCAACGGGGCCTTGCCTGAATTCAACACCACGCAGCCATATCTCATCTACTACGGGAACTGGACATCTGGAATGGTGAACTACGCGCGAACCAACTATCACCTCGTCATCGTCCATCCCGCAAGCAATATTACCTCCAATGACATCGCGACCATCAAGCGAGGCAAGGATAACCTCGCCGGCACCCCCGACGACGTGAAGGTCCTGGCATATCTCTCGATTGGCGAAGATGATCGCGCGGGTGCGCCGTTTGTCGGCGATGGAATGGGGCCTCGGGTGGATCCGCGGACTGTGGACACCGATCCGCTCTCCGACGTGACCAACGCTTTGGGTCTTCCCTCGGCTGGCGGTACCAATTACGCATCGTACTATCTAAATTCAAAGAGCAACCAAACCGGTAAACCAGACGAAGATGCCGCCTTCGGCAGCTATTACGTGAACGCCGGAGCGCCCGCATGGTGGAATGTGATTCAAACAATGACCATCGCCACGAACGGTCAGTCCGGTTTGCAGGAAATCCTGAGCAAGGACTACGGAAACTCGCTGAACTGCGACGGCGTGTTTCTGGACACGTTGGATACCGCCGCTCCCGATGCGTGGGGCACACCCTATGAATGGACGTCTCCCGGGATGCAGGGGCTTATCGAACGCATTCACACTAACTATCCTGGTAAACTGCTCATGGCCAATCGCGGTCTATTCTTTTATGACCCGAACCTGAAAACCTATCCTTATACTATCCGGCCCTACATTGATATGGAGATGTTCGAGAGCTATTACAGTGATTCGTCTACCAATGACGTTTCGCCTTCGTTTCCCGACAATAAATATGATTTTGCTCCGAAGTTGAATGCAGAGGCGGGGCGTCCCGATGGATTCAATATTTTTGTGGTCGACTACGACCACACCCCGCCGCCATCACCGGCCATCGTCAATCAGGACTATGTCGAGTGCATGGGGATACAGGGCTGGCCTGTATACCGGACCAATCCTGATCTGGACGAAGCATTAAACACCAACCCTGCCGCGTGGCTGGCAACCAATGTGGATTCGCAGCCGCCAGTATGGGATAGCACGGCGGCTACTGGACCAACCCCTCCCGCCCCGCGCTTCGGCGTACAGGAAGTGGTCGCCAGCAATGGGACAGCGACCGTGTCTTGGGATGTTGCCCACGATCAAACTGGCCCGGTTCGCTACAACCTTTACTATTCACCTGGCGGGACTCTCGATTTTTCAACCGCCACGGAAATTCCCCAGGCGTCGCCTGGGATTCCAGCGAATTACAACTATCCGGCCGGAACCGGGCCGGGCATTTATCCATATTGTTTTACGGTGACCGGATTGCAAAACGGCACAGCCTACGCCTTTGCCGTCCGGGCACAGGATGACTGCACCCCGCCGCATGAGGATACGAACCTTGTCTCCATCACCGTCGTGCCGGGCTCGATTCCTTTGGCCACGTACAAAGCGATCACGATTGACGGTTCCTTTGCCGATTGGGTTGGCGTTCCGTGGGCTTATCAGGGGGCGCCAGACGGTAACCCGGTGAATTATCTGCAGGTGCAATTTGCCAATGACACCAATCATCTCTACGGACACGTCAAGCTGGCGACGCCCTACGCACTGTTTTCAGATTATTATTCGCACCTGTTTATTGACACGGATTTGAATGCGCAGACGGGTTATCTTGTCGCAGGCGCTTCGTTTGGTTCTGAAATGATGATTGAAACCGGTTACGGTTACGATCAGCGCAACGGGAGTTTCAACGCCGGATCGGTTTCCGGCTTGGGTTGGGCCATCGCGCCATCCGTGAGCACCAACGAATTTGAATTTCAAGTTTCGTTGTCGGCACTGTATCCTGACAACACCAAAGTTTTTGGCACCAATGCCCTGCGGTTGTTGTTGCAGGACGACCGTGGGCCGGAGACAGCGGTGGAAACGGGTATTGAATATGTTATCTCGCCGCCGCCCGCGGGACCGCTTTTCATCAATCAATCCAACGGAGTGATCAACATCGTTTGGACCGGGTCTAGTACGCTGCAATCTGCCCCCGCACCGTCCGGTGTTTGGACAAATGTGGCGAATGCGGTCAGCCCTTACATTTTTTCAGCTGGCAGCGAACAACAATTTTTCCGGCTAAGCAGGTAAAAATCCTGGCACGCCGGCGGTATTCGGTGGAATGCCACCGCACGAATTTGAAGCGCACCTTTGGCGGCCGTCTATGGCCGCTGAAGCTGCTCATAATGCGCCGCTGCAATTGTTTTAAGTCATTATCGCATTGGTATTTAGAATCGAAGATCGGTTTACGATGAAAAACACACTCATGACCTTTGCCCTGGTGCTGCTTTCCGCGGTGGTTGGCCGCGCTGAAGACCAGGGAAATCTGGAGAACAGCGCCATTGACTGGCAATGGCATTTGTCCGCCGGACGATTGACCTCCGTGCTGGCAAGTAAGTCGGGTGGCACTTCGTTGGCAATGCGCAGTGAATGCTTTGAGCTGCTTCTGGGTGATGGTCGTACCCTCAAAGCTTCCGACTTCAGGCTCGTGAAGAGCCCAATGACCATGGCCCTGCCCGTGGAAGTCGCCTCGCCCGTAGCGGCGCGTCATTTCCCGGGCCAGGAATTGGTCTTGGAGTTCTCAGATGAGAGCGATCATCTCAGCGCAGTTTGGCGGGCGAGTGTGCGCGACGGGGCCACATACATGCGTGAGGAACTGACCCTGCGCGCAGACGGCGGCGATGTCTGGCTAAAAGCCGTCACTTTGTTTGACCAGCCGGTGCCCGGGGCGAAGGCGATGGGCGAAGTTGACGGATCGCCCGTGGTCGCCGGCAATTTCTTCCTCGGCTACGAACATCCGATGGCCCGCAATGCCGTCGGCCCCGACGAAGAGGTGCAATGCAGCTTCGCTCGCAATGCCGTGCTCAAGGACGGCGAATCCTTGACGCAAACTTGTGTGCTTGGCACCACCCCCGCCGGCCAGTTGCGACGTGGCTTTCTTGCTTATCTGGAACGCGAGCGCGCACATCCTTATCGTCCTTTTCTCCACTACAACTCCTGGTTCGATATCGCCTGGGACACGCGTAAATACAACGAGACGGAAAGCCTTGACGCCATCAACCGGATCGGGCAGGAACTGGTTGTAAAGCGCGGCGTCAAACTGGATTCATTTCTCTTTGACGACGGCTGGGATGACAACCGGACCTTGT
>JBEKMT010000240.1:0-6341 GCA_050008355.1 Verrucomicrobiota bacterium
GCCAAAAAAAATGACGCTGACTTTTGCCAGAATTGCAAACAAGAACCAGACACTGGAAGCGGGCAGGTTCGTTTTGATTGCAAACCAGAATGCACCCAACATACCGGTGGTGCATAAAATATCCGGCATTGGTACCTGTCCGAATTGGAGGATGAGTGGCGAGAGACCCCACAGCGCCGCGCCAACGACCGCGATCCCCGGGTTCAACCATCGTTGCAGGATCAAATAAATGAACTCGATGGAAAACAGAGCGAAAACCGTAGAGATGAGCCGTACAACCAGGCGTTCATGGCCAAACCATTTTACGAAGGGCCAACCGAGCAGGCCGTGAAAGGGAAATTCCTGACGCATGACGGTGAAGGGTCTGGTCTCATAACCGGGCAGGGAAAAAGACGCTTTGGGGGTCAGGACGGCGCTCCAGCCTTCCAGAAACACATGGCGCGCCGCATCGTAGGTCTGGTTCTGCCTTTCATTGTGAGCCGTCAGGAAAGGATCGTTTAATTGAAAAGTCGCGATGATAAAAAAGCAAAGCTGGATGCAGCGGACAAGCAAACGGGCTTTGTTCCCGGAGGCCTTGAACGGATTGCCCTGGTCACTCACTGAGGCTTGGACGTCCATAAGGGAAATTTTTGCAAGTCATCATTTTGCTCCGGTGCGGTAAGCGATGAGGTGGAAATATTCAAACTTGTTGAATCAAACCTATTTGCAGGAGCGTGCGGACATTGTTCATATGGAAAGAATAACGGGCAATGCCGGCTTTGAAAATGAAATTGGACGCGCATTTACATGAATGCGCACGATTTCTTTATTCACCAAAGAGGCGAGGGGGACGCTAGGTTTCTGGACTAAGGTTTGCGCAGGCGGGGGGGCGTGAGGATACAAAGTCCCAAACTTCGTTTTTGAAACCACGAATCCACACGAATCACCGCGAATTCTACAATCGCTGCAGATACGCGGAGCCAATCAGGTGTTAGGTCTTGACGAATTACTTGGGTGGCACCCAAATAGGGCAACTCCGCCGTGTTCGCGGCCGTCGGGCCGCGATTTCCGGGGTTGAATTAGGAAATTGCATTGCCCGGCGGTTGGGTGGTGGGCACATTGCCCGCGTGAAAGTTCTGTTCAATTGTGGTCTGCCGTTTGCGCTGGCGCACGGCGGCCAGGCCATACAGATCCAGCAAACGATGGCGGCATTGCAAGCAATTGGCGTGGCGGTCGAGCCAATGCGATGGTGGGATGAAGGCCAGGCGGGCGACCTTATTCATTATTTTGGCCGAATGCCGCCTGAGCTAATTCGTTTTGCGCATCAGAAGAGGATCAGGGTGGTTATGGGGGAATTGCTCACGGGTGCCGGTTCGCAAACAAATTTTGAGCGTCTGGCCCGAAGAATTTTTCGCTGGGGGGCCGAAAACCTGGCGCCGCAGGGGTTTGCGGCTGCTTTTCAATGGGAGTCCTACCAACTGGCGGACGGGTTCACCGCACTCACTTCCTGGGAAAAGCATTTGATGCAGTACAAATTTGATGCGTCGCCTGAAAAGATCTTTGTGGTGCCCAATGGCGTCGAGGAGGTTTTTTTTCAGGCAGCAGCAGCTCCGCGTGATCGATGGCTGGTGTGTACCGCCACCATCACGGAACGCAAACGCGTTCTGGAACTGGCCCAGGCTGCCATTGCCGCCCCAGCGCCACTTTGGATCATTGGCAAAGCTTACAGCGACAACGATGACTATGCGCAACAGTTTTATGCACTGGCGAAGGCGAATCCCAAATTCATTCGTTACGAAGGCCCGATCAATGACCGCGCCCGGCTGGCCAAAATTTATCGCGAGGCGCGGGGCTTCGTTCTGTTGAGCACCATGGAAAGTTTAAGTTTATCAGCACTCGAAGCCGCCGCCTGTGAATGCCCATTGCTGTTAAGCGATTTGCCATGGGCTCATAGTTCGTTTCCCGGCGGGGCGGAATTTTGCCAAGTGACAAATTCAACGGCCACTACGGCTGCCGTATTAAAGAAATTTTATGCCGCCGCACAGCATTTACCCTGCCCGCCCAAACCGGCCACCTGGACGGACGTTGCCCGGCAATTCAAAGTGGTGTATGAAAAAGTGCTGGCAGGGGGAAGGTTTAGTGACGAGTGAGGGTGATGAGTTGTGGGTGCGATCAGAACGTGGTTAACCGTGCACTGATTCGGCGGCGGCATATTAACTACCCACCCGGCCGGTGTGGCGTGCGTTGGCTCGGAACATTGGCCAAGAACTCTTGGTTGTCGGCAGGGCTACATCAGGCGGCCGCACTGCACGTAAATCACCAATTAATACCAAGTAGACCGTGCCGTCAGCGCCAATTACCGGCGAGGCGCTCAAGTTGGCGGGAGTGTTGATGCGCCATACCGGCTTTTTGTCGGCGGGTTGCAGGGCATAAACCATGCGCCATGGCATGGTGGAGTAAATCCGCCCTTCAGCCACGGCGACGCTCTGGTCAACCATTACCGGAGATGGCCAATACCAGCGGTATTTTCCATCCGGCGAAAAAGTCTGGATGACATTCAGGTTCACCCCAATGTAAACATTCCCGTCGTCGTCCAGCACAGGCGACGACTCGGTGACGCCACCTGTCCGGTACTTCCACTGTTCGGTGCCATCCGGTTTAACAGCGTAGAGGTTGCCATCCGTTGAGGAAAAATAAATGTTGCCATTGGTGGCGATGGCAGGCGAGGAGACGATCGCTCCGCCGGTCGAACAGGCCCAGCGCACCTTGCCGTCGGGATTGATGGCATAGAAGTTTTTATCATGAGCGCCAAAGTAAATGGTGCCGTCCGCGGCAATAGCCGGTGACGAATCCACGATGGCTCCGACCGCATATTTCCATTTTTCCGAGCCATCCGGATTGAGCGCATAGAAATTTCCGTCCGCACTTCCGAAATAAACGACTCCGTCCCGGGAAATGGCGGGCGAGGAATCTACCCAGCCACCAGTCGGAAACTTCCATTTCAATTTTCCCACCGGGGTCAGGGCGTAAAAATTGCGATTGCGCGACCCGAAATAAACGGTGCCGTCATCAGCGACGGCGGGGGAGGATTTGATCTCGCAATTGACATCGTAAGTCCATTTGAGGCTGCCCTGCGGCGAGATGCCCAACAGTTTTCCCTGGAATGTGCCCGCGTAAAGGGTTCCATCCGGGGCGATGGCTGGGGTGGAACTGCTGCTGTTAAAACTGCCTGGGAATTGAAGCACCCAATAATTTGTGGCTTCAGGGATTGTTTCTCCCAAGACGCTATAATCAAGATTGAGGGAAGCGACCAGAGTGAGCAGGGCTAGGCCGTTTCGGAACAGATTCATCCCGCGAGTAAATCAGTAGCGGCAGCAACGCGCAAATGGAAAGGCGGATCGTTGCCGCTTTTGTGCGGTCTGCGGCGAACCACAGTTTTGTTCAATGCTGCTGCTTTCGCAAGAATTCAAAGCACTGGGGTGGTCCCTGAAACGAATTTGATCCAACTGGTTCGAGTCAGCCACTTTTGATTGAGTTGACGAATGCCTAGCAGAATTTGAAAAGCCTAATCGACTATTTAGTTGTACGCCCGAATTTCAATATTGGAAGAGAGTAGTGTCGATAGACCACACCCGCAACCGCGAGGCTGAAAATAAAAGAACCTCCCACAATGATTGCATATTTGACAAAACTACCGTTCGCCGGCCCAAATATGTCACGTACCCATAACGTTATGGGTTGATGGATGAGATACCATTCGTAGCTGATGATCCCGAACCATCGAAGAACCGGACTGCACAACATTCTGGCCACGCTATGCTGTGGATTGGCGATATAACACAAGAGGCAAGCTGAGGCGATTTTCTCGACCCAGACCAGAATTTGATTAATAAATAAGCTTTCGTTTATTGTGTGGGTAACGATCCATGCCATTCCGAGTGAAGCCAATGGCCACAGACATGCCCCAATTATTCCTAATTTTGCCCAAGACTTTTTTACCACGCCCATGTTATCCAGCCCGGCCAAGAGAACACCCAAACAAAACGAATCCAGCCCTGATGGGAAATAGGAATTGATATCCGGATGGAATGTTGGATGCCAACCCGCCAGGATTTGTACGGAAAGTGGAACCAATAAAAAGGCCAGGGTGACCAGCCACAGGCATAACTTGGGCGAGGCCCATTTTAGGGCGAGGAAAATGAATGGCAATACTGCATAGAATTGGACCTCAATGACCAGAGTCCACATCACAGGATTTAATTTGCCAATGACTGGGAATATAAAGGGGATGCCCGCCAACCACTTGGCGGCAAGAGGCAGATACGACCAGTCGTCTTTCAGTAAAATATAAAAAGGAGTTAAAAGCACTAAAGAAAGGGCCAGAGGAGGATAGATTTTCCAGAAACGACGGCGGCCGTAGCCCGGAGGAACAGCGACCGCGGAATGCGCAAATTTTCGTTTCCAAAATGGCCACGAGATCAGGAATCCTGAAAGCGCAAAGAAAAGCTGTACCCCTTGTCCACCCGATTCAATGATGGCACCTACGAATAAGGTGGCGGGACCAGATTTTGGGTTGACATAGAAATGGTGACACGCGACCACCATCAAAATCGCAACTCCGCGCAGACCGTCAATAAAATCATAGTCCCGATTAGCACTGGGATTAACGTGCCAGGCATCCAGCCAGTGTTTTGTGGGCGTGGGAGCGGCGGAACTAGACATGATTAAATTCTATACTTCTGGGAATCGGCAGGTTTAGTTTTTTCAGCTGAATCATTTCGACTTTGTGAGACGGCTGTCAATGACGAATCGGGGCTGCGATACGATTTATTTTCTGGAGAAAGTTTGATTATTAAACTGAAAGAGCCAAAACTAAGGCCGACGAGCTTGCTGGGCGTCAAATTAGAAACTGAAAATTGTGTTTTCAGCAACCATTAGTTTTGTGCACTCTGCGCTGGCTTACAGCCAATGAAATTACTGATCACCGGCATTTGTGGATTCGTGGGCAGCACGCTGTCATGGGCGCTGTTGGAATCGGTGGAAAATGTCCAGATTTTCGGTCTGGATAATTTCATCCGCCCGGGCAGCGAGGTCAATCGCCGCGAGTTGGCGAAGCTCGGGGTGAAGATTTTCCATGCCGATGTCCGAAGTTCGACCGATTTTGAAACGCTGCCGGCGGTTGACTATGTTATTGACGCGGCGGCGAATCCGAGTGTGCTCGCCGGTGTGGACGGCAAAACCAGTTCGCGTCAACTGTTGGAGCACAATCTCTGGGGTACGGTCAACATGCTGGAATATTGCAAGGCGCATCGTGCCGGGCTGATCCTGTTGAGCACCAGCCGCGTTTATTCTGTCCCGCCGCTCGCCGCGCTCGCCGTGGAGGTTCATCAACGCGCGTTTCGCCCGAACTCCGGTGCCTCATGGCCAGAGGGATTGACGGCGGCGGGGGTGAATGAAGCTTTCTCCACCGCGCCGCCAATTTCACTTTACGGCTCAAGCAAACTGGCGAGCGAAGTGATTGCGCTGGAATATGCTGATACCTTTCATTTTCCGGTCTGGATCAACCGCTGCGGGGTTTTGGCCGGGGCCGGACAATTTGGCAAGGCGGACCAGGGGATTTTTTCCTTCTGGATCAATGCGCACTTGCGGCGGCGGCCGTTGAAATACATCGGATTCGACGGCGGAGGCCATCAGGTGCGCGATTGCCTGCATCCCCGCGACCTTGTGCCGGTATTGCTGGCGCAGATGAAATGTAGCAGCAAGGACAAGCCCCGGATAGTGAACTTCAGCGGCGGCACCGCGAACTCTATGTCACTGGCGCAGCTGACTGCCTGGTGTGACGCACGTTTTGGTCAACATGTGGTGGCGACGGATGCCAATCCGCGTCCGTTTGATATTCCCTGGATGGTGCTGGATTCGTCGTTGGCGTCGAAAGCGTGGAGTTGGGCGCCAAAGATCCCACTCGCGCAGGTGCTGGACGAAATTGCGAAGCACGCGGAACAGAATCCGAACTGGCTGGAGATTTCCGGTTCCTGATGAAAGTCCCCAACCCATCGGCGCCCCCGTTGACATTGTTCTCTGTGGTGATCCCGGCGCGAGACGAGGCAGAGGCGTTGCCGGCTACGGTGGAACATCTTTACGTAGAGTTTACGCTCAGCCATATCCCGCATGAGATTGTGGTGGTGGACGATGGCAGCACAGACAAGACGTGGGAGGTGCTGCAACAGTTGAAAGTGAAAGTGCCGACCTTGCGCCCGATGCAGAACAAAGGCGAACACGGTTTCGGGCGTGCCATCACGTTCGGCCTGCGGCATTGCGCCGGTGATGGAGTGGTTATCATGATGGCTGATGAATCCGATGAC
>JBEKMT010000241.1:0-6327 GCA_050008355.1 Verrucomicrobiota bacterium
CATCACTCTACCTGACAAACCTCCAGGCTTCCGATACGGCATCATATCAAGTAATCATCACGAATTTGTACGGAGCGGCAACCAGCAGCGTTTCCAGCCTCACTGTTTTGCCGTCGGCGCCACCTTATGAAGGATTCAATTATTCCGCGGGCGAATTGGCCGGCCAAAGTGGCGGCAGCGGTGGGTGGAGCGGCGCCTGGTCTCAAGAGACCGGATACAATGGCGGTCATTCAGTGATCACGCCGGAAACAGCATGGCAGGCGAACATAAGTGAATTGACCTCCACAGGCGGCGTACTGCAATTAGCCGCATACGGCTCCGCCGACTACGATGATATACGCAATTTGCAGACAACGCTTGGCGGCGCTGGTTATGGCACGATTTACATCAGTTTTGTTGCCCAGCTTACCAATACCACCTGGGGCGGCGTTGAATTGGTGAACAATGGCAACGCCACACTATTCCTCGGAGAATGCTGGCAAGGTAGTGATTGGGGTTGGGGTACGCGCGGCGCACCGGATGAGAAGTCCACAGTACCTCCATCGACTTATTCCCTATTGGTCTATCGATTTGACTACACGCCGACAAATACCCTGGTACGGCTCTATGTCAATCCGTCATCGCTTTCGGCAGAACCAACCAACGCAACCGTTTCCGGAACCGAGTCGGGAGTGATTTTTGACCAAATTCGCCTGGTTTCGCATGGGTTCCTCAGTACCGGCACGGGACCGGACGGCTTACTGGATGAACTGCGGATAGGCGGCACCTGGAGTTCCGTGGCGCCTTATACGGCGATCACCTCGCCTCCGTTCAGCGTGCAAATCACCGCCGGAGGCATTATTCAAGACACCAAGCCCGCTGGAACTCTGCATGATGGATTGAACAACAAAACAGCATGGCTCGCCAGCAGCACCGATTTCAACAGCGTCACCCGCACCGGAGTGGAACAATTCGTCGAGACTAACAACAGTCAGATCACGATTCCACCAAGCACGGATTTTGATTCCACGAATGGCACCATATGTTTCTGGGTGAATTATGGCTTCCCGCTCAGCGGTCTTCCCGGCCCGGGAAGTGAAGCGGCCATGTTATTTGACTGCCGCACCACGAACGGGGCCATTATCGCCCTCAACACGGCAGGATATGTGGAATACCAGAATCTCTATCCGAGCAACACTGTGAGCTACAATAATACCATAATCGGCGGGGATGCCATCGGCGATGGCAACTGGCACCATGTGGCCATAACTTATGACCAGTCCTCGAACGGCGTGGTTCAGATTTACGTTGATGGCGTAGCGGATACCCAGGGGATCAACCCTGGTGCCTGGTCGTGGCCGACGAACGAAGAGCTTGAGCTGGGACGTTCACACGATCCTTACTGGAAAATCTACGATGGCCAAATGGATGATTTCAGGATTTACAACCGAATCCTGACTGCCTCCGAAATCAGCACGATTGGAACGGAAGCCACCGGTGATACGTTGATCGACACAAATGCATTGAAAGTGCGTTTTGACTTCACAAGCGACAGTGCGTTATATGGCAACAGCGTTGTCTGGCCGTACGGAACATTAATCAGCTCACCCGTGCTTGGTGCCGGAGCTGTTTGGACCCCGGTTACCGGCTATTCAACCGAGCCCATTTCGTCACCGTTGCCAATCCTACCAACGGCACCAGCGATGTTTTATCGGCTGACAGGGACACCCTGAGTTAGCGAAAACACCCTAGTCGCGGCTCTTACTGAGCGGTCAGGACGCCCTCCTGGCCGCTCTTTTTATTGAAGTTTTTAGCTGCATTTCCGCCGGTCATCTTAAAGACTTGCGGGAAATATGCCGAGTGATTTGAATCAGTTGCAGCGTTCGCCACGCGACGTTGCTCAATGGAGCAAGGCCCAGGAGCAATTGCTCGGCGGGAGGCACGGTTCCGCCCTGGCCAGCTACCGGGACTTGACCCGACGATTTCCCCTTGTGGCGGAATTATGGTTTGAAATGGGCAACGCAGCGGTGGGAGACCTGAATTTCACTGTGGCGAATCAGGCGTATAGCCGAGCGGCGGAACTGGCTCCGCGCAACACTTCGTTGCTCGTGTTGATTGGACAACAATATCAGGGCATGCGCCAGCTGGATGATGCGCGTGCGTGCTTTGAGCGCGCGGTCGCTTCAGACCCGACTTCGGTGGATGCACGCATCAGCCTGGCGGTCTGGTTCGAAAAGGAGCGGAGGCTCGACGATGCGTGGGCGGCGGTTGAAGCATCTTTGGCCCAACATCCGCGAGATGATCAGGCGCGATATTTTCGCGCGTTTCTTTTGCACCGGCAAAAGAAAAACCCCGAAGCGGAAACTGCCTTGCGCGATTTGATCAAAGATGACCCGCAGTATCCTTATGTGAAATATGCCAGCAGGCATCTTTTGGGGGTGGTATTGGACGAGTTGGGGCAATATCGCGAAGCGATGAGCTGGTTGCTTGAGGCCAAGACGCAAATCCGTCAACTCACCGATGTTGATTTGCTGGAACGGGAATATGATAAGGCGGACAAAAGCCGTCGCGAATTGCTGGCAAGTTTGACACGTGAGATGATCCAGCGCTGGCGAACAGATGCGCCACCATTTCATAGTCGATATCGGGTTGCATTCCTCGGCGGGCATCCCCGCAGTGGCACGACATTATTGGAGCAAATCCTGGATGCGCATCCTGAGGTGCTGGCATTCGATGAGCCGGTTGCATTCAATCAAGAGGTGGCTGGACAAGTTCCGCTACCTCCGGGGTCGGGCGAAATACAGGCCCGTGCCTTGAATGCACTGGCATCCGGACGCATCCAGCAGATACGACAACGTTACGTCAAAAGCTTGCTGCGCGAAGTAACGGGCGAACCAATGGCGAAAGTGTTGCTGGACAAAAACCCGTCGCCAACGATGTCACTTCCACACTGGCTGCGAGTATTTCCGGAATTGAAAGTGATCATTGCTTTGCGCGACCCGCGGGACGTGGTTATAAGCTGCTTTTTTCTGAATCTCATGTTGAATGCCACCAACATGAATTTTCTAACCATCGAGCGAACTGCCAAGCATTATGCTGATTTGATGGATGTGTGGCTGCGAATGCGGGAATTGGGCGGTTTTGACTGGGTAGAAACCCGTTACGAAGATGTCGTCGAGAATCTGGAGACCGAGGGTCGCCGGGCGACAGAATTTCTGGGCCTAGTCTGGCATCCGGGCCAGTCACACTCACACGATACCGCCCGCCGCAAGTTTCTCTTTGCCCCAACCTATCATGATGTGACGCAACCGGTGTACCGTCGCGCGGTTGGACGATGGGTACGCTACGCCGAATTCCTCGAGCCAATTCAGGCAAAATTGGAGTCTTTCTGCACAGCTTTTGGATACAAAACATAATGATCTTTCTGGTCCTGAATGCCCCTGTCCGCGACTCGCGCTTTTGAGGATTCCGAGCATTAATCAATGAAGGGCATTCTCCCCCGAATGTGGTATTTACCTCGATTTTAAAGGGGATTAGATTGCATGTCGTCTGGTTAAAACAAGGCAGCCATTTTGAAGCAATAATCCCGGATTATGAATTATGAGGACAACGACCGAGAACATGGTTAACCGCAGAAGGATCGTTTGGGGAGCGTTTACCCTTATTGAGCTATTGGTAGTGATTGCGGTCATTGCCATTTTGGCGGCAATGCTGTTGCCAGCGCTGGTAGCCGCCAAAAACCGGGCCCTGCGAACCCAATGCCTGGGCAATTGCAAGCAACTTGGCCTGGCCATGGAAATGTATGTAAACGACTTCAGCGACTATCTGCCATTTCCGAATTGGCAGAGCCCCGTGCCGGGCTGGCTTTACACCGGCTTGCCGGGAAGCGGGGAGACCCCGGATCCGACATTGGCGCCGTTTAACAGTTTTATTAAAAACGGTGGCAATCCGGCGATTGTTTATTCCGGTGGCGTCATCAACGGTCAGACTCTCGGCGGCGGACAGTTATGGCCGTATATCAACAACATGAATGTTTACAAGTGTCCTTTAGATTACACGAACGCACCCCGAACCTCCTGGCCAAACCGCATCAACAAATTGTCCACTTACATCATGAATGCCGCGTCTATCGGTTATTATGCGGCCAACGCAACAACGTACAAACAGTCTCGTTTTAGACAGGATTCGGTGATCTTTTGGGAGGCGGATATTTACGGTGACCCCGGTGTTTTGAACGACGGCTCAAGCTCGCCAAGCGACGCCGATACCTTCGGCACGAACCACGATAAAAAAGGCGGGCTAACCATAATCATCGACGGCAGCGTCGGCTTTATGCTGGTGCAAACCTGGAACCAATTAGAGAGTGATACCACCACTCGAAACGCACTCTGGTGCAGCCCCGCCAGCGCTAACGGACATTAACCCTCAAACCAAGAGTTTTGGTTGCGCCAGCTCCAATTTACCAGCACAGAGAAAGCGCATTTCAGCCGGGGCATTAAGTCTTTCCGAATGGGGAGCACGACTTGGTTTTACACTCGTTTACGCGGGCATCTCAAGTTCACACTTTTCTGTCTCACCCAAATGTGGTATGTCGCCAAGCAATTCAGGCTGATACAGGTAAGAGTCATGAGCAGCCGCAGGCCCTGGTCAAACGTTCAAGAATCAAGGCACAGATAGAAACGCAATATGAAAATGTCAAATTCATCGCGCCGGGATTTTCTAAAAGCCTCCATGCTGGCTGGAATCGGAGCCTCCGTTGCCAGTACCAGTGGTGGTTGTGCCGCCAACAAGGAGGTTGCCGCCGCCGACACCGGCTCAGGTGCTTTGAGTACAAATTTCAGCGGAACCCGCCCTCGGCCGGCCGGCCAAAGTCCGGTTAACGCGCTCACCACCCCGCCCCTGGAAAAAGTTCGCGTAGCGGTCATCGGTCTCAACCGCGGGTTGACGCATGTGGGCAGTTGCCAGGGAATTGAATTCTCGGAGGTCGTCGCGGTTTGTGATTTACGCGATGATCGCGCGCAAAGAGCCGCCGATCTGTGCGAGAAAAGATCCGGCAAACGTCCGGCCATTTACAGCGGCACGGAAAGCATCTGGGAACAAATGGTGGCTCGCGAAGATATTGATGCAGTCTATATCGCGACCCCGTGGAACTGGCACGTGCCCATGGCCCTGGGAACGATGGCGCAGGGAAAGCATGCTTTCATTGAAGTAGCCGCAGCCTTGACGGTAGATGATTGCTGGCGTCTGGTGGACACGAGTGAGCGGTTGCAACGCCATTGCATTTTGCTGGAGAATTGTTGCTATGGTGAGAACGAACTTTTTGTGTTGAATATGGCCCGGCAGGGTGTTTTCGGCCGGCTGACGCACGGCGAGTGCGCTTATATTCATGACTTGCGTGAAACACTCTTCGCCCTTGGCACCGAAGGTGATTGGCGACGTAATTTCCACTGGGAATATAACGGCAACTTGTATCCGACCCACGGTCTCGGGCCGGTTGCCCAGTATCTCGGTGTAGGCCGGGGCGACCAGTTCAAATACATAGTCTCCACGAGTTCGCAGGAAATGAGTCTGACGCACTATCGCGACACGCATCAGCCGAACGGCGGACGTCATGCGAACGAGAGGTATATCTGTGGCGACATGAATACATCAATAATCAAAACGGAGTTGGGCCGCACCATTATGCTGCAACACGATGTCGTGAGCCCGCGTCCTTACAGCCGCATTAACGCGCTTTACGGCACCAGTGGCGTGTTTTTTGACTACCCGGCCCGCCTTTCGGTTGACCAGCCCAAGGATTATGGCCTCGACGCCGGGGATTCCGAAGACTGGTTGTCGGACAAAGACCTGCAGACGATGCGCGATAAATTCACGCATCCACTTTGGAAAAAGCTTGCCGACCGGGCCAAGGGTGGCGGCCATGGCGGCATGGATTTTGTAATGAGCTGGCGTTTGCTCGACTGCCTCCGTCGCGGCGTGACACCCGACAGTGTGGTCTATGACGCGGCGGCCTGGAGCTGCATGATTGAGACTTCTGTCCATTCCGTCGCCAATGGCAGCGCACCGGTCGACATTCCGGATTTTACGCGCGGTTTATGGAAAACCATGCAACCGCTCGGTATTGCCGAAAGCATGGCTTGAGCATGCAAATCAACCCCGCTACCCTGCCCTGCAACGTTCCCGAAACAAAAATTAAAACGCTGCCCGGAATATTAAGCATGGCATCACTTCCTGACGTCGGCGCCGTGGCGCGACAGTTTCAAATCCGCGGTGATTTTGTCAGTGCGGAGCCTTATGGCAGCGGCCACATCAACGATACTTTCTGCGTCGTCTTTGACCAGGCCGGCA
>JBEKMT010000242.1:0-6316 GCA_050008355.1 Verrucomicrobiota bacterium
CTGTGTGTTGGAGCGTGTAGCTCAGGCGCGTGCTGATTCCATATTTCCATTTTCCCTGGAGCGCAAGCTCCAATCCCAGCGTGTCAGCGTTCAAATTGGTGAAACTTCCGTTTTCCACATCAATCAAGTTGTTCATGTGGTTGTAATAAGCAGAAACGGAGGTGCGCAGGTTTCCCCCGATGCCCTGTTCATATACCAGATCGTACGACGAGATTCTTTCAGGCTGAGGCTTATCGTTCTGCGAAATTAACTGGCTCAATTCATAAAAACTCGGGTCACGAAAAGCCGTGCCGTATATGAATTTGAAAGTGGATTGCTGAAACGGATCGTAAATGAGCGCCGCTCGCGGACTCCAAGTCGGATCAAAATGGTCGTATTGATCATAAGATTGATCGTAGCGCACGCCCGCGTTGACATGGAGGTTGGTCAACACAGTGACATCATCCTGCGCAAAAACCCCGTAATTCTGACGCCGATCATTCACCACCACGTCGTTGCCAAAAACCGGCGGTACATAGAGCACGTTGTTTTGCTTGAAATCGTCGCGGTATTCCGCGCCAACACTAACCATTTGCCGCTCCCAGAGTCTTTTGTTGACCTGGGCTTCGCCCCCGGCCCACTCCCCGGTTTCCTTCTCTTCATATAAGTAAGGAGCAGGTGCGGCCGAAAAGAGGGGGCCTTCCGGGTAATCGATCTGAAAATCACTCCGGTCGTAATAGATATTGGCTGAAACATCCAGCGTGTCCGAAAATTTGTGCGCATACTTCAACGTGGCATAGCTTCGATCGTCGATGGTTTCCAGCCGCGGATCGTTAAAAACTGTGCCATACTGCGCTGTTGGATTTACCTTCTCACGGTTGATGAACCCGCCTTCCACGGTGAAATCCTTGTAGCCGGTCGAACCAAAAAAACTTCCAAAGCCGTCGCCGTCCATATTGTGCGCATCGCCGTTATTTTGGGCGGGTGTGTCGTATTGCGGATAGAATAAGTTTTCCGGTCCGTCCTCATTGTAAAGCGTGCCTGAAAGCAAAAACTGCGGGCCGTTGGTGAATGCTCCCCCAATGGTCACACGGCCCGAATAGCCATTATAGCTGCCATACATACCGGAGACCTCGACGTTATCCGCCTGACACCCCTGGCGCGTGATGACATTAATCACCCCAAAAAAAGCATTATTGCCGTAGAGAACTGATCCGGGGCCATGAATGATTTCCACCCGGTCAATCAAATCAACATCCAGGATGAAGGACGTGTCAATCGCCGCGCTATCATTGAGGTCGTTGTTGATGCGGTGACCGTTGACGAGCAGCAAAATCCGGTTGTTCGCATTCCCGAAATTGACTCCACTGGCACCCAGGTAACTGTAGTCGCGGTCGTAGGTAGTGTAAAACCCCGGAACACTCTCCAATATATCCGCCAGCGTCCGGTACCCGTACCGCTTGATTTCATCGGAGGTGATGACCGTGGTGGACGACGGTGCCTCGGTGGCTTTTTGTTCGTATTTTGAAGCACTATAAACCTCAGGCACCTGAAGTTGCATCAAGGCTTCCAGCGGCAATTCGGATATGTCTGGCGGCTGGTTTGTACCGCTGCTTGCACTGGCGTCCGCGTGCAGGCTGTTCGTGGGGCTGCCAGGGTGTACGCTGTTTGTGACATTGTCGGCACGGGCGCCGGGCGGGATAAGTAACAGCAGCAACAGCACACAAAAAATCTGCAGAACGAAAAGCACTGAACCGGGCAGAATTGGCAAAAGAGAATGTCTTTCGTTCATGCTCCAGATCAAATGCTTTTTTGGGTGTTCGGCAAATTCATTGGGTTTACCGCCAGCAACACTGGCAACCTCGATTCAGCACGTCCGTTGCCATCATGCCTCGGATTGTGGTCGGCTTCGCGAAGGCTGCAAGCAGTAAATGCCGGGTTAGCCGGAAAACTTGACAATGTGTGTAAAATACAGCGACATAAAAGGCAATCTTGTGTGCCTGCCAAACAGGAAAAAATCAGCCGCCACATCCGTCGCCCTTTGAACTGGCCCCGGGCCGCGCGGTGAGGCTTGGTCCGTCTTGCCGTCCGTGGAAACCAATCTTTCCCCAATCGCGCGCGTCAATCAGGACGGCTGTGGTGATCTTCAGCTTGATTTCCGTGGCGGTATTCAGCGGTTTTGCCCAAAACCCGCCCCCGACCGAATACCAGATCAAGGCCGCATTCCTCTATAACTTCGCAAAATTCGTCAGATGGCCCTCGCAGACACTTGCCCAGCCGGACTCGCCGATTGTCATCGGCGTGCTGGGGGACAATGTTTTTGGCGATGATTTGGAGCACACCATCCACGACAAGACCTTCAACAACCATCCTTTCCAGTTCAAAGAATTTCATTCCGTTACCGATGCGACCAACTGCCAGATCCTTTTCATCAGCACCTCGGAACAGGAACGCCTGCCAAAAATCTTGAACGGGTTGCGGGGGACAGGTGTGCTGACGGTGAGTGAAATGGATCATTTTATTGAGGCCGGCGGCATGATCAAATTTGTCATTGAAGAGAACAGGGTTCGGTTTCAGATCAACAATGAGGCTGCCGTAAAGGAAGGTTTGACCATCAGCCCAAAGTTGCTCAGTCTCGCCATCACTAACCATTAATTGCTTCAGCTGGAACAAAACGCGCTTACATGGCGCAGCGGAACTTAAGTCCTGGTCAGCCAGGCGATGTTCCGTATTGATTTAGGACAATTGTGCCCAGATTTCAGGACATATCCATCAAACGCAAACTGACGGCCATCATCATGATTGCCAGCACCGTCGCTTTGTTGCTCGTCTCTGCAGGCTTCATAACCTATGAACTCGTCACGTTTCGCCAATCGATGAGCAACGATCTCTCGACGCTGGCGGAAATCATCGGCAACCAAAGCACGGCGGCATTGACCTACGAAAACCAGGATAACGCAAAGGAAATCCTGAATGCCCTGAGCGTCAAAAAACACATTGTGTCCGCCGCACTTTACGACAAGAGCGGACAATTATTGGCGTCATACTCCAACGGCAAAGGCCCGGCTTCAATGTTTCCGCATCAGCCGGAAAAGGATGCGCTCCGCTTTGAAAATAATGCGCTGGTTCTCTTTCACGAAATCCGATTGGGTGACGGAAATGACGATCTGGTTGGGACGATATACTTGAAATCCGATCTGCAGGAATTGCACGATCGGTTTGTTCGCTACGCGGCGATGATCTTGCTTTTCATGCTGGCCTCATTGGTGGTGACCTTGTTGCTTTCGGCCTCACTGCAACGCGTTATTTCCCGCCCGATTTTTCATCTCGCAAGCACGGCCAAGGCCGTAACCGGGGAAAAGAATTATTCCTTGCGGGCTGAGAAGGAGGGCAACGACGAGTTGGGACAACTCATTGAAGGGTTCAATGAAATGCTCGGCCAAATTCAGCAACGTGACGCGGAATTGCAGCAAGCCCACGACAAGCTGGAAATCCGCGTCGAGCAACGCACACAGGATTTGCGCGCGGAAATCGCCGAACGCGAGCGCACGGAGTCAGTTTTGAAGCAGCAATTCGTCCGCATCAGCCTGCTGAACCAGATTACCCAGGCCATTTCAGATCGCCAGGACACCGACAGCATCCTCCACGTGGTTCTGCGCCAGCTCGAGGACCACCTGGGACTGGACCTCGGATTGGTCGCGCTCTACGACAGCAAGACGCAAACCTTGAACGTGGTCGCGTTGCGGATAAAGAATTCCCTGCTGGCGGAGCGGTTCGATCTACGGGAAGGCAGTGTGTTATCGTTGATGGAAACCGGCTTCCAACTTTGCGAAAAAGGACAGACGGTCTATTACCCTGACACACTCAAAGAAACCGCACTCCTGACGGAGAAACTGGCCGTTACCGGCTGGCGTTCAACGGTGGCCGTGCCACTGATGGTTGAAGGAAAACTATTCGGCGTAATGATATCTGCAAGGCTCAAGCCCGACGATTTCAGCAGCGGCGATGCTGAATTCCTTCGCATGTTAAGCGAACACGTCGCTCTGGCCGCGCATCAATCCCGTTTGCACAAGGACCTTGAAAATGCCTATCACGAATTGCGCCACACCCAGGCGACCGTGCTGCAGCAGGAGCGCCTCAAGGCCCTGGGACAGATGGCTAGTGGCATTGCTCACGATGTCAACAATGCCCTCTCTCCGGTCGTGGGTTTTTCCGACCTCATCCTCAAAGGCGACTTCGGCTTGAATCAGGCCGGGAAAAAATATTTGAAATACATTTCCACCGCGGGCGAAGACATTGCGCATATCGTGGCCCGGCTGCGGGAATTCTATCGTACCCGCGAGGACGATGAACCGTTGCAGCAACTTAATCTGAATGTGCTGGTCGAGCAGGTGCTTGACATGACCCGCCCTCGGTGGCGCGATATTCCCCAATCAAATGGAATCACCATCGAAGTACGAACCGAACTCGCTTCCGACATGCTGAAACTGGCTGGCATCGAAAGTGAAATCCGGGAAGCCTTCACCAATCTGGTGCTGAATGCTGTGGACGCGATGCCCAAGGGCGGCAAAATTACAGTTTGCACCCGCGTGCTGCGTCATGAAACCGGGGGCAAACGTCCACGGCAGGTCTCCGTGGAGATTAGCGACACCGGCACCGGCATGGACGAGGAAACACGGCGGCGCTGTCTGGAACCCTTTTTTTCCACTAAGGGCAAGCGCGGCACCGGCCTTGGGTTGGCCATGGTTTACGGTGTCATGGAACGCCACGAAGGCAACATCGAAATCCGCAGCGAACTCGGCAAGGGCACAACCTTCTGTCTCGCATTCCCTGTCCGCGCCAATCTTTGCGAAAACAACGAGCCGGAAGAAAATCATGTCGCCATCGAGCCGCTGAAAGTGCTTTGCATTGATGACGAACCTTTGTTGCGCGAACTGATCAAGGAAATGCTCGAACGCGATGGTCATCAGGTCGAAGTTTGCGACAATGGCCAGTCCGGCCTGGACGAATTTCGGATTGCCCGTGAACGCGGCAGCCCATTCGACCTCGTCTTCACTGATCTCGGGATGCCTTACCTGGACGGGCGGCAGGTTGCCCGCGCGCTCAAACAGGAATCGCCGGCGACGCCAGTCATATTGCTCACCGGATGGGGCGCCTTCATGAAGGAAGAAAGCACCAACCAGGTTGATGTGGACGGGATTATCAGCAAACCACCGCGCTCGCGCGAACTGCGTGAAACCTTGAATCGATTCCGTCCTGGCGGAAATGGCGCTGACCTGTCGGCGAGCCGGATTCCAGTCGGTGACGCAAATTAAGTTGGTTTCGATTGGTCTCTGATTTCACCCAAACTTAAACACTTTCCTCGAGTTCTCCGCCAGGACGAGTAGCGCGCGACCTTCTGCGGGGTCAAACCGCTTTAAAGCGACCTAATCGAGGGTTGCCCGGATCTTGGCCCGCGCCACCTCGCCGGCGTCGGCATCAAATCGATCGCCTGCGATGTTTTGTTATTGTAATCCTCAGGCCATTATGCAAAAAATTCGCCGAATCAGAGTTCGGCGTAGTTGGCATCAGACTCACTAATAAATTTCAAATTCTATATGAAGAGCATTCTGCGATCCCTCACCCTGGCACTGTTGTCCTGCATAGTCGCCAGTACCACGCAAGCGACAACCATTACGTGGACAAATACTGCCGGCGGAAACTGGAATGCGTCAGCCAATTGGAATCCCAACCAAGTGCCTGGGGCCTCTGATACGGCTATCATTACAACATCTGGCACTTACCAGGTCACTGTTTCCGACAACGAATCGGTCAGCAACCTGGTTCTGGGGGCTACCGGTGGCACGCTCACATTGAGCATTGTGAATGGTACTTTTACGGTCAATGGCACGGGCAGCGACCACGACCAATCCGTGCTTGCCGTCAGTGGCGGCACGCTGGCAGGTACGGGCACCATTGCCGTCGGAGGTCCGCTGAACTGGACCAGCGGCACTATTACTGACACGGTGCAATGCAACGGCGGGAGTATCAACGTCTCGTCCAGCTCCGGGCTGAACAGCGGCGGTACGCTCATCAACCTCGGTAATTTGACTTGGACTCCCAATGGCGGTCCTCGCACAGGTGGAGGCACAGTCATCAGCAATGCGTTCAGCGGCGTCATCAGCGTGACTCTGAACGGAAACAATATTGATTCCTACGTTTACGGCGGCGCTGCTGCCTTTTACAACGCCGGCGTGATCAATGTTTCCGGTGCCGGCCAGTCCGGGTTCATCACCGACCCTTTCTTCAACAGCGGCACGGTGAATATCAATGGTGGAACGCTGGCTGTGACGGGCGG
>JBEKMT010000243.1:0-6302 GCA_050008355.1 Verrucomicrobiota bacterium
GTAATGTCATTCCCATCAAGAACGAAGGCTCCGGCAGCAGAATCAAAGGTGATGCTGCTCACCGTGATGCCGCTGAGGTCATTGCTGTTCAACAGACCCGTGGTGCCAGCAAAGGTCAGACCGGTAGGGAAGGAAGGCGCCACATTCCAGTTGCCAGTCGTACTCCAATCATTATTCCCACCATCACCGGTCCAAGTGGATGCAGCCCGGGAACTGGCCGGGGCCAGGAGAGCCAGAGCGAGCGCGGAGATGACTATTCGGGCGCAATGGTGAAGAACTGCAGGTATGGCAGGCCACAGAGGACGCCAGAGCCGGACACTTTGACTGATTATGTTTTGGTTCATATGCAGGGGGTTGTAGTTTGCTGGTTTTATCACAATATTTGAGTAAACTGGTGGTTGGTTGTCTGGTTCCTTTTACACACTATCGCAATGCGGTGGCGTGGAATTGCAACCATTGAATATCCGGACTGCGGCCCGGCTCATAAAGCCACTCTCCCGGTCTATATACCTTGGTTACTGGCTGGTCGGTAGTGCCATTAAGCCATCGATGTATTTCGGCATGCCCATCCGCGAAAGTGAAACCCGTGGCCCGGCTATGGTAGCTGGCCGGCACATTATAAATATAATCGGCTTTGATGGGATCAGTGATAAACCAGGCATCATCAATCGTGTCGCCATGTTCGTCCAAATAGACAAACAGATTGGCCGGCCCGGGAGGCTGGCCACCGATGTCGCTCATTTTGACATAACTGCGATACGCAGTGTAATCAAAGGGTTGAGTGGTTACTGCATAAGAGGTCGAATCCACGAATCCATTCATGGAACAGCTGCGAACCCGTGGCATTGACGCATCACCTTCAATACAGTTGTAAACATCTCCCGGGCACTTAAATATGCCGACCGACTGGCCGATATAGGGACCCAAAAGGCTTTGGGTGAGATTTAGAGTATTGGTGTTGTCTGGATTGTTTACACTCCAACTCAAAATACCATTGCACCAACTACCGCTGCCAGTAGGCCTATTTGGAGGAAGATAATCCTTATTATCACCGACATACATCTGCAAGGCCAAACCTAATTGTCGGTTATTGGATAAACAACGAATCGCCAAGGCTCGCTCCTTGGCTTTTGTCAATGCCGGCAATAGCATCGCAGCCAGGATCGCGATAATAGCGATGACCACGAGCAGTTCAATCAGAGTGAATGCGATATCAGGTTCTAAGTAAGGCTGCCTGGATGAACGAAAGTCATTTTTGCAATCCTTGTTAGTAGCAAAAGATGCTATTGGTTTCGCGGAACAAAATGAGTCCGTACAGGCAAGACGTCTGCTGGGTGCACAATGTGGGCTCATGCTTTTGACTATGACGCATAAAAGCGAACGCAACAACAGCAAACATTGACATGTAAACACAAAGTTGTATTTCCATTTACACAAGTTGTATAATACAAATTATCTATTCTAAACACCTTATGAATAATGTATTATTACTGGTTTCCACGAAGCAGTCGACAATATGACATATAAAATATTGACAACCCACTGCCGACTTGCGAACCCGTCAAACCTGGGTGCCAGAACCATAAGTTGGCCGACGTCTTGAGCAATTGTTCGCCCTTGGAAAAAGATCAATACCCAAGGTGGGCTTCTCACCGAAAAGGGTAACAGGAAAGAATTTTGCGTGGATAAATCAAAAGGGATTTAGTTGCTAATGAGAACCAGTATTTAATCCTTGATGAAAACAGAAAAACTTGTTGGTAATGCTGCCAGCGCCATAGATGGTCGCGGGAACGACGGCGGAAACAATTAGTTCCCCTTGAGTCGATTTACATCCAAAGTTCAGGATTCCCGACGAAACCCAGGACCGGCGTTAACGCCAATTCTAATCCGCAATCCAATCCTTCCAAGCCGATTTGAGCGGAAAGACAGTTAACAACCGGATGAAGATGTTTTCACCTTCAGCTTTTACTGAAATCCCATCTTCATCGGGGAGGACATATCTCGTCGATGAAATCTCACCCTCATTAACAAAAGCCTCAATGGAAGCACGGTCCACCAAAATCTCAACCGTCTTGATTTGGCCTTCGACGGGAGCAGGGTTACTGCCAGATTCAAGGGTCCGGGCAGTCAGGACCACCGGCTTGCCTAGGATATTAAAAGTCAGTCGGGCTCCGGCAGGAATATTAACCTCCGCCTGGATATGAAACAATCGCCCCGAAGGTTCCAATGGCAATACATCGTTGGCTTTCAGAATGCGATTCGTCCAGGAGTCCTGCCCATTGTGAAGCAACGCAATTTCGCGAATGGGTTGACGGAAAATGCGAAGCCCATCGGGCGTGCTATGCAGGGTTAGTTCGCAAGGAAAGGACACCTGCTGATTGAACGGCATTTCCGGAAAAACTGAGCCACGCATCCACGCGGCTTGAATTCTCCTCCCATCGCCCGTATCTGTATTAGCCCAGGTTTGAGTTGCATAAAAATTAGGGCCGACGTCACACGGGCGCCGGCCGGTCTCTTCTTTGAACTCAGTGCCGTCGAAGCTGCCAATGGAATAATTTCCGTTGCCCTGAATCAGCACCCACTTCAGGCGGTTGGTATCTCCATCAACCGGTAGTTCGAAAAAGTCCGGACATTCAAAGCTGTTCGGGATGGGTTTGTGCACGTCTTTCCAACTCAGTAAATTCGTCGAGGTCAGGATATGGTATTGGCCTTCCCCATAAAGCATCATCACCCAGTGATGGCCAGGCGTGTACCAGAAAACCTTCGGATCTCGCTCGGGGTGAACCAATATCGGATTGTTCGCATAAGGTTTCCAGCTTCGTCCATGGTCCAGGCTGTAGGAAAGACATTGGCTGCGATTGTCGAAACGCGGCCAGAAGGCGATGAGTGGCGGGTTGGCTTTGTCCGGAGACAGGCCGGATGTGTTTTGGTAGTCCACAACACAAGTTCCCGACTGGACTCCACTGTCTAGCTTCTCCTCCCAAAAAGCCGGCTCCAGTTCAGTCCAGTGAATCAAATCACGGCTGACAGCATGAAGCCAGCATTTGGCCCATCTTTGAGCAAAGAGGTGGTACTCACCATCGTAATAAATCAGGCCGTTCAGATCGTTAACCCACCCTTCCTGCCGTTCGCGGGGATTAAGCCGGTCCATGGTCCATTGACGAGCGGTAAAGTGGAACTGTGGTCGCAAAGACTCTCGATAAAGCAGGCCGGAATCAATCGGCAATCGTTCCGGCCCATCGGTCTGGTCAATTTCGTCAACGTTGATATGTCCCCAGCCGCCACTGGCCTCGTCCACGATCTGTACTTGGGCCCTTTGACCCTTCCATGAACTCACGTCCCAACTGACCGGCACCAGGCGGTTGCTGTCCCAGCCGGTGGCACTGCGGACGATTTTGCCATGAACCAGTAGATTCAGACATGTATCATGCTCGTAATCGCCGCCACTAATGCGAAAGGAGATATAGTTGCGCTCGATCTTGAATTCGGGTGATGTGAGTGTCCCCGTCGGTTCATCGCCAGCAACCGCGCTGCTCGCCACTCGCTGGTCATGCGAGTTTTCAATTCCCAATTTGGCAAGCAGGTCATAAGACGCTGGCTCGGAACCAAATGCCGTTCCCGTCATCTTCCAATCACCGTAATTTGTGCTTCCAAAAAGCCCAATCGGCAAATCACCGGCATCACTGTTGAGCGGGAAACCAAAATAAACGGTCAAACCTAATAGGCCGACACCAAAAGTTGCTTTCAAAACAATTCTCACAATCGGCAGATTGAATACTCGGTCAGGGTTGGATTTGACCATTTCTTGCTTTTCGGGTCGCTTGACAAAAAGAATTCGCCACCTCATAAAAGTTCGTTCAAGATTTTAACATCCTGCGGCCTAGCGCCACAACTTAATGAAATCGAATTGCCGCTTACAACCCAATTCCCGCTGGCGTCTAATCGACAATAACCGGCCGACTTGACATTGCTCTTTCCAGCTACCTCCTGGTGCAAGAGGGTTGGTGAGAATATTAGCACGGCTTCCATTCCATCATACTCAATGACGATATACTTTGGTTTCACAATGTTCCTGCGCTTAGATCACAATTTGATCGCGTCAACAAACCAGATTGGTATGGATCAATTATTGGTTTATCGGTCTAAAGTTAAAATTTCTATTGATTGCCGGCAAAGCTGGTCAACGTACGCTCCTTAAACGTTGGTAGTGCAGCCACAGTATGAGCCCCTTCCTGGTACCAAAACGCCACGCTGGTATAGTCATCAGCGTCATTGGTGGTGGGAGTACCGTTATTGTGCTGATTCTGGATTTCGACTTTTAAGGAATGCCGGAATCGAACTGGATTTGCCACATACCACCGATACATTCGATTCACGCCGTTTTCGTTGAGGATATGACCGCAGTAAAACGAAGTGAAAGTTCTCCAGCGGGGATCCTCCCAACACGACCCGAATTCATCCTCAGTCCCCGGCGTGTGTCCAAACCGTTCGCCGTCCAGATGAAATATAGTGTCCCCCTCACCAAACCAGACCTCTCGGGATTTCGAAACAACCTCCAAAATACAGCCCACGTATTGACCCCGGCCCTGCGCCTCCATGATCGTGTGCAGTCCGTTTTTGACTGGATTGCTGCGCCGCCATTCGCAGTGCAACCGGCTCTTCTCCCAGGCGTAGGACGAGTTTTCCTCGTAGTCGACGCCGTACGCAACCTTTTGCGAATAGTCTCGATCACCGTCATTGGCCAAAACAAACCGGGCTCTTTTCGAGAAGGGCATCGGCACATAACTCATAAAGCACGCATGATTGATCTGGAACAGTGCCGACTGATACTCGACTGTTTTGCCTCCAATGGCCCCAAAGAAATCGGACAGCGGTATCTCGATGCTGGGAAATTTTTCGTCATCCCAAAAGATCTTCAACAATAATCCGGGATACCATTTACCCACCGTGTCGTCGGTTATGTAAAGGTAAGTCACCTTTCCCGGGCCATTCAGGTCAGCCAGGGTTTGCTCGCCGCCCTTTGGCACCAAGACCTGATGAAAATCCATTTGGCTGTGAGTCACACCATCATTGATGCGATATAGATCCGTTGTCGCTTGGGCATCAAGGTTTTCAGGAAGCCAGCCAAACAGGTTCGGACTCATGAGTGCCAAAACCATCAAAATGGAGCCTTTTATGTTTTGAAGGAATGTATTCATGGACTCTTGGTTGGACTTGGATCACAAGAATTGGCGCCGGTCAAACCGGTTTCTTTTGCGCTGGCCGGCATGTTATAAAAAGTCATCTGCGCTTTTGAAATCTCCAGATTCAACTGCGTGCCATAACTCAAGCCATTCATGAAAGGCAGCAGTAGTTCCAAGACATCAGGTTGCTGGAAATGCTCCGGTTTCGTTTCCGGGTGCGGAAAATAAATAAGACCCGCCAAGGAGTGCTCGTTGGCACGCGTGACCTGCACATCAAAAAACGAAAAATCTTCCGCCGGTTCCGTCGGGTGCCATTTCAAGTTGGTGAACGTGTGCCTTGGTTTCACCACGCAATAAGTGAGCGGGGCGATGCTCACGTTCAGTGTTCCCAAGTGAAAGACGCTTAAGTCAAGCCCAAGGGCCTGGAAATGAGGAATCTGCATCCGCAACGTGCCGCCGGGAAAACGTGGATTGCCATTGAGTCCTGAAGCCACGCGATGTCCCTCGACTATCCGGGCCATTATCGTCTGATTAATTTTGGTATGCATTCAGCGTCTCCTGATTCAATCTTTAAGACGTTGCCGCATTTCTTCCAAAGCAACACGTTTTGTTTCCGGGAAAAACCTCCAGACAACTACGACCTGCACTGCCATCATCGTCGCGAAGAAGGCGAAAGGAAGCCCGGCACTGGGCTCCCCCAGGTTTCTCGCCACCAGCGGAAAGGTCCAGGAGATGATCATCGCCATGAACCAATGGGTGAAGCTGCCAAGGGTCTGACCTTTGCTGCGGACGGCCGTTGGAAAAATTTCACTGATGAACACCCAAATGACTGCGCCCTGCCCGAACGCGTGGCAAATCACCATTCCGCCGAGCAGCCAGACCAGCCAGTCAGCGTGGATGTTGTTGTGAAAGATCCACGTCACCAGAGACAGACTGATGGCGCCGCCAATGCTGCCACAAATGAGCAAAGGCTTGCGACCCACCTTGTCTATGATGGCCATACCCACCATGGTGGAGATCAAATTGACCACCCCGAGGATGACTGACTGAATGGCGCTCGCGCTCTTGTCAAATCCGGCCATGGCGAAAATCTGGTCAGCGTAATACCAGAGCGCATTG
>JBEKMT010000244.1:0-8474 GCA_050008355.1 Verrucomicrobiota bacterium
GGGTTTCTTGAATGTTCGGGTACGTTTGGATTCACGGCAAAAGCAAAGCTTGGTAGAATTTATTTCCGGCAACGGGGTTTAGGTCAAACCACAAATACGGGCTTGATGTCAAAAGCACGGTTGCCCGTGTCGTCCAGTTGGTCAAATCTGGCGAAGATTGGATTTGATACGTTCGGCCGACTGCACCGGTGATTGTCACGCCCGCGTAAGTGCCGATGCCAAGATTCGCACCGGAAACAATTTGAGCTTGAGGATTGAAAGTGATGTCGCGGATTCGCTCGTTGCCGGAGTCGGCAACGCAAATTGTGCCGCCCGCCGTGCAAATGCCATCTGCTTGATTGAATAACGCCTGACTGCCAAAGCCATTGGTATATCCGGTTTGCGTGAAACTTCCCGCCATTGTGACCACATTGCCCGTCGCTGAAATCTTCCGGATACAATCTCTACAAACCAAATATAGATTTCCGTCATTGTCGCAACACATTTGAGGGATGTAGTTGAAGTAAGGATTAAGATTGCCAAAAAAATAAAAAACTGCATTTGTGCCAATGCCATCTATGTTTGAAGCGCTGGTCGAATAATAATTACCAGCAAAGGTCGTGACATTTTGGCCTGGGTCAATTTTACGAATCAGACTATTTCCAGAATCCCAAACATAAATGTTATTTGCTTCGTCACATGCTAAAGTTGCAGGCCTGTTAAAATCCGTAAAATCACCATTGCCATCTAGATAGCCACTGTTTCCAGAACCCGCGAATATCTCGGTTTTGCCAGAATTTGGATTGTATTGATAAATCCGGTTTCCAATAAAATCTGTGTAATAAATATCGTTTTGAGAATCAACACACATCCCGCTGACAAGTTCAAACCCGCCTTCGATTGAGTAAGTAAACTTCAGGACATTGGTGCTAGAAACATAGCCATTGCTTCCAACTCTTATTAAATATCCAATTCCGCCACCTGAGTCGAATGGATTAGCCGCCATCCATAACGCACCTAAATGGTCTATAGTCATGCCACCGGGTGTTGGAAGATTTGCATTTGTTCCATATCCGCTGTCTAATTCAGTTCCACCGCCAGCAAAAGTCGAGACAGTTTCATTTGGTGTAATTTCTCTTATGACCTCATTCCCGCTATCCCAAACGTAAAGATTGCTATTGGAATCCGAAACGACAAAGGATGGATTGTCGAACATGGTTTGTTGTCCAACACCATTGAGGTAGCCTGAAAATCCAGAGCCAGCAAAAGTTTGAACGAAATCACCGTTTGTGTCGTAAGTCTGCGCGTTGGCTCGCCAAACGAATGCGGCCATGATAATGGAAACGATGAAAAGGCATTTAGGATTCATGGCTTCGGTCACTATCGAACGCTATTGAGCCAGACTGCCAAGACGGCTTTGAAAAGTCAACTTGCCGGGAATTCGGGTAGTGGTACGTTTTGAAATTACTCATCTTCATTCTTGAACCAAAACTCCGCAATCTTTCGGCTCTTGATAATGATGATAATGCCTACCACGGCTTGCATGGCAAAGCCAAGTGCGAAACTCACCGTCCGCATAACTATTTGAGCGGCGTCTGGTTTCGACAACCCGCGCAATGTAAATTCAGTAAGAATGCCGCCAATTATTTCTGGGATGGCACATAAGCAAATGTATAGTCCCAGAACTTTGATTAAGACGTTTGCGAGTTGTTTTGATTTCATAATTCAATTTTCTAATAATCCGACGATTTCTTCAAGCGTCCAAACATGGTTAGTGATGCCCGCTTCCATTGCTGGCGTCACGCGCAAAGTTTGGTGAATGCGAGCGAAATTGTAGTGCATGTAATGGAGCGCAATCGCTGCTTCGTGGTTCTCAATTTTCTTTGAAATGGCATTCGTCAATCGCGTGAACCGGCGCATTCCCATGCGCATTGAAAGTTTCTGGCGTTCTTCCTCCGACCCCAAAAGCAACGCATGAGGGAACACTTCAAATTTCTGGCGTGACGTGCAAAGCCTGGTGAAGACTTGTGAAAGCCGTCTGACGTAGCCTTTCTAAGAGCGGGACACCCACGAACGGACTTCGAGCGCAAAATCCCCCATATCCCCGGCACACGGTGGAGACGGTTGCACAGCAAAAATAGCGGATTCCTTAAAACTCATCCGCCACCCGAAACCATGCCGGTTTCTGTGCGCATCGTTATGCGGGACGCGCGTTTTGCTTGACGGGCGAATTCCTGTTTATTTTGGTTTGATTGCTTTATGATTGCTTTATCCGTAATGAGCAGGACGGGAACGCAAGAGAACCCAAAAGCACGTAAGAGCAGAGACTCAACACCGGGGAGTTTACAAAACCATTGATTTACTTGGCAAAAACCACTGTTTCCCGCATGAAATAAGGTGGTGGTAGGTTCTGGATTCGAACCAGAGAAGGCGTAAGCCAGCAGATTTACAGTCTGCCCCCGTTGGCCACTTGGGTAACCTACCATCGCGCAAATGCGAGCCACGGATTAAAATTGCGTGCGGTCTGGCCAATGTTTTGGCCGGGCAGGGATTTTGACGGGGTTTCCCCGGCACGGCTGGCTGTTGCGCCATTTTTTTCTCTGCGTTCAGGCCTTTCTGCGTTAGATTGGCAAAATGTTCGATTCGTTAGCCAGTAAACTGCAGCAAGCTTTCAAGAATTTGCGCGGTCTCGGAAGGATTTCCGAAAGCAATGTGACCGATGCCTTGCGCGAAGTGCGCATGGCGCTGCTGGAAGCTGATGTAAATTTCAAGGTGGCGCGCGATTTCATCGAGCGCGTGAAAACCAAGGCTCTCGGCGCGGAAGTCATCCAGAACGTCCATCCGGGGCAGCAGATCATCAAATTTGTCAGCGATGAACTCACGGAATTGTTGGGCTCACAAAATGCCGGTCTCAAGCTCGATGCGAATCCCAGCTCGATCATCATGGTGGGTTTGCATGGTTCGGGCAAAACGACTTCCAGCGGCAAGCTGGCCCGGCTTCTGAAAAAGCAGGGTCGCGCACCACTGCTCGTGGCCGCGGACGTTTACCGGCCGGCGGCGATGGATCAGTTGGAAACGCTCGGCAAACAGATTGAGGTCCCGGTTTTCCTGAAGCGCGGTGAGACAGACGTCCTGAAAATCGCCCGGGAAGCTCTTGAATTTGCCAACCTGAATGGCCGCAACATCTTGATTTTCGACACTGCCGGGCGGCTGCAGATTGATGAACCGCTGGTGCAGGAACTGGTGCGCTTGCGTGACCTGGTGAAACCGCAGGAAATCCTGCTGGTGCTGGACGCGGCGACGGGCCAGGAAGCCGTCAATGTCGCCACGCACTTCGACCAGTCACTGAATATCACGGGTTCCATTCTCACGAAGTTGGACGGCGATGCGCGCGGCGGCGCGGCTTTGAGCTTGAAGAGCGTCACCGGCAAACCGATCAAATTTGCCGGCGTGGGTGAAAAACTGGACGAATTCGAGCCGTTTCATCCGGAACGAATGGCTTCGCGGATCCTCGGCATGGGCGACGTCGTCAGCCTCGTTGAAAAGGCCGCCGACGCTGTCACTGAAGAGGATGCGAAAAAGATGGAAGAGAAAATGCGCAAGGGTGAGTTCACCCTTGAGGATTTTCTGGAGCAGTTGCGCGCGATGAAAAAACTGGGCTCGCTCGAAAGCATCGTAAAGATGCTGCCCGGCGGCGGGGAGGCGCTCAAACAAATGGATATCACCAAGCAGGAACGTGAGTTCAAACGCATGGAGGGCATGGTTTGCGCCATGACCCTGAAGGAACGGCGTAATCCGGTCATTCTCAATGCAAGTCGTCGGCGACGCATTGCGGCGGGCAGCGGCGTGACGGTGACGGAACTGAACACCATGCTGAACAAGTTTTTCCAGATGCAACAGATGATGAAAAAAATGGGCAAGATGTCGAAAATGATGGCCAAAATGGGCGGCGGCCTGCCGGGAATGTTGCGCAAATAAGCGACGATCGGGTCCGCCGTCGCAGCTGCCAAATCTTCCTTTCCCTGGCCCTCTTCCACCGTGCTGTCGCACCGTCCTGCATTTCTCGGATTCGAACTCCCAGCTACCAACTTCAAAATTTTAGTTAAAACGAGACGGTCCCGTTTTCTTTCTCCACGGCGCTGTTATGGTCGGTGGCTGTGAATAGCGAAATTAACAATAATGCGGATACTGAAGAGCCGATGTCCGCCGCCGACCTCCTCAACCCCTCAATCTCTGAAAACACGCAAACGAAAAAACGAACCCAATCGCCATCGGTGAACCCCCATCTGAAAACGGAAAACTGCGCCGCCCGGTTCTCCGCCTCGTCGACCATGGACCTGGCGAAGGAGGTCTGTCTTGCGAAGCGGAGACCTGTCCTCCATGGCATTGGAGCCCATGGCGCCGGAGGTTCCACAAAACCTGCAAACCGAAAAAACGAACCCAAACTGAAACCTGCAAACCGTGAACCCGGCATCCGGCATCCAGTTTACCGCGCCCTCTTGTCGCGCCATGGCGCAGCGAGGGCAGGAACCTCAATGTTTAACCAAAGCACCACCGAAAAAACGAACCCAACTCGACTCCAGTGCTCGCCCCGGCCCCGATCATCGGGTGGTCCCAAATTAAACCGAACAACTCGTGGCTGTGCACGCAGTGCACGAACCCAAATCATTAGAAATGTCCAATCGCTGTCCTTTCGCCATAAGGGAGCTGGAATGGGCGAGGGGGATCGTAATGCTGATCCAGTATTGAATCAGCCTAAGACCTCCTTGTCCCTAAATGTGAAAACGACAAAACGAACCCAAGCCGTGAGGGTGAGATCGAAGATTTGTGTCCGGCCAGGGTTCCAACAGCATTATCGGATGTTTTTCAGTTTTGATTTTCAGCTTTTAAAATCGGTCCGAGAGTTTGGGCGAAAATCTCAGCCTGGCGTGTGAAACCCAGGTCGGTTGGATGCGAGCCGTCCACGCTGCCTTCGCCGTCGTCGCCGAAAAGGTGGTCGCCCGGAATATAATAAAGATTGGTCACGCCCGATTGCCGGAGGTGGTCGTAGGCGGCTTTCAAAAGCGCACGATCTTTCAAATGATAATATTCCATACGTCCAGTGATGAGAAATGAATCCTGCAGGGTGCGGTCCTCCACCAGCACGATCGGGGTTTCCGGATGGGCGTTTCGCAGTTTGTGGACAAAAGGTTCGACGCGCTGCTTGATTTCATCGGCGTCCATGTTGGGCAAACAATCCAGGACATAAACGGACGGATCGAGTTCCGCAAGCAGGCCGGCCAATTCCGGTTCCATTTTGCCGTTGCCGGAAAAGCCGAGATTGATGACCGGCCAATTAAACTTCCGGCTGAGAATTGCACTATGGACCATGCCGGGGCGCGAGGCGGACAAACCCTGCAAAATGGAGGTGCCATAAAAAACAATTGGTTTGCGCACACCCGGCCCCCAAGGAGGGGCATTATCAATAATGGCATTGGTGGGGATGCCCAGTTCGACGGAGGTGACTCCATTATAAAGCGGCAGATAAAGGAGATATTCACGTTTGCCGGGCAAGAGTTTATCCGCGAGGGTGACCTCATTGGTCTGGGCGGTGGGTTGCCCGACGGCGAGCCAGTGCCAGCCGTTTTCGGTTTTGACGTACAAATCCAATCCGCTGTTGGCGATGGCGGTTTCATTGGGCAGGTACAGCCAGGAACGGATCAAGGCCCAACGAGCCCGCAAGGTGGTGGCGTCGGTGACAAACCGCACGCAGAGCCCGGCGGAATCATGGCTCAAATCCCATACCGGCGGGCGAACCAGGCCCTCAGCCTTGGCCGGCAATCGATCATAGAAGTTCTTGGTGTCGTCCCACCCGCGCCCTTCAACTCCAAACTGGCGGACGTCAAACCAACGGGTTGTGCCAACTGGAACCGGGTCGGCAGGGGCCGGTTTGATCCCGGTAAACAAGAGGATCGCGATGGCCAGACGTTTAAGGGTTCGATGAATTTGGTTCAGGTGCATTTCGGCCGGGTGATCGCGTAACACCATACAAAAATCAGAGGAAAACACTTGTCAACAGTTTTGAGGACATTACTAACGCCAGGAATGGGTTAGATTGATATCAATTCAAACCCATTTATCTGTGGACACCAAAGCGCCGCTTGCGCATGAAAACGCCGTTTTCGGTCAATACCGCTTATTGGCTCGCTCGGAAGCAGTACTGTGCATGGCGTTCGTTCTTGGGGTCGCCCCGTTTTTCGCCGGTTGCAGCAAACATGAAGCCGCAAACCAAACGACCGTCGCCGCGGCTGATACCAATCAGGACCAGGCTTCCGCGGCCTCGCCGCCGCCCTACACGCCACCGGCTTCGGCACCGGAGACAGTCAATACCAGTCCGAATGGAGGCGCTGATCTGCGTCAGCTCAATCACATTTATATCGGCTGGATTGTGCAGAACCGCCGCCGGCCAAAAAACTTTGATGACTTTGTCACGTCCTCCGGAGTCCAGATTCCACCGGCACCGGCAGGCAAAAAATATGTGATCGATAAACATGGCTTCATCGCCTTGGCCGACGAGTAAATAGAAGCTCTCATGAATGTACGCATGTTAAAAATTGATAGGAATAATTGTCGCCACGAAAGAGCGGGAGGAGTCGGCCGAATCGGCTTCACATTGATCGAATTGCTGGTGGTCATCGCCATCATCGCCATCCTGGCGGCAATGCTATTACCTGCCTTGGCAAGCGCCAAAGCCAAGGCCCAGCGAACGCAATGCATGAACCAGATGCGGCAGTTGGGTTTGGGCATGACCTTGTTTACCAGCGATAACGCGGACAGGTATTCGCCGGCGGGGTGGGCCAACTCTAAATACCAGCTGTCATGGGATTGTTGGATCAATGGTTACATTGGCGGCAACAATTCCCAGGAAAGCATGGAGAACTCCATTTTTGTGGTGGCCACGGACCCGGAGTCCATTGAGGAAGCGAACTCGCTGGGCTTTGCAGTCGCGCCCAAAATTCTGACTTGCCCTGCGGACCAATTTCCGAAAGTTGATTGGATGACCGGCATGCCACAATTCGCAACCCGATCATATGCCATGAATTCCTCCGGCGCCGGCAGTCAAGACTACGGCACGCTGGTACAAGTTGACGATCAACTGCGGGTCTATCCTCTACCCAACCTTAATCAGCCCGATGCGCACGGGGTCGGCATTTACTGGATTGATCATGAAGCAAGTGTTGATTGGAACGCCAAAGGGTACGCGACATCGCTGGTTCGCGATCCGGCTGGAACCATCATGCTGGCGGAAGATGCCTCCAGCCAGGGAGCCGCGGGAAACATCTGGCCTTGCTGCTGTTGTGGTCCGCAGGTTTCCGATGGCAGCTCCGGCGGTTGGGGCAATCTTCACCAGACCGATCTAAGGGCACCGCAAAGCGGTGCCACGCTAGCCGCCGGCGGTTACAGCGAAGGATTCTCTTTGTACAAAGCGCATAGCAACCGCTTCAACTACGTTTTCCATGACAACCATGTTGAATCGCTAAAGATAGAACAAACCATTGGAAGCGGAACCCTTGCCGCTCCCAAGGGCATGTGGACGGTCACGGTGGGAGACTGAATGCATAGATTTCTCCATGTCAGATGCCGGATAACCGACCACAGTTTGTCCCTAGTTTTGATTACGTGCGCTGCCGGAATACTGTGATAGGTTAATGACAATCAAGCCCAATTATTTGTATGAAATACCATTTGCTGTCGCGCTCGTACCATTGCAGTCGGAAGACATCCAGCTAATGATTGCTGGGCCTTGGCAAACACAGATTAACCCAACTAATCCGAAATCAAAAGCTTGAAAATACCCCCTCCGAAAGTCACGGTCAATGGCGGACATTTACCAATGGCTTCGGCTTTAGTTTCAGTAACCCCACCGGCTCCCGATAAACACCCAACCAAACATCATATGGACAAAACTATTAAACTGCGTTCGTTTCTATTCCTCGCCTTGCTGGCGCTGCTTGGTGCGACCCTTCAGTCGCACGCACAGTTCCCCCAGGGTTCCTATACCAACAACTTTTCCACCGGTGGTAACACCGCTCCTTTTTCCGGGAGCGGCAGCGTGGCTTCTTGGATATATTGGTATAACACACCTGGTGGCAATTCGGCCATCACCAATGATGTCACCACGCCAGATCCTTATGGCGGCGCTGAAGCGGGATCATTGGAGATCTATAATCCTTTTTCTGCCGCGAACGGGTTTGGTAGCACCAACCATACACAAAATGTATTCTTTGGTACCTTCGGCAATGGAGGCGGTTACGATTTCAGCCAGGAGGTCAACCTGCTCAACTTTACCAATGTTAGCTTCGATGTGTATGTCGGGACCAATAATGCCCCGAGTTCGTCCGGGAATTTCGGGACTCTCGGTGTCGGTATAATCACCTCCGGTTATGCGTACGAACAGTTTGGCAGCGGTGCGGTAACCATTCCCGGCAGTGCATCGAATGGCTGGGTGCACATGT
>JBEKMT010000245.1:0-6165 GCA_050008355.1 Verrucomicrobiota bacterium
CCGAACGCTCGTTTCCGTGTGCTGGAACTGCTCAAACAGAACTTTGGACCCGGCGATAAATTGGTCTCTACTCGGACGATCGGTCCGGATGTCACCGCCCAGGCTTACGAAACGAGTGCCGGACGCAAATTACTCCTGATCAACAAGGAGAACTCAAAAATAACTGTGGGTCTTCCGGACGAAGTCGCGGGGGCACAGGTGGAGGTCGTGGATGTCGTATCCGGGGAAAATCCGGCGCAAACCACCACGCTGTCGGGAACAAAAATCACCCTGTCACCGTTCTCCGTGGCGGTAGTTATCATTCCCGCCCACGAATAAAGTTGCTCGCAATTCATAAGACCCGGTGGCGAATGGCAGTATCAAACTTGGCCAGGCTAAAGTGATTTAATTTTCGCAGTCTGTAACCTTCGTCTGGACCGACAAATGAACAGTTGCGTGCACTAAGTTACGTGTTCTCATGGAGTGCCCGGTTGGTCCAATTTGTCGGATACGACCGGGACGGGACACAGTGCGGATGGATCAGCTTTTCGAAAGGATTTCTCAACGCAGGCTGGCGATGCGGCAAGGACAAATCCGGCAGCACCAAGGTTGGCTCGATCAGCAACCTAAACGGGTTTCTTCGTCATTTCTTCCAATTCCAATTTGAGCGCGTGCAATGAAAGGTTGATATCGTGGATGAAGGTGAGGAGCGACGCGAACAGTGAACACATGCAGCCCACAAACAGGAGCCCGACCAGAAATTCCAACCGCGATTGCAGGAGACCGTTGACGAACAAGGTTATGACCAGCAACGCCGCGAGTGCCGCGCTGGTTGCCGCCAGGGTGATGCTCAAGCGGATGATTTTGGCACGACGATAGAGAATCGACACCTGGGCAAGCGCTTGCTCGCGATCTCGTCCGGTGCGGACCGAAAGTTCGTTCTTCAATTGGCGGGCACGGTCAATGGCGCGTCCCATCCGGTTGGTCATGGTCAGCAACAACAAGCCGACACCAGAAATCAGGATTACCGGGCCGATGGCGTCCCGCAGTTCCGGAATGATTTGTGCAATGATGGGTATTAGCATGTGGTTCCCAAGTTCTTAAGCCACATTGTTACGATAGATGGGTCCCATGGCAAGCTCGCTTAAAGCAGGCGCCAGAAGCGGACCGACAAACGATCCGGATGTGAACCAATTGCTAGAGGTTTTCCGAACCCTCACGAATTAAGGAACTTCATCATCTGTCCGTGAAACGGGTCCACGCACGGCCTGCCTTTCACGACAAGCTTAAAAGGCACCAGCACCGGCGCGTCGCCAATGGTCAGGAGACTGACCGTTTTTTGTAGGTCTCTTTCACGGTGGCGAACTTACGGATGAACGGCGGGCGCGGCTCAGGTTCGGTTGTCATTTACCGTGCGGTAACTGCACCCGTTTTTGCCGGCCGGGGTTCAAAATTCCCAGGTTTCGCCAAGAAATGTTGCGTCTCCGGCAATAGGTGGGCAGCAAGTTTCGCGCCTGTGAATCATCGTGGCTCTGTAATGAGACAGCGAACCAGTCGACTTAACAACTTTAATGAATTATGACGACCCTGACCAGGACCTTTTTAGCCGCTGCGATAATCGGATTCATTGTTGGCGCCGTGGTTGATTTCAGCAATCTGACGTCCAATCCTGCGTGGACGGTGGTTATGCCCCTCGGCGCGGTGTTTTTTGGGTTATTTCTCATTTCTTTGATGTTGCAAAAAGAGATGGCGGGGTTCGACCAGGAAGAAGCGACGAAATTGGAGTTGGTGGCACGGGAGGCAACCTTGCCGTCGCCGCGGCAGAACCCAACAGCCAGCCCGGGGCTGGCACACTTCAAGGAGAAAGCCATATGAAAACCGAATCTGAGAACGCTACACCCCCGTCCGGAACGACCGAACGGGATTGCGATCAATGCGTAAAGGTGGCCACCGCTGCAGCAACGCCGTTCAAGCTTGAAAAAATCCTTGTGCCGGTGGATTTCTCCGACTGTTCAAAAAAGGCGCTGCAATATGCCGTTCCCTTCGCATGCCAATCCAAGGCGGAGATGATTTTTCTGCATGTTTTGACGACTCATTACGCTACAGGATGGGAATTTGAAGTAGGCAGTTACGACCCCTCGAGTGATGGCGAGGTGCGAAAAGATGTGGAACAACGAATTGCCGACCTGATTGCCGAAACCGTTCCCGGCAATATTGCGACCAAAATCGACGTGCGGCATGGCACACCGGCAAACGAGATCGTGAATGCCGCGAAAGAGATGGACGTCAGCCTCATCATCATGTCGACGCACGGCCACACGGGACGTGTCCATGCGTTCATCGGTAGCGTCGCCGGTGATGTGACACGGCTGGCTCCCTGCCCGGTATTAGTGGTGCGGGAACATGAGCATGAATTCATCCCCAGCCAAACCAATCCATTCAAGACCAATCAAAGCCTGCCTAAACTCACCTCCACGCACACGACATGAACACTGAAAGCACATCGGACCAGCCGAAACGGACAATTGCGTGGGCTAATAACAGTTTTTCCGAACCAGCCCCAGGCTGCTTGCGCGAATCGCTGGGGAATCGATTTGTTTATGCCGTCGTGTCCCCGCGCGCTCGCGGACTGTCGCTGGGCGTGAATATGAACCCGGACAGGTATTGTAATTTTGACTGTGGATATTGCGAGGTAGACCGTACCGTGCCGTCGCCGGAAACCACCCTGGATGTGGACGTGATGGCGGATGAATTGCAGCGGCTCCTGGCGCTGGCCTATTCGGGCGAACTGCACAATTTTTATCATTTCCGCAATACACCCCCGGACTTGATGAAATTGCGGCATGTGGCTTTGAGCGGTGACGGCGAGCCAACATTGTGCCCGAATTTTCTGGATGCCCTCCGCGCGGTCATCCACGTCCGCGCACTGGGAAAATTTCCCTTTTTCAAAATCGTCCTCCTCACCAACGCAACCGGGCTTGACCTGCGCGAAGTGCAGGATGGCTTGAAACTATTCACGCCGCAGGATGAAATCTGGGCCAAATTGGATGCCGGTACCCAACGCTACATGGAAGAAGTGAACAGCCCGAATTGTCTGCTGGATAAAGTTCTGGAGAACATTCTGTTGGTCGCCCGACAGCGGCCGGTGATCATCCAAAGTCTGTTTCCGATGCTGGATCACGAGGAGCCGACCGTTGAAGAAATCGAGAATTATGCCGGGCGGTTGAACGATTTGAAACACGCCGGCGCGCAAATACCGTTGGTCCAGATTTATTCGGCGAACCGGCCGACGCCTCACTCCAAATGCACGCATTTGCCCTTGAAAACGCTGGCGCGCATTGCCCTGCGCGTCCGCGAAGTCAGCGGCCTCAAGGCGGAAGTATTTTGACCGGACGATTCTGGTTCATCGCTTGGCAACGCTGGCGTGGCGCATCCGGGGACGGAGGCAGACCGCTCATTTCCTGATGAAACCACGAGGTTCCACTAGAGGGCGAAAGCACACTATCATGGAAATAAACCCGGAGTTTTTGGCAGAGCAACCTTTCTTCAAAGGATTGGCCGATCCACATCTGGAACGGCTCGCGGCTGTTGCCATGCCGGTGGAGTTCCCTGCGGGCAAACAAATATTCAAGGAAGGCAGCCCGGCCAACCGTTTTTATTTGCTGACCAGCGGGGAAGTGGCGCTGGAATCATCCAGTAATGAATGCGATGACGAAAGGAAACCCATGCTGATCGAGACCATTGGCGCGGGCGATGTGTTGGGCTGGTCCTGGATCTTCCCGCCTTATTACTGGCACTTTGACGCGCGCGCCGAGTCGCCCGTAAAAGCCATCTTTTTCTATGGCTCGCGCCTCCGTGAACAATGCGAACACGACCATGATTTTGGTTACGAATTGATGAAACGCACGGCGGAGGTCGCCATTGTCCGGTTGCAATCCACCCGGCAACGGCTGTTGGAACAAAACAAAAAATGCAGCATTTGAAGCAGCACGAGAAACCGTGGCGGCAAACACGCGCGGGCAATGATCCATCAAATGAAAAAGGGCAGCAGAGAAAGGCCGGACACATGAAAACCAACGGTGAAACTGCGGCGGCAGTCGTCTCCCCTTCGAACGGCGGGGCGACGGTGGCGGCGGATCATGACAACAGCGGTGCCCGGCCGGTTTTCAAATCGCAAACCATTTTGGTGCCGGTGTCAGATTTGTCAGCCACTGCAACACAGGCACTGCGCTACGCCATTCCGTTCGCCAGGCAAATGAATGCCCGGATTATCTTCCTGCACATATTGCCGGTGACCGGGGCTCCGGCCTGGAAGTATGACGGCGTGAATCACGAATGGTTTTTTGACGCGCATGTGCAGCGGGACATGGAACAAAAGCTGGGTGGGTTTGCGAATAAATCCTTTCCGACCGATGTGCCCGTGGAAATTGAAGTGCGTTACGGCGCACCCGCGGCCAAAATTGTGCATGCCGCGGTCGAAATGGATGTGAATTTAATCATCATGTGCACGCACGCGCACCGGGGCTGGATTCATTTCCTGATCGGGAGCGTGGCTAGCGATGTTGCACGACGCGCGCCCTGCCCGGTACTGGTGGTGCGGGAACAAGAACATGAATTTGTCGTTGAGAAGCCCTCCGCATTAAAAGCCGGGGAGAATTAGCCCGGTTCAGGGCCGGCTCCAGTTCGGAAATACCCCTGCGCCGGAATAAGGAATTCACCTAGCAGCATTAGTCTTTTCACACCCGCTCTAATCAGGCGTGCCCCCAATTGTAAGTTTCGCAGTCCTCGCTTATTTTGCTCTCACCACGACAACATTGGTGTGGCACAACGAGAAAGACGACAATTATGGCAAAGCATTTAATGGAAGCGCTGGCGGGGTCTAAAATCTATCAGGATTATGAACGCGCGTTCAGCGAGGCAACGGGCCTGCCGGTGGCGCTGCGATCCATCGAGTCCTGGCGGCTGCCGCACCACGGCAAGAAATTTGAGAACCCGTTTTGCGATATGCTGGCCCAAAAAAGCCGTGCCTGCGCGGCATGCCTGCAAACCCAGCAACAACTTTCTGAAACCGCCACGCTGGAAGCCAAAACCGTGACCTGTCAGGCAGGTTTGTGCGACACGGCTGTGCCGGTCCGAATGGGCGAACAGTTAATCGGTTTCTTGACCACCGGCCAGGTATTTTGCAAAAAACCGACGGAAGCACAGTTCAATCGTACGGCAAAATTGTTGGCCGAATGGGGGGTGCAGGCCGACGCCACGGACTTACACAAAGCTTATTTTGATTCAAGAGTATTGTCGTCCCGGCAGCACGAGTCCGTGGTGAAGCTGCTGACCATTTTCGCCGAGCATCTTTCCATGGTCAGCAACCGGATTGTGGTGCAGGAACAAAACGCCGAGCCGCCGGTCATCGCGCGAGCAAAGCAATTCATCGCGGAGCATCAAACGGAGGAACTTTCGCTGGATCAGGTCGCCAAGTCGGTTCACACCAGCAAATTTTACTTTTGCAAATTGTTCAAGAAGTCAACGGGTGTCAATTTCACCGACTACCTTTCACGCGTGCGAACCGAGCGCGCCAAGAATTTGCTGCTCAATCCCAACTTGCGCGTGAGCGAGATTGCTTACGAAGTCGGTTTCCAATCGCTGACCCATTTCAACCGGGTGTTCAAACGCATTCTCGGACAGTCCCCGACCGAGTATCGCAGCCAACTGGCCCGGGTGTGAAGCACCCATTACTTTTCGCGTGGCGCGCCGTTAGGATCTGTTATTATCGCGGCGATGAACGATTGCTCACGTTTGACACGCGCCGAACTGATTGATCGCGTGAAGAGCCTCGAACAAACGGCCGCGGTCGATGCCGTGCGTCAAGCCAGACACTCTGAGGCTTTGCGGGATAGCGAGGAGTGGCTGCGCGCGATTCTGGAAACGGCGGTCGAAGGCATCATCACGATTGACGAACGCGGCATCATCGAATCCTTCAATCCGGCGGCCGAGAAGATTTTTGGTTATCGGGTGAGTGAGGTGATCGGACAAAACGTGAAACTCCTAATGCCCGAGCCGTTTCGCCATGAGCATGACGGTTATCTCGCCAATTATCATCATACCGGCCGCGCCAAAATCATCGGGATTGGCCGGGAGGTGATCGGCCGCCGCAAGGACTCGTCCACTTTTCCAATGGATTTATCGGTC
>JBEKMT010000246.1:0-6112 GCA_050008355.1 Verrucomicrobiota bacterium
CCATCCGGTTTCAAGGACAAAGCTTAGCAGATTTGTTGCGGGCCACAGAGGCTCCTGGTGGGTGCAATGCGCGAGGCATGTTCGATTGATTGCCCCTCGGCGGATGATCGGCAGCGTGACGGGGCAAGGGATTGCGTGGGGCGAGTGTTGCTGGGTCCCCTCTCAGGTATTAGATGGATCGGTGACGGCAACCCGGGGCGTTGCCCCGGGCAGGTTTCAAGTCGTCTCTTTGGATTTTCGAGAGAAGTGTCCGCCGTGGCCGGAATTGCAACCGGACAGACTGGTCTGATCGCGGCTGGACGCGGTGCACTGGCGAGGATTGTCTTTCACTTATTTTCATTCGCCGAATTTTGCGGTTTTGGTAATTTGCAATCCGAATGTCGTTTGAGTTCATATTTCTGGGGTCGGGGACGTCGCAGGGAGTGCCGCTGATTGGCGTGGATTATCCGCCGGAATATCTGGCCAATCCGAAAAACTGGCGCACGCGGCCGGCAATTTATGTGGCCACGGACACAACCAAGCTGGTGGTGGACACGCCGCCGGATTTCCGGACGCAATGTTTGCGTGAGCACATCAAGTGGCTGGATGCCGTGCTGGTAACGCATGCGCACGCGGACCATGTCTTGGGCATGGATGATTGCCGGCGGTTCTGCGATTTGCGCGGCGGCACGGCACTGCCGATTTATGCGAGTGATGAGACGATGAAACATTTGCGTCGGGTTTTCCTATATGCCTTTCATGCCGGCCCCTGGCCACGCGGTTATTTCATCCCGGAAGAACACGTGGTGAAGGACACATTTGAGGTTGGCGACTTGAAGATCACCCCCCTACCGCTGCCCCACGGCTCCATGACGACTTATGGTTATCTATTTGAGCAGAACGGCGTTAAACGGCTAGCTTACATGAGCGATTGCAAGGAGATCCCGGAGGCGTCGCTGGAGAAAGTGCGCGGGGTGGAGGTAGCGGTGCTGGATGCGTTGCGCTACAAGCCGCATCCGACGCACATGTGCCTAGATGAAGCGTTGACGGCCGCGCGGCGCATCGGGGCAGCCCGGACCTATTTCACGCATTTGACGCATGATTATGACCACGACCTGGCCCAGGCGGAATTGCCGGACGGGGTGATGCTGGCGTGGGACGGATTGAAAGTTACCTGCGCGGGATAATTGGTCACTCGCCCGGTCGCGAGAGGTGACAAGGAGAATCGCCGGTTCATGAAGTGATTTCTCATGACAAGACAACCGGGGGTGGTTTCGGTGTAAATTGGTTCTTCCATGAAACATATCCAATTATTCTGTCTATTTGTGTCGGGGGCGGCGCTGCTGTCCGGCCCGTCACGCGCCCAGTCGGCGATAGACGATGGCACTTTCAGTCCGGCCAATCCGCCGGACATGCAGCCGATTGCGAGCCATGATACGCCGGGATATCGCGCTGCGGAAATGTTCCAGCACGGTGTCAACCTAGGCGATTATCTGGAGACGTCGCCGCGCTGGTTCGGCCGCGGCGTGACGGTGTCCGCCGGAGAATTCGCGCAAATGAAACGCGAAGGTTTTGACCATGTGCGAGTCCCCATCGGCTGGCAGCACTACACGGGTCCAGGGCCGGAATATAAGTTGTCGCCGGTGATTTTCGAGCGAGTGGACTTTGTAGTCACCAATGCGCTGGCCAATCATCTGGCGGTGATGATCAACATCCATCATTTTGACGAACTGGACCAGGATCCGGCAGCCGCCACGGCTGAATTTTTGAAGATCTGGCAGCAGATTGCGTCGCATTACCGGGGTTTCCCGCGGCAACTGGCGTTTGAACTGGATAACGAACCGCATGACAATGCCACGACGGCGCTGATGAACCCGATTTACGCCCGGGCGATCCCGTTAATCCGGGAGGATAACCCGAAGCGCACCATTTTTGTGGAACCAGGTGATTGGGGAGGCATCGGTGAATTGAGGAATTTGGTACTGCCGCCGGATGATAATGTGATTGTTTCGGTGCATTGTTACGAACCGTTTCATTTCACGCATCAGGGTGCGAGCTGGGTGGGTCCGGACGCGCAGCAGACGGGCATCATCTTCCCCGGTCCGCCGCCACAGCCGCTGGTGCCGGACCCAAACCTCGACTTAAAACCATGGGTATTGAAATGGATCAACGAATACAACACACTCCCGACCGCCAAAAATCCCAGCAGCGCACTGGCTTTTGCGGGAAGATTGAAATATGTTCACGCTTGGTCTGACTATTATGGACGTCCGGTACATCTCGGCGAATTCGGTGCTTTCACCAAAGCCGATCAACAATCGCGGGCGCATTTTTATGCGGCCTTTCGCCAGGCGGCGGAGTCCCAGCATATCGGCTGGTGCATCTGGGATTGGAGCGCGAATTTCCGCTACTGGGACAAGACCACCGGTCAGCCCTTGCCCGGGATGCACGAGGCACTTTTTGGCAGCACCGAATGAGCCGCGCATAAAACTGCTCATTCGCCCGAAATCCCGCCGGCACTCAGATCTTGGGACCACACGAGTGTTCGTCGCCGTAGTTTTGTGGCTGTTACTTTTGGGCTGGCTCAAGCCGGCGGTCGCCCGGGCTGATAGCGGCGATGATGTCGTGGTGCTTTATAATTCGCGGCTTCCTGAATCCAAAGCCGTGGCTGAGCACTATGCAGAAGCCCGGCAAGTCCCGGCAAGCCATCTGTTCGGCTTCGCGCTCACGACAAACGAAGTGATGTCGCGGGCGGATTTCAGGGACTTTCTGCAAGCACAACTGGCCGCCGACCTGGTGGAGGCGAAGTTGTGGAAATTCGGCAATGTCACTATCCCTGCCGACGCCCATACTCCGCGTCACACCGAAAAACGGGTGGTGACATCCAAAATCCGCTATGCCGTTTTGTGCTGGGGAATGCCATTGAAAATCGCGCAGGACGATACGGTCCAGGATCCCGGCCCGCGGGCCACTAACAATGAATTTGCACGCAACGAAGCCGCGGTTGACTCGGAGCTGGCATGGTTGCCTTGGTTCAAAGCAAAAGTTCGACTGGGCGGCCCGATGTCCAATCCCCTTTATGCCTGCACCAACCGGGCACAGTTAACGCCAACGAACGGGTTGCTGCTGGTCGCGCGGCTGGACGGGCCGACGCCGGAAATTGCGAATAGTCTTGTGGACAAGGCCATGGCCGCCGAGAGCAACGGACTTTGGGGTCGAGCTTATTTTGACGCGCGGGGTCTGAAACCCGGAGACCCTTACTTTCTTGGCGACCAATGGATATTGGCCGGGGCGGAAATTTGCCGGTTCAAAGGCTTCGATGTTGAAACCGACACGAACAGCGAAACCTTTTCCGAATCCTTTCCCATGAGCCAGATCGCCATTTATGCGGGGTGGTATGACTGGAATGTCAGCGGGCCGTTCGCCCGGCCGACGGTTGAGTTCATGCCTGGCGCATTCGCTTATCACCTGCAGTCTTTCAGCGCCGACACCTTGCGCAGCACCACGCAAAACTGGTGCGGCCCGCTGTTGGCGAAGGGCGCGACGTGCACGATGGGCTGCGTTTACGAACCATTTCTACAATTTACACCCAACATCGCGTTTTTTCTCGAGGCATTTCTGGGGGGATATTCGTTTGGCGAAGCGGCCTGGGTTTCGCAACCGGCGCTCTCGTGGCAAACCACCGTAATTGGCGATCCTCTGTATCGGCCGTTCAGAAAGTCGCCGCAGGAATTGCACGCCCAACTGACGCAAGACCAGAACCCCCTGATCGAGTGGTCGTGGAATCGGGTCGTCAACCTGGATCTGGTCAAGGGATTGCGCGCATCCAGACTCGCATCCTTCCTTGAAGACCTGCCGGTCACCGATCAAAGTGCCGTGCTGATGGAAAAGCTTGCGGAACTTGATGATTTGTCAGGCAAGCCGGATTCCGCCATTGAATCCTGGCAGCGCGCGCTAACGTTGCATCCCACCCCGCAGCAGCGCATTCGCATCCGCCGCACGCTCGCCGAAAAACTCGTCGAGGCGGGGCGCACGGCTGAGGCGGCGGACGATTGGCGGCAGCTCATGATCGAGGCGCCAGATTATCCGGGCCTGCCGAGCGTCCACAAGAAGTTGCAGGAATTGGAACCAACCAACGCGCCGACGGGTAATAAGTGATGGCTCCGCTGTTCAGTCCTGGAAACTTTTCAATTCAAAAACCGCTCCGGTTCATTTATTGGTATTGCCGACGGGTGACATGACAAGTCCGAAGCCATTATTTTTTGACACTCACGCCCACCTGGATTATCCGGAGTTTGCGTCGGATTTTCCGGAAGTTCTGGCGCGAGCGCAAGCCGCCGGGATTTCCAAGATGATTTCCATCGGAACCAATCTGGTCAGCAGCCGGAGGGCACTTGAGCTGGCGGAGAAATTCAGCCCGATTTTTGCAGTGGTCGGCTGGCATCCATCGGACGTCCTTGAAGCACCGCTGGATCTGCGTCCCGAGCTGCGCGAATTGGCGAGACATCCCAAAGTCGTCGCCATCGGCGAGACCGGCCTGGATTATTACCGTCTGCCCGGCTCGCTCGGCGGGAGCACGGCTGACGATGTGCATTACAAACAACGCCAGGCGGAAATTTTTCAGCAACAACTGGAGGTGGCCGCCGAATCCGGGCTGAACTGTGTCATCCACCAGCGCGCTTCCTTTGAAGACACGCTCGCCCAGCTAAAACCCTTTGCCGGAAAAGTACGCGGTGTTTTCCATTGCTTCGGTGAATCCATCGAACGGCTGCAGCAGGTTTTGGCGATCGGCTCCCTGGTCAGTTATACTGGTATCGTTACGTTCAAGAATGGGCAAAACATCCGTGAGGCTGTCGCAGCCACGCCTATGAACAAATTCATGGTGGAAACCGATTGCCCATATCTGGCCCCGGTACCTCACCGCGGCAAACGATGCGAACCGGCATTTGTGAGGGAAATTTCCGAAACGATTGCACAAACCCGAAAGTGCTCGCTGGAAGAATTGAGCATGGCGACCTGCGAGACGGCTTACGCTTTTTTCAAGAATTTAGATGGTTAATGCTTAAACCATAAATCTTTACGCTGGACTTAAAACTGCGTCTAATTCCAAGACGCGCTGTGTCCAATCTTCTCCTAATTCCGCTCTCCGTGGATGGACAGATCCCATTGGCCGTTTGATTTTTCAAGGATTAACTGATTTGTGGCTGGAGAAACCAATGGCACGGAAGCTGCGTCGGGAGCGCAAAGGGAAAACACTTTTAAGGTGTTATCCTAGAGAATCAAAAACCTAATTTTAAACCATGCGCACCAAGGGGAAATTGATGAAAATCGCTGTTTTGACAGGTTTTCTAGCCATACCGGTCCTGTTAACCTCGTGTGCCACGCCGCCACCGCCGCAAGCTTTCCATAAAGTCGACAACACGGCACTGGTCATTGATTCATTAGACAACAACACCTGCCAAGTGATTCAACCGGCACTGCTCGAGAAGCAAAAAAATGATCAGGTATTGACCGAAGCGCACAAGCTAACCGAGCACAAAACGGCCGTGGTCATTCTTGAAAACTATAAGGAAATGCAACCGGGTAGTGAATTTCGGGACCGTGCGACGCCGCTCTTTGTCGGCCTGCGCGGCGCCGGTTACCGTCACATTGTCTTTCTGCAAGGCAAAGGTGTGAACGATCCCGAAGGATTGATCACACTCGCCAATTACGAATAAAATTTTTTGCGGTTTCGGTTTGGTTAGGGGTTCGGCGGAACAACGCAAGTTGTTCCGCCGTTTTATCTGGTGGCAGGCCAATCGCCAGTCCTATGGCCGACGGCTCTCTCGGTTTCCTACTTTTACGGAAAGACAATCCGGCTTAGTGGTCAGACTGAATTATTGAAACGGCACTGCCGCCGAGAAATCCGGCGCATAGAAATTCCTGCAGGTTGCGTTGCCAAATATTTTCATTGCCAGGATCAAACTTATTAATTAAGAACAAATAAGAAGTGATATTAATGAAGATAACCAGCCTAGCCGGACTAACAGCCTTGTCGATTATTGTGACCTCCTGTTCCACGCCGACGCCGCCAGCTCACGCTTTCCACCAAGTTGACAACACGGCCCTGGTGATTGATTCACTCGATGAAAAT
>JBEKMT010000247.1:0-16085 GCA_050008355.1 Verrucomicrobiota bacterium
AAGGCATAGGCCACACCCTTGACCCATATGGTGCTAACGTCGAAAGGCGCTTGACCGCTCAAATAGGCTAGTCCATTCGTGACCGTAACATCGGCATTCACCAGGAAGTTGGTTGCATTGGCCGCATTGACCTGGGCGGTGACGCCCGGCCCGGCTGCCGTTATCCACGGAATCAAATTGAGACCGGGGTCTTCGATACTTTGGCCGGTGGTCGTCAATGCGGCATATTTGGCTTCGATCAAGGGAACGCTCAAGGAAAGGTTTAGAGGGCCGTTGGTGACCAATTCCTGCAACGCCCGCCAATACATGCGGCGGAAGGTTGGTTCGTTGTAGATGCCGGCCATGTTCGCATCGCCTCCAAGGATCGTGAAGAGATCCTGCCCGGGGGAATAACTGCCGTCGATTCCCAGGCCGATATTGAAATCGAACATTAGGAGCGTCCATTTTGTGCCCTGGGTGCCGACATAGGGATAAAGGTTTTGACCGCTATCGGAGCCGAAAGAATCCCAATTCCCTGCCGCGTGGTTCGCGGCAAATACGCGCATCCAGTTTTCCATGTTTACCAGATTCTCCAGGTTAGTGACATAACCCGGGGTGCCATGCGTGCTGGCGGCGTCAATCATCGCAAAGACATTCGTGTAATTGTTTTCGGAATCCGGCGTGCGGCGATTCTCAAAAGTCCAGCGATAACGCGCGACCTTCTTGACTCCCCCGGTCGTGTCGTATGGCAGAATCATGCATTCGCTGGCCAGGTTATTGGGCATGGAATAGCCCGTATCAACGGGGCCAAACTCGTACCAGCGCGCGATTTTGTAAAGATAACCGTCGGAATCGTTAGGAAAATATTCTTTTACATAGTCACTGTCGGGCGTTTGTGCGTCTTCCATCACCGGCCCGCGACGGTTGCCGTTCACATAGACCACCACATCCCGGCGGTTCAGCCAGGGCACCCCCAAAGCGCGCAAAAACGTGTTCGCCAGTTGCTCCCGTTGATAGGTCGGATCATCGCCGGTATTGCCGGGGTTGTGGATTTTATTAAAATCTGTCGCTCCAAGAAATTTGTCGTCGTCTGGAAAAATCCATTTGTAACTGCATAACGTTCCGTCGGGTGTGTCATAATATTGATGAACCGGGCTGCCGGCAAAATGACCCTCCGCGTTATAGATCACCCGGTTGTCATAGACCATGGTACAGTCGATGCCCTCATTGCTTTCATTGCCGAGGTTGGCCCAGCGAGTCACATTCGCCTGCGTCAACCACAAATGATAAACCGCAAAACAGCCAACGGGATTACCGTCGCCGAAGAGCACCAGGCATTCGCGCGCGGGTGTGTTGTCGGTTAACAGCGCCGGGAAGCGCGTCGCCGCGCCCAGTCTGTCGGTGGCAGAAATGTAAAACGCGGCGAGCGTGTTGGCAGCCTGCCCTGGAATGCTCGCGCTAAAGATACCGTCCCCGGGAACGACATCGCCGCCCGTGCCGTCGTCCTTCATCGGCACCGCGGTATAGTTCATCGCCGGATCCAGCCGATAATACAGTGTGAGGTTGGTCACGCCATCGGGATCGCTTACATTGGCCGTCACCACCACCGGTTGATTCGCCGCCGGCACCGGCGGGGAGTGGGTGACATTATAAATTGCCGGACCCGCATTGGTGATATACTGGCTGTTCGGCAGTCCCGGCGTACCGAGGTTGTTCGGAACGGGCAAGGGACCGGTTGCCTCCAGCCAACCACCGCTCAGTCGCAGGATGGCTTCCGGCCAGCCGTGGATCCAGCGTGCTTCAAAACCAAGGGTCGCCGTTTGACCTTCGGTGAATGAGTTTGGGTTCAATGCTACTTCGCAAGAGTCATCTCCGTTGTAATAGTGGTCGCTGGCCCGGACGTGCAGCGAATAACTGCTCTGATAACCGGAATTTTCCAGGCTCGAACGGATATGGTCGCCTTGGAACGACCAGCCATTGGTCCCGCTTTCAAAGGTGGAGTTGGAAACGTAGTTGATTCCGTTGGTGGCCTTGACCTCGACATCGTCCACCAGGCATTCGCCCGTGTCCAGGATCCCAATCTCCGCATAATCAATCGAAGGATCGTAATTAAAGCCGTTGTCCAGCGTACCGGTGAAGGTGATGTTGGTCCATGAGGATTTTTGCGATTCGTCGCTGTCCGCCCAGTTGGCCGCCAGCCGATGGTTGGAATGAGGATCAATCAACTCCAGACTGCTGCCGCCGCCGCCGGACCATTCCCCCCAGCGTCCTCCGGTGCCGTAAGTCACCTCATCCTCTGCCACGTAAATCGTATTGGTCCCATAAAGCGTCTCCGGCTGTGCCAGCGTTACCAACTCCCCACCATGCGATAGCTTGCCGCCGTAATTACCCACCGTGTTGCCGGCATTCAGGTTCGAATATTTGGCAAACAAATTCGTCGTGTCCTTCGCTACCGTTAGATATCCATTCGGACCCAGTGTAGTATTCGCCGGAAAGGTAAAAGTCACCCCCGTGGTGAACTGCCAGCCAGCCAGATTCACGGTGTTGGTTCCTTGGTTGTAAAGTTCGATGTATTGATCATCATCATTCCCGCTGATCGGATCGTACATTAATTCGTTGATCACGATGTCCCCGATAACGATGGCACTATTGTTCGTCCCGGGAGTGTTGGTGGTGAACGCGTAAAAATCGTTCGCCCCGTCCGGCCAGCGCCCATACGACACCCCGTCCGCCTGCGCTCCGAACTGCACGGCATCCAGAATCCGGCGGCCGTCGGGATTGATGAGATACAGCGTTTCGCCCCCGCCATTGAGCATGAAGCCCAATTGCGGTTGAGTGAATGACACGAAACCCGCAGGGCCAATGACGGTACCGGAGGGAATGACAAATTTGTTGGTCGTCGGATCATCCGTTAGTATGCAGCCCGACACATCACTGCTCTGACTGCTGTGATTATACAGCTCAATGAACTGCGGCACTGATGGGTTTTCCGAGTGTGGCAGGATCTCATTGATCACCACGTTGCCATAGGGACTGGCGGGATATACATCCGCCGACCCGGGTGACCCGCCGGCGAAAGTGCTGATGGCCCATGCACGCGGATTCCCTTCACCGTAGCTCGGGTTGGACAAGATCAGTGAATGCCCCGTGCCGGCCGTAGCCACCGGCCACGGATAGACGTCCGCATACGGCACCGTCAGCAGCACATTCGTTTGTTCATCCAGCAGTTGCAACGTTTCGGAATGTTTAAGACTGCCGTTGTATGGCCCCATCACGTTGGTAATGCCGTAAACGCTCTCGATGTCCGCCGGCGCTGCCGCCACCACGATGAAGCTGTTGGACGAAATCGTGGTGCCCGCAGGAAATGTATAATTCATGTCCGCACAGGCCAGCCGGTAACCGCTGATGTCTTGGAACCACGGATTGGAATTGTAGATTTCAAGATATTCCAGATTCTTGCCATCCGCGCGGGGGGCAGGTTTCCACATGATTTCCGAAATCGCGATTGGCGTCGTCCGGCTGGAAGGCCCAAGCGGTTCGTGGGTGCTCAATATGGTCTCCGTTCCCACGGCGACGGAAGCGGTCCCGGTTTGGCCGGTACCGCTGACCGACGCCACCTCGTAATAATAGCTATTGGTTGGTTGCGCGCTCGTATCAGTAAAAGTGGTGGTGTTGTTGGTCGCGATCACCGTAAAGGGTCCGCTTGCTGTGGTGGAGCGCAGGATCTCATAATTGGTTGCCCCATCCGAAGGCAGCCACGTCAATACAATCTGTCCGTCCTCCAATTGAAGGTACAAACCAGAAGGTGCCGGCGGCGGGATGTTATATTTTTGAAACAACGCGGATTCGGCCGCCTGGAGATTGGTGCCGGCCAATGCGGTATCGTAGACCTGCACTTCGGCAATGTCCCCGGACAGAAAATTGATCAGCGTTTGCTGTGCACCCAGCACGATTACGGATGGCGCGGTCAGCGATTGTGTGCCGCCCGTCGTGGTACCAACCAGTGAACCGTCCATGTAAAGCGAAGCCAAGCCGATGCTCTCCTGGCGCGTGAAAGTCATGATATGCGGGTTACCGTCGTTGTAACCCGCGGCGGAATCAACCGCCACATCGGGGTTTCCCGTGCCTGCGGCAATCGAACCATTGGCAAACAGGCAGGTACCGAAATCATTCACCACCCCGGCGACTTCTGCGTTTACCAGACCAGCTCCCTGATAATAAAGGGTACCGGAGTTAAGCCCTTGCGTGCTCCGGAAGACACAGATGATGGTGAAATCGTCCTGCACCGGGCGCGTAAACGCCAGATAGGTACTGTCGGCGTTATTGAAACGCACCACGGGCAAACCGTTCATCGCGTTGGTTGCATAAATGGGGTCTTGACCGGGCGTGGGTTGGGTGGCGTTGTTACCGTTCCCGCTGGCATCCGTCCACGTGGCCAAAGCCCCGCCATTCGCAACCCCGGTTATCGCATCCGCCTTGAACCAGGCAACCGGAATAATCGTCCCCGCCGGATAACCGGTGACGGCCACCGGCGGTGATGCCTGCACGCCTGTGCCGGAGGCCGTGAGACTGGTCATGCCGACTCCCTGCACCAGGACGGAAAGGTTGGTGCTGGTCGCACCGGTGGGAAAAACGACATTAGTGCTGGCCACGACAATGGGATTACTGGAAGTCAAGGTAACCGTGAATGGCCCGGTCTGACTCGCGGCCGCGGGAATACCCACTTGCAAGGTGACCGTCCCGCCGACCGCCGAAGACGAGGCACCTGGCGTCGCCAGACTTATGGTGGGAGTTTTGACATAATAACTCTGCAAATAGGCGCTTAACGCCGTGCCGTTTACGGTCGCGTTGGTGTAGACGCGCACTTCTGCCACCGGCCCGGTAAAGGCGGTGGCAATGGTGCTGTTGTGATTGCTCAGTACCGGAATCCAGCCGTTGCCATTACTGTTTGTCGGGGCCAAAATGGTAAGCCCGGTATTTTGACCCACTTGAACCCCATCCACGAACAATGTTTCGGTGCCGTTGCTGCCGTTGATTTGAAAAACTGCGGTATGAGTGGCGTTCAGTGCCAATGGGGTGCCGCCGGTTTGAAGCCCGGAATCGCCGTTTAACCAGCCAATACCAGCCACGACGCCCTGGCCGATCAGGGAACTGCTTCCTCCCCAGGGTACACCCCAATCCGGCTGGCCGACCCCCGCAATGTCATAGCCAAAAATGATATCATCACTGTAGTAACTGCTCCCTGCCGGACCACCCGCTTCCGGTTGGAAAACCACGGCAACCGTGTAGTTCGTAAATCCGCTTGGCGGATTAATTCCTGGAATCAGGAAGCCGCCGTTTCCAGTCGTGCCTGTGTTTCTCATCACTCCCTTGTGTGAGCCGAAAGCATCCGCCACCGCCACCGGCGTGGGGGCGCCATCGGGGATCGCAACAACACCCTGGATCCGGTCAACCCAGTTCTGGCCGCTGACATAATCATCAGCCACCCATTGGCTGGCTAGCCCGTTTGTCTGGTCTTGCGCTTGAAGCTGAGTTCCGGCCGGCCCAATGAGTGACAGCAGAATCATTATTAGACGAAGGCCGGAGTTTAAGAACCCCTGCAACAAAGGTAATGCAGGAATCTGGCTTTGGGACATATGCGGATAGATAATAGCTTTTCATTATTCAGCAAACAATGATCATGTTCACCCGGCCATGCAAGGTCACTTCATGGCATGTTTGCCCGCAATATGGCAGGTTCTCGGAATTCGATTTCGTGAGAGAAATGTTTTTGTTTTTCAGGCATCCAAGCGAGCATCTCCAATCAAGTCGAATGCAGGGAGGGACAAGCAACAGAGAAGTTTTGATCCTCAACCCGCAAAACTCGCTCGCCGTTAAGGGATTTTTGACTTAATCTCCGGATTGACAATGACGGCCGCCACTTTGGAAACACAGCAACTGACGAACCGGGGACGTTTTGTGGGGGCGTGCCTGGGCCGGGCGGTGGATCGGCCGCCGGTGTGGCTGATGCGGCAGGCGGGGCGGGCGTTGCCGGAGTATCGGCGGCTCAAGGAGCGATATAGTTTTCTGGAACTGGTCCAGACGCCGGAACTGGCGGTGGAGGTCACCATGCAACCGGTGCGGCGGGGCTTTCCGTCGAAGCGGTTGGCGAACGGTTGGTGTACGTGGCCACGGCCTTGAAGCTGTTGCGGAGGGAACTGGGTGACCAGGCAGCACTCCTCGGGTTCAGCGGGTCGCCCTGGACCCTCGCGACCTTCATGCTTGAAGGCGGCAGTGTGCCAACCTACACGCGGGCGCGGGCGCTCTTCGCGACGGAGCCCAAGGTGTTTCACCGGTTGATGGAAAAGCTGACCGTGGCGGTTACGGCCTATTTGCAGATGCAAATCGCCGCCGGGGTGGATGCGCTGCAACTCTTTGACAGTCACGGGGGTCATTTGCCCGCCACCGACTTTGACGCGGCCAGCGGGCGCTGGATGAAGGAGATCATTGCCCGGCTGAGCCCGGCCGGGGGGCGGCCCGCGCCGCCGGTGATTGTGTTTTCCCTGGGCACGCATGGCAACTGGCAGGCACTGGCCGGGCTGGGGGCGGCGGTGGTGGGGGTGGATCATGAGGTGTCGCTGGCCGGGGTGGGCCGGCAGTTGCCGGCCAGCATTGGCGTTCAGGGCAATCTTGATCCATCCTGGTTGCTGGCCACCCCGGCGGAGGTGGTGAGGGAGACCCGGCGGATTCTGGCCGAGATGCAGGGCCGGCCCGGGCATATTTTCAATCTGGGCCACGGCGTGCCGCCGGCGGCGAAACTGGAGAATATCGCGGCCCTGGTCGAGACGGTGCAGGCGGCGAAAACCACGGCGAACTGATTTTGTGAAGCCATTGAACGTCAATCTGGAGCTGGTCAGGAAGTACAACGTGGCGGGGCCGCGGTACACGAGTTATCCCCCGGCGACGAAGTTCACGGCGGCGCTGGCGGGGCCGGCGCTGGCGGCGATGATTGCGCAGAACAACACGGCCGAGCGTGGTCTGTCGTTGTATTTTCACCTGCCTTTTTGCGAGACGCTCTGCTGGTTTTGCGGCTGCACGACGGTGATCACCAGCAACCACGGGGCGAGCAAACCGTACCTGGACTATCTTGAGCGGGAGGTGGCGCTGATGGCGGCGCGGGTTAATCCGAAGCGGAAAGTGGTGCAACTGCATTGGGGGGGCGGTTCCCCCACGTTTCTGCAGCCCGACGAAATCCGGCGGCTGGGGGAGATCATCCGCAAGCATTTTACGCTGGCGGAGGATGTGGAAGCGGGGGTGGAGATCGATCCGCGGCGGTTGACGCGGGAGCATATCGTGGCGTTGCGGGAGGCGGGGTTCAACCGGGCGTCGCTGGGGGTGCAGGATTTTGATCCGCAGGTGCAGGCGGCGGTGCACCGGATCCAGCCGCGGGCGTTGACGCAGCAGACGCTGGACTGGGCGCGGGAACTGGGTTTTGGCTCGGTCAATTTTGATTTGATCTATGGCTTGCCGCATCAGACGGCGGCGACCTTCGCCCAGACGCTTGAGACGGTGCTGACGATGGGGCCGGACCGGCTGGCGGTGTTCAGTTATGCGCATGTGCCGTGGATCAAGCCGGCGCAGAAGATCCTGGAGCAGAAGATCCTGCCCACGCCGGAGGTGAAACTGGAGCTGCTGAAGATGGTGATTGAGCGGCTGACGGCGGGGGAACGTTACGTGTACATCGGGATGGATCATTTTGCGCGGCCGGCGGATGAACTGGTGCGGGCGCAACGGCAGAAGACGTTGCAACGGAACTTTCAGGGCTACAGCACGCGCGGGGAGGCGGATATCTATGCCTTCGGGATGAGCGCGATCTCGCAGATTCCGGAGGCGTACTGGCAGAACGAGAAGGAACTGCCGTCGTACTTCGGGGCGCTCGACGCGGGGCAGATGCCGCTGGCACGGGGCTATGTGTTGACGGCGGAGGACCGTTTCCGGCGGGAAACGATCATGCGGGTGATGTGCGATCTGTCGCTGGATTACGGGGTGATGTCGGCGAGCCTCGGGGTGGACTTCGCGCAACACTTTGCAGCGGAGCTGGCGGAGCTGGCGCCGCTGGCAGCGGACGGATTGGTGACCTTTCATCCTGGCGGACTGGAAGTCACCGATGCGGGACGCCTCTTCATCCGCAACATCGCCATGACCTTTGACAATACCCTCGCCGCCGCAACGGAACGAAAATTTTCCAGGACAATTTGATCTGAAATGAAACCCGTTGCAATCGTCGGTGCCGGCATCACGGGATTGACCGCGGCGTTTTATCTGAAACGCAAGGGCATACCGACGGTCGTTTACGAGGCGGGCGGGCGCGCAGGTGGTGTGATCCAATCGATTCGCAAAAACGGCTTTCTCGCCGAGTACGGGCCGAACACGATTCTCGAAACGTCGCCGAAAATTGCCCAATTGATCCGCGACGCTGGATTGGCATCGCGCCGGCTCGACACGGATCCAAAGGCCGAGACACGTTATGTGGTGCGCGGCAGGCGGCCGGTGGCGATGCCCTCATCGCAACTCGGAATTTTCACTTCGGAACTATTAAGTGCGAAGGCGAAATTCGCGTTGGTGCGCGAGCCGTTTGTGCCAGCCCGACGCGATGGCGTCGAAGAAAGCATTGCGGAATTTGTGACGCGCCGGCTGAGCCGGGAATTTCTTGAACGCATGGTGGATGCGCTGGCCGCCGGGATTTACGCGGGCGATCCGTACAAACTTTCCGTCCAGCACGCATTTCCAAGGTTGAAAGCGCTGGAAGACAAATACGGCTCCCTGATCAAGGGCCAGATTGCCGGCGCGAGAGAGCGAAAAAAAAGCGGCGAAATTTCCCGGGACCGCGCGCCGAAGGTTTCCTTCGACGAAGGTTTGCAGGTATTACCGGACGCACTGGCCGTGGCACTGGGCGACTCGCTGAAGTTGAACACGCCGGTAAGCCGGCTACAGGCACAGGCCGGGGGCGGCTGGCGCGTAACCACGCCAGCCGGTGAGACCGAACACAGCCTGGTGATTTATTGCGGGACCGCGCACAAACTGGCGGACTTGAGCATTGAATCCCCAATGGCGATCGATTTGCCGGATTTACGAGCGTTAAGCGCAATCCGCTACCCGCCGGTGGCGAGTGTGGTCCTGGGTTTTCGCCGCGAAGACATGGCGCACCCGTGCGCCGGATTCGGGATGCTGATCCCGCGCATCGAAGGCTTCAAAATTCTTGGCACCATTTTTTCGTCATCCCTGTTTCCCAACCGCGCCCCGGCCGGGCACGTTCTCGTCACGAGTTATGTGGGCGGGGAAAGGCAACCGGAACTCGCCTCGTTGTCTCCGGAAAAGTTGGTTGGTTTGGTTTGTGAAGATTTGCGTGAGTTGCTCGGCGTAAGCAGCGATCCGGCTTTCCAAATGGTCACGCTTTATCCGCAAGCGATTCCGCAATACAACGTCGGCTACGGCAAATTCAAGGTGTTGCTGGACGAATTTGAATCAAAAGCGCCCGAATTATTTTTCGCGGGACATTTTCGCGAAGGTGTCTCGCTGGGCGATTCCATCGTTTCCGGCGTCAATGTAGCGGAACGGATAGAGAAACAGTTACCATGAGCAAAAAAGGGATCTTGCTGGTGAACCTGGGTTCGCCCGACTCAACCGCCGTCAGCGATGTGCGGCGCTATTTGAACGAATTTCTAATGGACGGCCGCGTCATTGACACCCCCTGGCTGCTCCGCCGGTTCATCGTCGGCATGATCCTCATCAACCGTCCAAAGGAATCCGCCCATGCCTACGAAAAAATCTGGCTGCCCGAAGGTTCGCCCCTCGCCGTCACCAGCCGGCACATGCAACAGAAACTGCAAGCCCGCCTGACCGTGCCCGTTGAACTGGCCATGCGCTATCAAAATCCTTCCATCACCAGCGCCCTGCAGAAACTGCTCGCCGCCCAGGTGGATGAGTTGCTCGTCATTCCCCTGTTCCCGCACTATGCCATGTCCAGTTACGAATCGGCGGCCGAACAGGTCAGGACCGTGGCCGCCCGGATCGCACCCGCCATCAAGATCACCGTTGAGCTCCCCTATTATGACAGGCCCGATTACATCGCAGCGCTGGTTGCCAGCGCCAAGGATTATCTGGCCGGCGGCTACGATCATTTGCTCTTCAGTTTTCACGGCATCCCCGAACGCCATTTGCGCAAGTCCGACCCGACCGGATGCCATTGTCTGGTAAAGGAGAATTGTTGCGCGGTCTCCAGCCCGGCACTGGCCACCTGTTATCGGGCGCAATGCTTCAGAACGGTGGCGGCGTTTGTGGAACGGGCCGGTGTGCCGAAGGAAAAATATTCCGTGTCCTTCCAATCGCGCCTGGGCAGAGACCCGTGGCTGAAGCCATACACGGATTTTGAGCTGGCGGCCTTTCCGCAACGCGGCATCCAGAAGCTGCTGGTGATGTGTCCGGCGTTTGTCTCGGATTGTCTGGAGACGATTGAGGAGATCAATATCCGCGGTCGCGAAACCTTCTTGGCCGCCGGCGGCAAGGAATGGCGGGAAAATTCTTGAGCCTTAATTAACCAGACAACAACCGCCAAGTCGAATTCCAGAAACTAAGAGTCAGAATCCAGGAATCCGCGGCGGTGACTCGAGGATGTAGGGGTGTGGCCATGGTTGCCTTTCCAGCGCCACAAAGTCCGATATCGGGTGGCAAATAAAAGTTAATCTTTTGGCCGGCCGCCAAACTTGAGGCGAACAGTGTCTTGCAGAAAGCCAAGGAAACCCTTTTTGGCTTTGGCCTTTTCCGTGATGATGCGTTCACACTTATTGTGGCAGAGAATGCAAAGGAACAGCGGTTGGCCACCTTGCCGGCGCATCATGCGCACGCAACCGCTGCACATGATTTCGCCGCAGTGCGTGCATTTGAATGTGGCCATCAAATCCTCGTGGCGCGGGCAGACCAGGGAGCCGTCATCCAGCCGGACTGACGGCTTGGGAACCACAATTTCACGCTCAATTTTAGGGATGGCGACGGTGACGTCGGTGGATTCAACGAACAATTCCACGTCGCCGAGCCGCACCGTCTGACCCGGCTCCAGCCAAACTTCAGCGACGGGTTGGCCATTGACAAAAGAGCCGTTGGTCGAATCGAGATCGTGGAGCACAATACCATCATTGGATAGGATTAGTTCGCAATGCTGGCCGGAAATCGTCGAATGATTGATGGAGAAATCGTTTTCCGGATCACGGCCAACACGGTTCACGCCCAGCCGCAATTCAAGCGCCCGGTTGTCGAAGCCCTCAGTTTGAATCAAGAGTCTCGCCATAGTTCCTTGACAGCCACAAACATAAGCCATCGCATAAAAACAAGATTGAAATTTTGAGCGAAGGCAAACTCTAACACGGCTTTGCCGCCAATCAAATGTTCGAGAATAATGCGTTCCAACACCTCCGGCGTGCAGGAATGGTACCAGACGCCTTCAGGATAGACGACAGCGATGGGCCCGCGCAAACAAACCCGCAGGCAATTAGCCTTCGTTCGGTAAACGAGTGGTTCAGGGCCGACCAGATTGAGTTCGGCGAGCCGGTGCTTTAAGAATTCCCACGCGACGATGGATTTATCACGCGGACAGCATTTGGGGTCGGTCGCATCGGCACACAGAAAGATATGGCGTTGAAATTTCTCAAGGCCGAGCTTTTGGACCGCGGCCTGAAGATCGGATGGGAGACTGGCTTCCATTCTGGAAAGATCACCCAAACCTCGTGGTGGAGAAACTAAATTCTCTATTTCTTGGGCTGGACGTCGGGGACGGCGACGCCGCGCGCTTGCGGGAATTTGATCTTGGAACGCAGCATCAGCGTGCCGAGACAGAGGTCTGCGACCGGCATGACGACGTTGTAATTCTTGTGCATGTAACGGTGGTGCAAAAGGTGATGGCCGTTGAGACGGTAAAAGATCCAGGAGCGTTCAACACGACGGGCCTTGGGCAAGTGCATGCACCAATGCATATATTCGTAAGCACCGTAATAGCTGCAAAAAGCGATGAGCGCACCAACCGACAAATCCCAACGGCCGAAAGGCAGCGCCAGGGCGGCCACCGGAAGCATGCCAACCAGGATCAAGACCGGGCCGTTCCACCAAGCCATGGGAATGGTTTTCTTGTCCTGTTCGTTGATGAGGTGGTAGGTGTGATCGGACTTGAAGGTGTGGTGATGGACCACCGCGTGGGCATGAAAGGCGTAACGGAAATTCAAAAACGGGCGGTGCATGATATAACGATGCAACGTCCATTCAAAAAATGAGGCAAAAATTACCCCGCCGGAAAAACCGACGGCCGACCAAAACATTAATTTTTCGATGAAAAGCATAAAAAACAGACCAATTAACAGAATATTCGACAAATTCAACCAGTCAAACAACAGAATACCCAATTCCGCAGCAATTCTGCGGCCAATGAACCAGTTGACAGCTACAGCATGCCAAATCCGCAAAAAAAATACAGCTAAATTATTGTTATGAACGCAACCAGTTCCGACATTGCCAACGCCGTCCGCGCGCCTTAGAATTTTTTGTTCATGGCGGAATATAAAGTCCAATTTGAAGTTTTCGAAGGGCCGCTGGATTTGCTGCTTTACCTCATCAAGAAGGAGGAAGTGGACATTTACGAGGTCAACCTGACGAAGCTCGCCACGCAATTCATCGAACACGTGGACCTCATGCGCACGTTCGACCTGGAAGTTGCGGGCGAATTTCTCGTCATGGCTTCGACCCTGATGCTTATCAAGAGCCGTGAACTGCTGCCGGTTGAACAGCAGGTGGTGGTGGAGGGCGAAGATGAGGGAGAAGATCCGCGCTGGGAGCTAATTCGCCAGCTGGTCGAATACAAAAAATTCAAGGATGCGGCCGCACAACTGCAGGTGCTCGAAACCCGCCAGGAAAATGTCTTCCCGCGCCTACCCGGGAAAATGGAATTTGAAAATGCGGACGCACACGCGAAACCGGAGGCGGGCATTTTTGATCTGTTGAACGCGGTCAATACGGTGCTCAAGCGCTTTCAACAAAAAGAAGCGGGCACGCGCGAGATTTACGAGGACAAATGGACGGTCGGCGAAAAAATCGAATATGTGCTGGCGACGATTTCCGAACGCGGCCGGGTAAAATTTTCCGAACTTTTCGCCATGGCGGCAAACCGGACTGAAGTGGTTTGCACTTTTCTGGCGTTGCTGGAATTGATCCGCCTCAAACAATTGACATGCCTGCAAGGCGAGCCATTCGAAGAAATTGAAATCCAGCGCGCCCAACCGGCGACAGCCGCAGCTGAAACGCGAACCGAAGCAACTGCAGTCCTGGAAGCCCAGACTGTAGAAGCAGCGGCGCCCTCTGAAACAGTGGTCGCAGCCCCCCAGATCGAACCAGCAACCGACCAGCCAACCGTGACTGACAACCCGCAATAATTTTTTACATGGAATTAAAATTCATTTTAGAGTCACTTTTGTTCTCGGCGCAAAAACCGATGAGCGTGAAAGAACTTCGCGATGTTCTGGCAAACGCCGCCACGGCGGAAAACGCCGAGGAAACCACGAAAGCCTACAAGAAGACGAAGGACGAGGACGTGACCGCGGCGCTGGAGGAACTCGCGCACGAACACGAAACCGCCGGGCGCAGCTATCGTCTCGTGTGCGTGGCGGGCTCATGGCAATTCGTCACGCAGCCGCAGTTCTCGCCGTGGCTGCGGGCCCTGGTGGGAGTAAAAGCGCGTCCGCCGCGCCTATCGCAGGCGGCACTGGAAACCCTGGCGATCATCGCGTACCGCCAACCCGTGACGCGGGCGGAAGTTGAGCAGGTTCGCGGCGTGAATGTGGATGGCACGATGCAAACGGTGCTGGAGCGAGGCTTTGTTGAGCAGAGCGGGCGCGCGGAAGTAGTGGGTCGCCCGGCGCTGTACAGCACAACGCCATTGTTTCTGGAATATTTCGGCCTGCGCAGTCTGGAAGATCTACCGGCGGCAGATGAATTGCGGCGCATTCCAGTTGAGAAACCGCCGGCACCGGTCACCGCCGATGCAGGACTGGCGACGGTGCCGCCGGAACAACTGCAGATGCCTGAAGAGGCTCAACCGAAAGCGGGAGAAAACGCCGCGGTCAGCCCGGGGGAAATGCCCGCCTGATGGGCACATCACGCTAAACCGATCGCAGCTGCCGTGACTGGTATTCCGGCGAAGCAGCCATCTCCAACGTCCAATTTCCCGGGTCCATCAATCGGGCGCGAATGCGTGCCAAGCAATATTGCGGTAACGAGGCAAGCCTTTGTAATCGCCGGTTCGATCGATCGAAGGTTCATGCCCATCCCAATGCAAATGGATTTGATTTTGCCCGCCGGTTGCATAGGCGGTGGAAACCCCGTCGTCCTCGTAGAGAATAAAATCGGCAGGCTGGACACCAAAGGCTTGTACCGTGACGTCAAAAACCGTGTTGGAATCAATGTGCTCCACTGGTTGGGCCAAGGGTAACAACGATCCGCCCTTGACGAACAATGGGATTTCGGTCTCGTCGTTGGTGGACTCTATCCTTTGACCGCCGGCATATTTCTGGTGATTCCAGAAATCATACCAGTCACCTGACGGCAAATAAACCGATCGATTGGTCTGACCGGCAAACATCGGCGCCACCATCACCGAGTTACCAAACATATACTGGTCATCAATGCTGCGGGCTTCGGCGTCGGACGGCCAATCCAAAATCAAGGCGCGAACGGGCGGTCTTCCGTGAAGATGGTATTCGTTAAAAGCGGAATACAGGTACGGAACAAAACTCATGCGCAACTGAAGCAATTTGCGGATACCGCCGGTCACTTTTTCACGAGCGGGCATGAATTCGTTTCGATTGCTCTTTTCCTTGTCGATTTGTTCCCAGGGCGGATTCTTCATGTACCAACAGTTAATCAAAGTATCGGGCGAAAATACCACGGTCTCGATCCGGCGATATAAATCCTCGACGGAGTCCGCATCCCTCACTTCAGGAGTCCAGAGCAGTCCGCTGAAGCCTTCGTTCACCAAACCGCGCACATAACAGCGATGGTCATAGGAATCGCTATAAACGACATAAGGCAGTGGAGCCGCCAGCGCCTGAGAATTCCGGACTAATCCCCAAGTGCGGATGGATTTTTCCGCATAGTGTTTCAGCATGGTTTGTTGATAGAGCACTCCAAAGAGAGAATGCATTTTCTCCCCGTCCAGACCTGAAGGAAACACGCTGCCGGAGGGAAAGGACCAAGGAGTGGCTGACTCCGGCTGATCGTCGCATTCATCCAACTTCACCGCGTCGACACCTTTGCTGAAGAGCACGGCGTCATTCTGTTTGAGAAAAACAGTCCGACCGCCGGGAGTGGCGAAATCGGGCACCAGTCCGCCCCACACCAAATAATTGCCCGACCACGGTTTGAGCGACATATACATTGGTGAATCAGGATGGGTAAAGGCATGTTGCCAGAAATTGAGCCGGTAACCCAAGCCATGCATGGCCTGGATAAATCCGTCAGGGTCCGGGAAACGATTGGTATTCCAGACAAAGGAACTGGAGTAGGTTCTGGTTTGCCAGCCTGGTTCCACTCCCCAAACATCGCAGGGCATATTGTCGGCACGGAATTCTTTAGCGAGGGCCACGGATTCGTCCGCACCAAACCCAGCAAAGCCGCGATATTGGACGCCCAGACCCCACAAGGGCGGCACGCACCCACCACCGGAAAAAAGGTTATACCTCTCCACCGCGTCCAGCATTGTCGGGCCGGCAAAAAAATAGAGGTCCACACCTTTCGCTCCCGGGATCTGCACCAGCATGGTCTTCACTGAGCCTGACCGCGCCCGGTAGAGTTGGGCAGTGCCGGTAGCCGGTTCAATCTCGCCGCTGGTTTCGTTGAATCGGGCTGGGGTGACATTTCCAACGTAGAATGAGGCGAAGCGGGCAGTATCGACGAATACGCCATAACCCATGGTGGAAACATAGAATGGCACTGGCGCATGCGATTCACCCAAGTCATTTTCGGGATGGTCGGAAGGCTTGAGCATAACCCTGCGACCGGTATTGCCATCGGTCGTCCGGGTTATGTCAAAT
>JBEKMT010000248.1:0-6006 GCA_050008355.1 Verrucomicrobiota bacterium
AATGGTCAATACGTCGTGACTAATCCCATCACCAGCCAGCAACGCTTCTACCGGATAATCCGCTAAGTGTGCATTAATATGAGTTCATTGACTTAAGCCAGAGCTCACTCTTGCTCTGCCAAAACGATTCTGGTGCTAACAGTTTGTTGACTTTGGGCACCGCGGCCGGTTGGCTATTGAGCAGGAAATAATTGTCATGCGCAGCCAGACATTAAACTTAACCGGCTTGCAACGACAGTTGCAAGCGATGCCCTGATGCGTTAAAAACAAAGTCAATTGAGTGGAACTACCATACCATGTTACATTTTCAAATTAATCCGCATTCGGGCGTGCCGGTGTATCGGCAGATGATTGACCAGATCAAATATTACATCGCGTCCGAAGCCTTGAAGCCCGAAGACCAGTTGCCATCCATCCGCGAACTGGCTCAAAAGCTCGCCATCAATCCGACCACCGTCGTGCGCGTTTACAATGAGTTGGCGCACGAGGGCGTTATCGAAATGCGCCACGGCAAAGGGGCTTTTGTGACAGCATCCAGTCGCCGCATGAATGCTGCGGAACGCAAGCAAACTTTGCGACAGCTGGCCCGCCACCTGGCCGTGGAAGCGGTTCAAATGGGTGCGTCTCCAAGCCAGGTGCTGAAAATAGTTTGGGAAGAGTTAGCCGAACTGCAAGGAGTTGAAAAGGATGATGAACTGCCTAAGCTTTCGGCCTTTCCCAGAAGATGAATCATGAGCGAACCCGTCATCGAAGCGCGCCAGCTAACCAAGACTTTCAGCGACGCAATCATTGCGGTCAAAGATTTGGATCTACTGGTAAAACGTGGCGCCGTTTATGGCTTGATTGGCCGTAATGGCTCCGGCAAGACCACCGCTCTCCGCCTGCTGTTGGGATTGCTCCGGGCGGATCATGGTACGGCTAAGATTCTGGGGTGGGATTTCTGGCAGGCCCCGCGCGTGGTAAGGCAGCGCGTCGCATATGTTTCTCAGACCCAGCGCTTACCCGGCGGTATGACTTTGGAAGATCTCTGTCGCTGCTTGAGGCAATTCAATCAGAAATGGGATCAAGACCATGCGCGAACCCTTTCAAGTCTCTGGGACTTACCGTGGAGGCGACCCGTTGGCAGTTTGTCGAACGGTGAACAATGCCGGGCGGCCCTTCTGCTGGCTTTTGCCGGGCGACCCGAAGTGCTGGTGCTCGATGAACCGGCTGCGGGTTTCGATCTGGTGGCCCGGCGGGATCTGGTGAACCAAATCCTGGATGCCGTCACGCAAAGCGACGGGTGTACCGTGCTAATGAGCACGCATATCATTGGCGACCTGGAACGAATCGCCGATCACATCGGGTTTATTGATCGCGGAAGGTTGGTCCTTTCCACCCCGTTGGAAGACTTGCTGAATCAAACCAAGCGGGTGCAGATGATTTTCGAGACCGAGACATTGTCAACACAGTTTGCCATTCCGGGCGCCGTGCGCACCCGCCGAGAAGGTGTGGTGCTGAATGCGATTGTGCACTGGACTAATAGTAGTGAACTGGAGGTCTTGCGGGCCTCCACCGACGCCCGCATCCAAATTTTTCCCGTGAGTTTGGAAGATATATTCATGGAACTTTTCGGAAACGAAAATCCAAAAGCGGCTGAACCCGCAAGCATTCTTTCTCTTTATGCAACCTGCTGAACGCAGAATTTTGCCCGCCCGGTCCGCTTTCACACTGGTGGAACTCCTGACGGTCATTGCCATTATCGCGGTGCTCGCGTCACTGTTGTTGACAGCCATCGCGTCCGCCAAAAAAAAATCGCAGGCCGTGACCTGCACATCTAACCTGCATCAATTCGCATTGGCACTTGATCTATCCCTGAGCGATTCGGGAGGCAATCGCCCCACAGTGAATGATCTCGTAATCAACCGGTATCTGCCTTCGCCTCAAAGTTTAATCTGTCCGGAAGATAAAACCGGCGATTGGGGACTGTTGCTGCAAACGAATGGCCTGATGCCGCTTGCTTCTTCCAATGCCGTCCCATCGGTCAATTACTCCTATCTTTTGGATCCCCTGAATTGGAGCACGGCCCAATGGAAGGCCCTGGTGAACGCTGGCAGCCGGGCTGGCGTGGCCGCCTGTCAATTGCATGGCCTGGGAAATCAAAATACTATCAACATCCAAAACTATTCCGGTCTGTTACTGCGCGCTCAATTGGATGGTTCGGTGATCCGGCGACAATTCTTTTGGAGTCCATTGGCACCAACCTCTTCCGGCACCAGCACTGCGGCTGTCGGACCCCTCGCCGGCGGCAATAACCCACTCTATCCGCTGCAAATTTACTTTGACGATCCGGCCAACTGGCAGGTCCTTCCATGAATCAACCTGGATGGCAATGGCTCTGTCCGTTTTTATGAACAAAAACTGAAACATGTCACCTCAGCCCGTCAATGGATTGAAACCAAAGATTGTGCCCCATCCTGATGCTGACCAGTCCCTGGCTTCATGCAGGAATGGATGGCGGGCATTTTACGGACTGCTCTGGTGCGAATGGTTTGCACATAGCAAACTCCTGCTCTTCTTTCTGGTCACTTGGGTCGCTTCGGTTTCGATCGTCCCGTTTTATTTCAATCCGGCGTATATCCTGGTTTCCGGGGCGCTGTTCGCGATTGTCGCCGGGCCGGTTTACGGCGGCAGCGACACGAGTGAAGGATGTGAAGAATTTACTTTTGCGCTTTCGCCGACGCGCGCGGAACGTTACCTGGCCCGCCTGGTGGTGGGTGGCGGGGCGTTGTTACTGCTCACGGCGATCGACTTGTTGGCGCTGGGACTCGACCTCCCTCAAATTCTGGCCAAACTCTACGTTGACTCCGGCCTGATCCGGCCCTGGCCGGTATTCAAATCCGGTTTGCTTTATGGTTTGGTGTTGGTTTTGCCCTTCACTGTCTTCGCCTTTTCTTTCGTCATTTCAGCCGTCACTCATTCACGCGCCCTGCTCCTTTCCGCCGCACTTTGGGCTATTTTGATCTCGTTGGCGGCGCTGCGCCTGGGTTTTTGGTACGAAGAATTGGTCTGGGAAAATCTAAACGGTTGGTTTTCCTGCCCCTTGCTTGCGCTAATGTCCGTCGCCGTTCTTTGGGGCGGGTATCTGGCCTACCAACGAAAGGAAATCGGACATTATACGACACCGATCACAATACCCGCTCACTGGTGGTTTTGGGTCATTCTGTTCACTGCCGGATTGATACTGGCCGCAACCCTGACCGCTTCGCTGGCCAAACATTACTTGCACATCTTTACGGGTTCCTGATTCAGGAAACATCTGACCGGGTCTCTTGCTGCGCGTTCGACTGTCATAGTCCAGGCCTCAGTGTTACTGCCAGTTGTCGCCTTGGGAGCGTTTCTCCGCTTCCGTCTTCAGCGCTTTTACGGCACCTACCGCAGTGAACATCAACCTGTCCCGTTAAACCGGCTCTCGGATTTTTCCGGGGGTGCCCGGCGCGCACAACCACTAAAAAATCCTTCACAGACCAATCGAGCTTCTCCAAAGCTAACGTGCCACGAACTGTTACGATTCCATCATTTTTACGGTGCGGAGATTAGGAAAAACTGTTGCGCATTGGTTGGCCCAATGTTCGTGAAGAAAATGTTTCCAGCCGCATCGGATAGATTCGTCTGGATTGGTGTCCATACCACTGGTGGTGTCAGGTTCGAAGCCGTATTGAGAAAATATGGACGACTCGCCAAACCTATGCCTGAAATGTCCACGGTTTGGCCGTCTGCTCCCAAGCCGATACTTTGGGTAACGGGTGGCGGATTCGTTACCGTGATGTTGATCACTGAAGAATCAACCGCATTGCTTCCGTTGAAAATCAGCCGGGCAAATACTGTTGATACCCCCGCATTGGCATTGCTCCAGGCATAGTTATAGGGCGACGTCACCTGGGTGATCAAATTGGTGGTGTCACTGTAGAATTGAACGCCTACGACCGTGTTGCCATTGGTCGCCACGACGGCGGCAAGATTTATCGGCGTGGCGGCACTGAACACAGTGTCGTTCGCCGGGGAGGTCAGAACAACAGAAGGCGGGAGTTGTGACACCGGCGGATTTATTTTCACGTTATCAATGAAAACTGTATTGTCGCCACCCGCCAGATCCGTTCCCACAAAAGCCAGGACATGAGAAGCCGCCGAAGCGGTGAAGGTCGCAGTGTATGTCGCGTAACTGGTGGCGCCAGGATTGTTGGTGGCAATCACGGTGTTGTCGATCATCACATTCCACGATTCCCCGCCATTTTGACTCGCGCCACCTCGCTGGGCGGCCGAGTAAGTAATGGTGTAGCTTGTTCCCGCCGTAAAACCATACAGGAGCTGCGAGATCGTGCCATTTTCCTCGACGAAGGCAGCCTGGACGCCCTGCGGGGCATTGGGATTTGAAAAACCGCTGCCGTTGGCCACGATACCCGAACCATTTGGACTCGCCCCGCTGAAAGTCCAGGAGGCGCCGGACGGATCATACTCGAAGTTGCCGGACCCTATGCTCGGGACTTCAAAGCCAAAATTGACATTCGTATTGATGACGGTGACGCCAACTGTGGCAGAATCGGCCGTGCTTCCGCCATTGTAAACCGCGCGGGCAAACACGTTGTAATTGCCCGTGTCCGGATTCGTCCAACCGTAACTGTAAGGTGGATTGGTCACCTGCCCGATCAGATTCGTTGCATCATAATAGAATTGCATGCCGTCAATGATGTTGCTGTTTACCACCACGCTCGCCGCTAGATTGATCACGGGCAGCCCAATCAGGCTGGCGTTGTTGGTTGGTGCAGTCAAAGTGACCACGGGAGCCACCGGTTGAAGATTTGGAGTGATCCTGACGTCGTCCAGGAAAACCGTGTTGTCGCCGGTAGCCAAGTCCGTACCTACAAACGCCAGGGTATGATTCACCGCCGACGCCACGAACGTGGCGGTATAGTTCGCGTAGCTGGTGGCGCTGGCTCCCGGATTGAAACTCCCGATCACCTTGCCATCAATCGTCACATTCCACGACTCCCCGCCGTGCTGGCTCGACCCGGGCCGTTGCGCAGCGTAAAAGGTCACCGCATAAGTTGCGCCCGGTAGAAAACCTGAAATCAGCTGTGAGATAACGCCATTTACTTGCACAAAGGCGGCCTGAACTCCTTGGGGGGCATTGGGATTGGAGAAGCCGCTGCCATTGGCAATCATGCCCGAACCATTTCCATTCGTGCCACTGAAAGTCCAAAACGCCCCCGTTGGGGTGTATACATAATTTCCGGAACCAATGTCTGGAACTTCAAAGCCGAAATTCACAATGGCCTGAGTCGTGGCACTCACTTCGACCGAATTGCTGCTTTCACCCCCGGCACTACCGGCGACGATGACATAATAATAAGTCTCGCCATTGATCAAGCCGCTATCAGTATAGAAAGGATTGGCTGTGCTGGCCACGCTCTTATAGGGGCCGCCATGAACCGTGGAGCGCATGATGGTATAACTTGTCGCGTCGTAACTTGCGTTCCATGCCAGGTAAATCCGCGCGAAAGTATCTGACGTGGCCGTCACTCCCGTCGGCACCGGAGGCGGTCCGGATGGTGTCAGCATCAGCACGGCCGAATCGGCGCTTTCTCCGCCCGCGCTTACCGTCGTCACCGCATACGAGTAGGTAAACGCGTTCACCAATCCCAGATTGGTGCAGCTGGTTCCAGTGACGGTCGCCACCGTCGCGTAATAGTGCGTGCCAACGGTCGTGAGCCGTTTCACATTGTAGGCGGTGGCGCCGGAAACTGCGTTCCATGAAAGGATGGCCTGCGCATTGCCTGCGGTTCCGGTCAACCCGGTGGGCGCCGCGGGAGGTGTGTTGGTGAAGGAAACCGGTGCGGAAGGATTGCCGACGGCTGTCACAATCAGCGAATAAGTGCCGGCAGGCAGATTCGACGGCAATGAGAATTCCGTCGTCACCAGATTCGTGTTTTGGACCGTCGTACTGCTCCAGTTGTGGGTTCGCGCATA
>JBEKMT010000249.1:0-5961 GCA_050008355.1 Verrucomicrobiota bacterium
ACCCGCAAAATTCAAATCAGCGAAGCTCTGAAATAATGGCGTCGCGGGCAGGGTAACTTGCAGTTCTCAATGATCGACTCGTGGTCTCTTTGCAGGAAAAACCGCCAATGCCAGCAGGGAATGTTTCGTCAGGCAACACGAAACCGGCGTCCGGTGCACCTTCTTCCCAACCATATGAATCAGCCCTAATAAAACTGCTATGGCATGGGCAACGGCGACTTTGGCGTAGTCCAATCACTGCGTCCGCCCGAATTTCCGCTCCAACTCGCGATAATTCATCTCAATTAACGTCGGCCGGCCATGCGGGCATGTGTAAGGCATCGCGCAACGGCGCAAATCCTCGATTAAATTGTCCAATTCCGCTTCCGCCAGAAAATCGTTCGCTTTCACTGCGTGGCGGCAGACAGTCTTGGCCACAGTATGCTCGCCGAGCCGGGCAAGATTCACTTCGCGTCCGGCCGCGCGCAGTTCGTCCACGAGATCCAATACAAACCGGCGAGGATCAGCTGACTTCACGAAAGGCGGAAGTGCATCCAGCAAAAAAGTTCGCTCGCCGAATTCGCTCAAGCCAACACCCAGCCTTGTGAGTGCCGTGAGCTGCTCGCGCAGGAATTGCGCATCGCGCGGTGGCAATTCAATCGTCTCCGGCAAAAGCAATTTTTGTGACGGTGTCGAACCGTTTTGTTCCAGTCGCGCCAGCATCTGCTCGAACAAAATCCGCTCATGCGCCGCGTGTTGATCCAGCAGCACGAGCCCCCGGTCCGATTCCAGCAACACGTACAATTTGCCCACTACGCCGATCAACCGAAGTGGAACGTTCAGTAGCGGCGTCGCTCCCGGCGCTGACGCCGCATGGGCAACCGTCGGCCCGCGCTGGCCTGGTCCACTTTGAATCCCGGGCGATATGCCGGATTGAATGCCTGTCTGAACACTGGGCAGAGTTCCGGCCACACTCGCCGCCCTTTCAACTTTGGCCGGGGCGGGCGTCGCAAAACCCATTCTCAGAGGAGATTGTGTGGCCGAACGCATGGGCGGTTGATTGAGTGTCCGCAGCTCGGATGCCAGCACTGCGGCAGCTAATGTTTCCGGAAACCCGGATGCAGCGGAATCTGCCGCCGCCGGCCGCGTCAATTGGATTTCCGGCTGTTGAAAGTCCGGCACCGGCGGTTTTTGCGCCCCGCCCAAGTCGGATTTCAGTGGCTCGGAATGAAATGCCAGCAACGAATCTCTCACCGCCTGCGCGACAAATCTTCGGACCTCAAATTCACGGTGAAACTTCACCTCCCGCTTGGCCGGATGAATATTCACGTCCACCGACCCCGGGTTGATTTCCAAAAACAGGCAGCAAACCGGATAACGCCCCCGCATCAGCGATGTGTGATAACCTTCAATAAGCGCATAATTCACGCCGCGATTTTCCACCGGCCGGCGGTTCACGAAAACAAACTGACCGTCGCGTGTCGCTCGCGAAATCCCGGGCGAACCGATCAAACCCCAGATCCGGATTTGCGAATTAGCCATCGGCGCTTCCGGTTTGACCGGCGACGCCGTCTCAAAAATGTCCGTCTCCTCCGGCAGGTGTTCTTCGCCGTCCAGCGCGGCGGAAAAGTTTACCGGCAATAATTTCTCGTCACCCAGCAGGGCGCGCAGGCGTTCACGCAGGGCTTCTGTGCGGCTGAAAACGCTGCCCTCACTTTTGACGGCAGGCAGTTGCCAGACATTGCGCCCGTCTTTGACGAACGTGAACGCGACTTCAGAATATGCCAGCGCCGCCAGGGTCAGGTAATGCTGGATGTGCGCGGCTTCCGTCTCTTCCGTTCGTAAAAACTTCCGACGCGCCGGCAGGTTGAAAAAGAGCTGTCGCACCTCCACGCTCGTGCCCGTCGCGCTCCCCGCCGCCTTGACTTCCGCGATCGTGCCGCCGTTCACCAGGATCTGCGTCCCCTCAGGCGAATCATTCCCGCGCTCACGCGTCGTCAGCACAAAACGGCTCACACTCGCAATGCTCGGCACCGCTTCCCCGCGAAATCCCATCGTCGCGATGGACGCCAGGTCCTCCGCCTTTGTGATTTTGCTCGTAGCGTGGCGTTCCAGCGAGAGCAGTGCGTCGTCACGGCTCATGCCCCAGCCGTCATCTGTCACTCGAATCAAGCTCCGCCCGCCCGCGCTGATTTCCACCGTGATTTTCCGGGCTTCCGCATCAAGCGAATTCTCCACCAGCTCTTTCACCACACTGGCTGGGCGCTCAACCACCTCGCCGGCGGCGATCTGGTTGGCGACTTGTTCGGAGAGCAGGCGGATGCGGTTCACACTGGAACTATTTTACGGGGCGAACCTTATTTCGCCAACGGCAAAGAAAAACAAAACGTCGCGCCGCGCTGTGGTTCACTCTTCGCCCAGATGTTGCCGCCGTGGTCTTCAATGACTTTTTTGCAGATGGAGAGACCCAGGCCGGTACCGTGGGTTTTGCCATGCGTGGCGAAGGGTTGAAACAGCTTCCCCGCAATTTCTGGCGCAATGCCCGGACCCGTGTCTTCGATTTCCGTGATGACCTCATTTTCTTTCAGCCGGAAATGCAGAAAGATTTCACCTCCCTCCCGCATCATGTCCGTCGCGTTGTTGACCAGGTTGAAAAACACGCGGCTTACCCGGCGCGCGTCAAACAGCACCATGGCCGCTGGTGGATCATCCGCCAGCTCGATCCTCACCGACTTCAGCTCTGTCTCGGCATTCAAGTCGTTGACGATCTCCAGGATGAAGCTGCGAAAATCGGTCGGTTTCGGTTCGCTGCCCTTTTTGGCATCCCGCGTGAAGATCAAGATGTCCCCCACCATGTCATTGATGCGCACCACCTGCTTGCTGATCCGCGACTGCACCCTCGCGCGCGCTGCTTCGTCGGTTCCGGCCATCCCCAGCATCTCGGCGGAAAGGCTGATGATGCTCAGCGGATTTTTGAGGTCATGCACAATCCCCTGGGCAAAGCGTCCGATGATCGCAAGGTTTTCCGATTGAATCAATTCCCTGACGTGCAATTGGTTCAACTCGCGCAAACGGTGGCTGACTTGCAGAAGCAGGGCAAACGCCAGCCCGGGCGAACGCTGGAGGAAGGTCAGCATCTCCCCGCGCGGCAAAAAATAAACCTCCGTATCCGCCGCCGCCGTGGCCGTGGCCGAGCGCGGCCGCTGCTCAATGATTGCCATCTCGCCAAATATTTCGCCTTCACCCAGCCGGGTAAATACCCGGCGATCACCCTGTCCGGCAGAGATTTCCACCAGCCCTTCCCTGACAAAATAAACGCCGTCGCCCGTTGCTCCTTCCTGGAAAATTTCCTGGCCGGCGCGAAACTTCCGCTCTTGGGTAATCGTCCGGAGCGCCCGGAGTTCCATGCGGTTCAAATCGCGAAACAGCGGAATGGCTTCCAGAGTTATCACAAGGCGTTCACTTTAAGGAAAAAGGTGGGCTAATAAAAGCGGGAAATGCCCAATCCAACCCCCAAATGCATTCCTTTACCATAAGAATGTTGACAAAGCGTTGCAAAACCGCCACATTAGACCCATTCGGGTAGCAGCACGTTTCTTCAGCGGGGTTCCCCACCCCCACCTCCTTGGCGTCTGCTGCCCGGATTTAATTAGCTAATAGTTCGGAAATCCCCTTTTTTGAAGCCTTTCGTCAAAATCTCGCTGAAACAGCACCTTTAAAAGTTCCCAACCAAAACTTGACGTCGGCGCAAACTTTTTTTATTGTTTCGTTCCCCTTCGCGGGGGTGTAGCTCAATTGGTTAGAGCGCTGCCCTGTCACGGCAGAGGTTACGGGTTCGAGCCCCGCCACTCCCGCCATTTTTTAATGGTTCTGAACACCGTCGCCGGAATTGTGCAGAATGAGGTTTACCTTGATTTACCTTGAATTGGCTTGATTTGCCTACAAACAAAGGGGTTTTAGAGCTTCTGACATTCAAACTGCACAAATACAACTTTCGCCAGGCGTTTGCATCTGTGCAGTTTGCCTCGCAAAATGTCCGTGAGAATCTTCAATGAAATCAACTGGTTTGAGCGTTTGGACATTTCAAACCCAAATCTGCACAAATGCACCGACGCCAAAAGGGGGTGTGACGTGTGATGGTTGCAAGTGGCCGAAAATGGGTTTTCAAGGGCGTTGCAGGCCGACCGGCGCGCAGATTTGCAATTTGCACAACCACCCAAGTGGGGCTGAAAAGGTGATGGTTTTTCAAATCATTTAGAAATCGCCCATTTTCTATTTTTCAAATCGGCATTATTTGTCACAGTTCTCTCCGCCATCTGTCCAATCCATTATGGACTCTCCTTCTGAATTAGACGAAAGCCTTGTGGCAAAAGCGCAGGGCGGCGACATGGACGCGCTGGATGCACTCGTGCGGCGGCATCAATCGTGGGTATTCAATCTTGCATTGCGCATGGTCTGGCGGCGCGAGGTGGCGGAGGATGCCACCCAGGAAATTCTCATCAAGGCGGTGACCAAGTTGAGCATGTTTGCCGGTAAAAGCGCATTTCGAACCTGGCTGTATCGCATTGCCGTGAATCATTTGCTCAACGTCCGCAAATCGGAAATGGAAGAAAAGAAAATGACCTTCACCGACATGGGCACATCGTTGGACTGCGTGAAAGATGAAGATTTGCCGGACGAACGCGCATTGCCGGTTGAAACGAAGATTATGGTTGAAGAAGCGAAGCTTGGCTGCATCACAGCGATGTTGATGTGCCTGGACCGTCGGCAGCGGCTGGCGTTCATTCTCGGCGAAGTTTTTGGCGAGAAAAGCAAAGTGGGAGCGGAGGCCATGGGCGAAAGCGCCGCGAATTTCCGGCAATTGCTGTCGCGCGCGCGGCACGATCTGTATCAGTTCATGAATAACAAGTGCGGCCTGGTCAATCAGGCCAATCCTTGCCGGTGCGCGCGCAAGGCAAACGGCTTTATGCGCAACGGCTGGTTGAATCCAAATAACCTGCAATTTTCAAAAGACCGCATCGCCGATGTGCGCGAGGTTGCCACCGGCCGTTTGGATGAATTGAAGTCGCTCGACCGGAAACACGCTGAACTGTATCGGATGCAGCCGTTTTTGGCCGGACCGGATTTGGCGCAAAAACTTCGAGAAGTCCTTTCGCAATCGGGTTTCGACGCGAACTGAATGAATCTTCACGCGAACTGTCACAGTCGGATTTTTGGATTGTCTATTTAATTAAAGCCCACAAACGGGCAAAAACATAACAATTAACGTAAGACAATCATGAATGCGAAAATCATCACTGAAACGGCACGCAAAACTTTGGACGGAACGATGTCCTTTCCCGAAGTCGTCAGCCAATTGCTTGCCGCCGGAGTGGAGTATTACCACGTGGATTACGTTGGAATGCGCAAGACATTTTACAGCGCGGGTGGCGATGCCGTCGTGACGCCAATCAATTACGAAGGTTTGCTGTTGGTCGCCGCCGATTTCGACGCTGCGGCGCTTCGGGCGGACATTCTGGACAGCCAGCAGCACAATCAGCGTTATCGGGACTTCACCCGACGGGCGATGGAAGCTGGCGTGCAGGGTTACTTCGCCTTTCTGCGTGGCAAACGAGTAACTTACTTTGGCCGCCAAGGCGATCAGCACACAGAATGGTTTCCAAATGCGCAACCAACATCAATCACCGAACAAGACATCCGGGCTGCATACGCCAAGACACGGACGGGCGCGGACTTTCCGCGATTGATCCGCGACCTGAAAACGCTCGGCATCGTCTCGTATGACCATCTGCTCAAAACTGGTTCTAACATTTTTCACGGCAAAAATGGCCAATCCGTTACTTTGAGCAATATGGGGCCGGCAGTTGACGTCAGTCCGCAACCGAATCTGGAATTGTTGAAAGGATATATTTCTATGCACCAAAGCGGCTTGACCAATTACCCGACGCTCTGCGGTCAGGCAGGCGAAGCCGGCGTTGAAAA
>JBEKMT010000025.1:0-66320 GCA_050008355.1 Verrucomicrobiota bacterium
CTCAGCCCGGAACTGGTTTTTTTCTTTTTTCTACCGCCATTGCTTTTTCCGGCGGCACTGTTCACCTCATGGCGAGATTTCCGGGCGAATCTCCGTCCGATTTCATTGCTTGCCGTCGGTTTGGTGCTGTTTACCACCGTGGCGGTTGCCTTGCTGGCGCATTATTTTTTTAAACTGCCACTGGCCGCCGGATTCGTGTTGGGGGCCATCATTTCGCCGCCGGATGCCATCGCGGCCACCGCCATCGCCGAACGCTTGAGTGTACCGCGCCGAATTGTCACGATTCTGGAAGGTGAAAGTCTGGTGAACGACGCGACGGCGTTGATCGCTTATCGTTTTGCCGTGGCAGCGGTGGTGACCGGGACATTTTCACTGGCGGATGCCGGCGCTGAATTTTTTATCGTCAGCATTGGTGGCATCCTCATCGGCCTTGCGGTCGGCTGGCTGGCGGTATGGTTTCACAAACGCGTAGACGATGCGCCCATTGAGATCACGGTCTCACTGCTGACACCTTTCGTCGCCTACCTTCCCGCCGAACGTTTGGGTGTTTCCGGCGTCCTCTCGGTAGTGGCTGCGGGCTTGTTCATTGGTTGGCGGGTGCCCCAAATTCTCAGCTACCGCACTCGCTTGCAAGGCGGCCCAGTCTGGGACATGGTAGGCTTCTTGTTGAATGGTTTTGTCTTCATTTTGATCGGCCTGCAATTGCCCGAGATCCTGCAAACACTCTCGGAACATAAGGACTATTCCATCGCGCAACTCGTCGGTTACGCACTGGTGATCAGCGTGGCGGTGATTGTCATCCGCATTCTTTGGGTTTTCCCGGCGACTTATTTACCACGCCTCATTTTAAAAAAAATGTGCGCCAAAGATCCCCACCCTAACTGGCGACACGTGACGATTGTGGCCTGGACGGGAATGCGCGGAGTGGTTTCGCTGGCCGCCGCACTGGCCCTGCAAGAGCAATTTCCGGGACGTGATTTGATCTTGTTCCTCACGTTCATGGTTATTCTGGCCACACTTGTGGTGCAAGGTTTGAGCCTGCCGGCGCTCATCCGCTGGCTCGGGATCCGGGACGATGGCTCCGCCTTACGAGAGGAACGTGAGGCCAGGCTAAAGGCCAATCACGCCGCTTTGGAACGGCTAAATCAAATCACTGAAAATGATCCGTCAAAGATGGACGCCTTGCAGCGCCTGCGCCTCGAATATGAGGATCACATCCGTCAAATCGAGGGTGATGAGCCCAAAAATGCCCACACCCCGCTTCGGCTGTTCGCCTCAGAATATGAACATCTTTCGCACACCGCCTTGCAGGTGGAACGAGCCACCATCATCCAACTCCGCAACGCCAATGTGATCAATGACGATGTCCTGCGCCGTATTCAGCGTGACATCGACATTGCCGAGGTGCGATTGAAGTAGTGAATGGCCACTGACACGCGGAACAACTAGGCGTACAAAGACCCGATGTCCCGGCCGCAGAAATTAGAAATGCATGAAATTAAGCTTGAACTAAAAAAGCGCGCCCTTGATGAACGCGCTTTTATATGCCGTAGAATACCTACGCTGCGGCAGCCGCTTTGGACGCCGCCAAATCGGCTTTGCGTTCGTTGAGACTGCGGAAAAATTCATACCCTTCCCGGCAGCGGCGGACTAGGATGTCCTTGTCCTCAAGCATCGTTTTAATAATTCGGAGGATCGGTTTCGGACGCAGGTAATATGTGCGATAAAAGCGATCCACTTCCTCAAAGATTTTGTCTTTGCTCAACCCGGGATATTCCAGCGTGCTTTGTTGCAAGCCGTCACTTTCGACGAGGTCGGTCTTATCTTTCTTCACAAACCAGCTGTTTTGCTTGGCCATTTCGTAAAGTTCCGTGCCCGGATATGGCGCGGCAAGCGAGACTTGCAGACTGAAGACGTCGAGGTCTTTCGCAAAATCAATCGTGTTCTGGATAGTCTGCGGCGTTTCCACCGGCAGGCCCAAAATGAACGTGCCGTGAATGACCACGTCCGCGCGATGGCAATTCTTGGTGAAACGGCGCATTTCGTCCATGGTCACGCCTTTCTTAATGCGCGTGAGAATGTCGTCATTGCCGCTCTCATAACCAACCAGGAACAAACGCAGGCCATTATCCTTGAATGATTTTATCGTGTCATAATCCAGGTTTGCGCGACTGTTGCAACTCCAGTGGACCCCGAGCGGTGCGAGTTTTTTCGCGATTTCGCGGGCGCGCGGGAGATTGGCGGTAAAAGTGTCGTCATCGAAGAAAAATTCGCGCACCTGCGGGAAGATTTTTTTCATGTAGGCCATTTCATCCGCGACATTTTGCGGCGAACGGACGCGGTACTTATGGCCTCCAATCGTCTGCGGCCAAAGGCAGAACGTACATTGCGCAGGACACCCCCGACCCGTGTACATTGAGATGTAAGGATGAAGCAAATAGCCTATGAAATATTTCTCTATCTGCAGATCACGTTTGTACACGTCCGCCACCCATGGCAGCGTGTCCATGTCCTGTATCATTTCGCGTTCCGGATTATGTTTGATCTTTCCGTCCTTGTCCTTGTATGACAAACCGGCGATGGTCGCGAGGTCACGGTCTTCGGCAACTTCTTTGCAGGTGAAATCAAATTCCTTGCGACCGACCCAGTCGATCGCAGGCGACGCCTTCAATGTTTCCGTCGGCAAAACCATCGTGTGGGCGCCGACAAAACCGATCTTTGTGTCCTGTTTTTGGGCCTTAATGGCTTCCGCAACTTTGCAATCGTTTTTCAACGATGGCGTCGACGTATTGATGATGACGTGATTGTATTCCTTCGCAACGCGGAGCGTTTCCTCCATACCGACGTTGTGCGGCGGGCAGTCGAGCAGGCGCGAGTTGGGCGTCAGGGCCGCCGGCTGGGCCAACCAAGTAGGATACCAATAGCTAGTCACTTCGCGCCGGGCCTGATAACGTGCGCCCGCACCGCCGTCAAATCCGTCGAAACTAGGTGGCGAAAGATAAAGGGTCTTGCTCATAGATAAAATTACTGACGCACAATGTAACTCATTTTTGACAATTGCATCAATGGCTATTTTTGCCTTCGGTTCCGTGCTGTTGCGGCGGATGCACTTCCCGCACATGCACGCGGCTGGCCAACCACAAACTGACGGCACTCATTCCGACTGCAAGCCATCCGAGCCGGTCGAAATGAACCAGCCGTCCATCCGGTGCTTTGGTGACGATCCAACCGCCCAGACTCGAGGTGACGCCCGACGTCAAATCCCGGGTACAACTCGTTAAGCTCATGAATGAACCACGCCGCTTCGAAGGCACCGCCAACGATAGAATGGCCTGTCCGGGAACGAACCGCCCGCTGGCAAAAGTGAAAAACAATCCAGCGAGTACCAGAACTTCCCAGACTGCCAAGGCGCCGGAGTTCGCGATCAGAAGCGTCACGACACAAGCCACGCCGATCAACATGGCGAAAACACGCAAGCGGCCGAGCCGATCCGCGAGGCGACCGAAAAGTGGCGCGGTAAAAGCCGAACAAATGCCGCCGACAAGATAAACCAGGAAAAGCTTATCTTCCGGCAAACGAAGATTGGAAACCATGTAAGGCGCCAGCAATGGGATTACAGCGAAATGTCCCATTACCAATGCGGACATGAACAGCAATGCGCGGCCGGCATTCGCGTCTCGCAACAGTTCAAAGAACGTGGTTAGGTGATGGACAGGCGTATCGTTCAAGTGTGACCGGATAGGTGGGAGGGTAAGAAAAATCGCCAGCCACACGATCACCCCCATGCCGGCGACCAGGAAGAAGGGCATTTCCCAGCGGAATTTCTGAGCGAGGAACAAACCGAACGGCACGCCCAGCGCTGCAGCCGCGGCGAAAGCCGTCATGATGACCCCCATTCCGGAAGCCCGGCGCTGGGGGGAACTATGTCCCCCACTATGGCCATAATGGTCGCTCCCGAAACCCCTCCGAATGCACCACATATCGCACGGGACACGAGCAACATGCCCGCCGTGTGCGCGAGCGCACAGGCCAGGGTGCCAACGAAAAACCCAGCATAGACAACGAGTAATACCTTGCGCCGATCAAACCGGTCCATGAACGGAGCGGTAAGGAGACCGACGATACCGGCGCTGGTGGTGTATGCGGCCACAAGATGGCTGAATTTTCCAGGGCCGATGGAAAGTTCGCGCATAAGCTGTTCCCCCAGCGGCATGATCACCATGAAATCAAGGATGTGCGTAAATTGCACCGCCGCAAGCAATAATAGCAACGTACGCTCTGAATACTTGGACGTCGGCACGGAAGTAAAAGCCTGAAAATGGAATCACCGCCGCCTACAGAGGCGGTGACTTCAATCAGACTTTTTTTACGTCTTTAATCTTCGCCAACAACTCGTCGCGTTCGCTTGTTTCGCCGGTGCCGCAATGGCTCGCGACGTGCGCCTCGTGATGAACTTCGCTGGAAAATGCGCCCCGGGCGCCGGCAGCTGGAGAATTGATCGCCGCCTTGGCCTCGGCCAGGTGACCTTTGCCTATGGTAAAACCGTTATAAGCGCGCTTTGCCAGTTCAGGCGAAGCAGGATAAGGCTTCGGCTTCGCACCGAAGTTGTATCTGAAATTTTTCCAGTTGTCGCCGGATTGGTAATTGGTCCCGAGCGCGCCGCTGGGATCATAGCCGCAATGGACCATGCAGTGTTCGCAACGCGGGTCGCGGGCGACTCCGTTCACCACGCCATATTTTTGCCATTGCACATTGGACAACATTTCCTGATAGCCGCCGTAATGGCCGTCGGTCATCAGATAACACGGAGCTTTCCACCCCTTAACGTTAAAGGTTGGGATAGCCCACGCCGTGCAGGTCAGTTCGCGCTTGCCGGCGAGGAATTCCTGATAAACCGGTGTGCCAAAAATAGTAAACGCCTTGCCCCATTCCTCGATGCGGGCAAATTTTTTCCGCGTCATGTCACGCGTGAGGAAAAATTCCTTGGGATCTTTGCCGAGGCGCTTGACCATGTCCTTTTTCGCCGCGTCGTAATCGTAACCCGGTGAAATCGTGTGTCCGTCCACCTCGAGGGAGCTCAAATACTTAAACATGTCCTCGATTTCAGCAACGTCGGTCTCTTTATAAACAGTCGTGTTCGTGGCCACTTGAAAGCCGCAGATTTTAGCCATCTTAATGGCTTCGACGCATTCCTTGAAAACGCCTTCCCGTTCGACGATCAAATCATGCGTGAACTCCAAACCGTCGACGTGGACGTTCCAATACATCCACTGCGTCGGGCGGATGACCACCTTCTTATGCGCCGCTTCGTCTGCTTTGCGGATCGTCTCGGCGTCTTTGTCGGTAATCAATTTCTCGTCGAGCAGTCGCTTAAGTTTCGGCTCCAGCGTCGGCGAATAAACGGCGGCGAGATAATCCCTCATCTTCTTCCGCATGAACATCCCGTTCGTGCAGACGTAAATGACACGGCCCTGTTGGAGCAGGCCGTCGATCAACTCCTCGATCTTTGGATAAATCAGTGGTTCACCGCCGCAAATTGAAACCATCGGCGCATCGCATTCCACGGCCGCCTGCAGGCACTTATCCAAGGGCACCATGTCCTTGAGCGACGTTGAGTATTCACGGATACGCCCGCAGCCGGTGCAGGTCAGGTTGCACGTGTGCAGCGGCTCGAGTTGCAAGACCATTGCAAACTTCGGCGTCTTACGCAGTTTATGTTTGATGATGTGACTGGCGATTTTTTTCGTCAGTGCAAATGGGAAACGCATAGTAGTTTTATTTAGCGGTTGCGAGCTGGCAGGAATTTTTCGGAAAAATGGCCGGCGCATTCGTGCCCGGCCCCACGTCATTTTTCATGATGCCCGGCAACAGGAAATCCATCGGCGAGACTGTATGCGACGCGCTGATGCCTCCGCAGCCGCCGGTAAAAAGCGCGAGTGCGACAAACATTGCCAACGGCACAAAATTCCAATTTAATCTCACCTGCACATTATAAAACAGCCTGACGAGATGGCAACTTTTAATTCCCCGTCCGGGCGCACGGCAAAGTGGAGGCTTGCCGCCGCGCTTTTTGTTTTTTTCGCCATCGCCAACATCATTCTGGCCAACGAATCGGCAACCAACGCGATGTTTGCCGCGCGCGCCCGGGAGGAATATCATCTCGCCCAAACTCGCTACCGGGAAGACGCTGACGATTCCACAAATGCCTGGCAATTTGCGCGCTCTTGTTATGATGCCGCCGATTTTGCAACGAACGCATCCGAACGCGCCCTGCTGGCCGACCAGGGCATTGACGCTTGCCGGCAGTTAATTGCCAGCATACCCGAGTCGGCGCCTGCTCATTACTATCTGGCGATGAATCTGGGTCAGCTCGCGCGCACGGAATGGATCGGCGCATTACTCCTGGTCAGGGAAATGGAGCGCGAATTCAGGAAGTCGGCGAGCTTGGACGCGCATTTTGATTTCGCTGGTGCGGAGCGCAACCTCGGCCTGCTATATCTCCAGGCACCAACCGTCGGCAGCATTGGCAGCAGGCGCAAGGCGAGGGAATTCCTGGAACGCGCGGTTAAAATGGCTCCGGAGTATCCCGAAAACCATCTGAACCTCGCCGAGGCATTTCTAAAGTGGGGCGAGCCGGACCATTCGAAGACGCAATTGAACGAGCTGGACACCATTTGGTCAAATGCCCGGACAAATTTTACCGGGGAAGCCTGGGCTGAAAGCTGGTATGATTGGTCAATCCGCCGCGCTGCCGCTGAAAAAAAACTGGAAGAAATTTCCACGAAGCCACTGCGGGAAAGTCGCTAAGCATCAACAAAAGTCGGCCCAGACTCAATTTTGAGGAAATTGCTGCCCTGCCGACAAGACGACATTGAATTGTTACAAAATTTTAAGTGGCAGCCTGTGCTTCTCTGAATTAAGGTATCCGCTGACAATCGCACGCCGGAATAAATAAAATCGTCATGGCCAAAAAAATTATCGCGGCGTTGAGCGACTCGACCCTGTTCCTGCGCGAATGGATAGTCAACCCGCAGCGCACGGGTGCGGTCGCTCCCAGTTCACCGCAACTAGCATCGGCGATGGCGCGCTGGCTGCCGCGTAACCCCGAGAGTTACGTGCTGGAACTCGGTCCTGGTACGGGTGCCGTGACCGACGCGCTTCTTAAACGGGGTTTACGGGAAGACCGGCTTGTCGCGATCGAGAGAAATCCCACCCTTGCGAAACTGCTGCGCAAACGGTTTCCACGAGCCCATATCATCACCGGCGACGCTTGGGAATTGGACAATTTACTCACTGAACTGCCGCAACCGGTCACTGCCGTCGGCGCAATTATCTCCAGCCTGCCGCTGGTGAATTTCAAGCCTGAAGAAGCCGAAGCCTTGGCGCAGAAAATCCGAAACATACTTGAACCTCAAGGGACATGGGTGCAATACACTTACCAGATCCACAAACTCCGTTCGCGCGGTTCATCCACCTTCAAACTACGCGCCTCAAAAATTGTCTGGTTCAATCTCCCGCCGGCGCGCGTTAGCGTTTTCCAGAAATAAATTCCGGTTCTGTTTTTGTTTTGAAAATTGTGCCGCCATGTCGTCAACTGGCGCGGCATAGGAATTGCAATTCCAGCTTTTAAGAAAAAAGCCATAAACTTTTGCCGCCTCGGAATTGTAAGGACACCACGACAAAACCTACCGCCAGGTCACGTCAGCTTCCTGGGCCATTCGTTCCTTTTCACCGGAGACAGCAGGGTGGTTCATGCCCCAGTTGCTGGGTGCCGAGCTTTTTTGCCGTCCGTTTCAATCGGCTTGGTCTTTGGCAAATGCCGATCCCGGCAATTGCGCAGCGTCACATCGCTAATACCAAGCTCGAGAGCGGGGGCTTTAAGCGGCTTACCTCACGTTAATAACAGTTCCATGTCAACCCATTTGAAGGTAGCGTCATAAGATTTCATCGGCTTTTTCATAAACTGGAGTTTATCATACGCTTGACTTTATTTACCAGCGTCACCTTTTATGTCCACCAAATCAAGGGAACCTCACCGTTGCGTTTTCAGCCAATTCGTTCATTTTTCAACTTCCTTCCTTTCAGCTTGCTTGATGATTTCTTGCAATCTCTTCAGCTACGCGTCAGTTAGTTTCTCAGCCGAAGCTTCCAACAGCGCAGCAATAGCGTGATCGGGGGAGCCGCCAAAGAAAATTGCCAACATTCGTTTCAACGCGGAACGGCTGGCGTCTTTTTGTGAAACACACGGCGTATACATATAACGACCTCCTTCCTCCCGATGCCTGACATGGCTTTTTCCTCTAGAATCCTGGTTCGTCAACAAATGAATGCTAAACTTTTAGCACGGCCGCCCTGCGGTGGACGGCAATTTAGAACTATTCTAAATCTTGACGCCGGGCGTATGATGGTTAACATTGGACTTCGTAATGAGCGTGGCCCATAACAAAACCGAACAGCACTTGACTGAAAAGTTGAGCACCAGCGGCTTTCGTTTCACGCCTCAACGGCAGCAGGTTTATGACGTGATCCTGCACAAGCGCGATCATCCGACGGCGGAAGAAGTCTTTATCCGCGCCAAGAAGCAAATGCCGGAAATCTCGCACGCGACCGTTTATAACTGCCTAGATGCACTGGTCAAAAGCGGCCTTGTTCGGCAGGTGCAACTGCAACGCGGAGCGGCCAGGTTCTGCCCGAACATGGAGGAGCACTGCCATTATTCCTGCGATGCATGTGGCAAGGTGTTTGACGTGCCTTATCAGAAAGCGTCGACCGCCATGCCAGGGCCGAAGGGTTTCGAAGTGGATCATTTCGACATCGCGGCTCACGGCCTTTGCGCGGATTGCGCAGGCAGACGGAAGAACTGATTTCACATGAGTACAGCTACCGAGACAATCGAGAGCCTGGTCAAACAGGAATACAAATACGGCTTTGTCACCGACGTCGAATCCGAGTCCGCACCGCCGGGTTTAAGTGAAGAAACTATCCGACACATTTCGGCCAAAAAGAACGAGCCGACCTGGTTGACCGAGTGGCGCATCAAGGCGTATCGCTATTGGCAGACCATGCCGGAACCGACGTGGCAATTCGTCAAGTATCCGAAAATTGATTTTCAGGACATTTGCTATTTTTCCCAACCAAAACCTAATGTCAATGCCCCCAGAAGTTTGGATGAGGTGGATCCAAAATTGTTGGAGACTTACGAGAAACTCGGGATTCCTTTGAGAGAACACGCGAAGCTTGCCGGTGTGGCCGTGGACGCGATTTTTGATTCCGTGAGCGTCGGCACCACCTATCGCGAAGACCTGGCGAAGCAAGGCATTATTTTCTGCTCGTTCAGCGAAGCGGTGAAGGAACATCCCGACCTCGTCAAAAAATATCTCGGATCGGTTGTGCCTTACACGGACAATTATTACGCGGCGCTGAATTCCGCAGTGTTCACCGACGGCTCGTTTTGCTACATCCCGAGAGGCGTGCGTTGTCCGATGGAGCTATCCACATACTTCCGAATCAACGCCGCCAAATCCGGCCAGTTCGAGCGCACGCTCATCGTGGCCGAGGACGGTGCGAGCGTGAGTTACCTCGAAGGTTGCACGGCACCCATGCGGGATGAAAATCAATTACACGCGGCCGTCGTGGAGCTTGTCGCGCTTGATGACGCGCAAATAAAATATTCGACCGTACAAAACTGGTATCCCGGCGATGAAAACGGCGTGGGCGGCATTTACAATTTCGTGACCAAACGCGGATTGTGCAAAGGCAAAAACTCGCGCATCACGTGGACCCAAGTGGAAACCGGCTCGGCGATCACCTGGAAATATCCGAGCTGCATATTGCTGGGTGAGAATTCCAAGGGCGAATTTTATTCCGTCGCCGTTGTGAACAACATGCAGCAGGCGGACACCGGCACCAAAATGATCCACGTCGGCAAGAACACGAAGAGTACCATCATCTCGAAAGGAATTTCCGCCGGGCGCGGCCAAAACAGCTATCGAGGACTCGTCGAGATTCGTAAAAGTGCGGCAAATGCCCGCAATTTTTCGCAGTGCGATTCAATGCTAATTGGGGCGAAATGCGGGGCGCATACTTTTCCGTATATCGAAGTAAAAAACACGACGGCAAGCGTCGAACACGAGGCCTCGACCTCAAAGATTGGTGAGGATCAAATCTTTTACTGCAACGCCCGCGGTATCGCCACGCAGGACGCGGTGAACATGATCGTGAACGGCTTCTGCAAGGAAGTGTTCAAAGAACTGCCGATGGAATTTGCCGTCGAAGCACAAAAGCTTCTGGGTGTCAGCCTTGAAGGCAGCGTTGGCTGATTTCCAGCCATGGATTGAGCACGGGAGAAAGACGGAGATGGAAACCATGCTGCTAAGCGATAGCGTCGCTATAAAAATCAGAGGCGCTCGCTTCACAGTTTCTCCAGTGCCGGCTCATGGAATTCCGGAAAGTGTTCATCAGACGGCCGTGCGGGTCGATCTGCTGCAATCGGTCGCTAAATGTCTATTCAAGTGGGCCATTCAGGCCGAGTATGAGAATATGATCGTCGTTGATTTTGGTGCTGATTTGTATGTGAGCGACGTTGTCATCGTCGAAGAAAAAATGGCAAAAACTGGGACCTGGAACAAAAAAAGCGGATGTTGAATGAAGTGACAGCAACGGGAATAAAGCTTGGTCGGTAGAACAGCTTTGACGGCACGGCAACGGAATTCAAGCGAATGATTGTTCGCATCGGTGTTTTGTCTGTGTTCAATCCGTGGCTACAATGAATTTGAAAATGAGCAATCAACCTATTCTTGAAATTAAAGACCTCCATGCGGGCGTGGAGAACAAACAGATCCTGAAAGGCTTCAGCCTCACGATCAAGGCTGGCGAAGTCCACGCGTTGATGGGTTTGAACGGTAGCGGAAAGAGCACTCTCGCGGCGATCCTCGCCGGCCGCGATGGTTACGACGTGACCGAAGGCAGCGTAAAGTACCTTGGCCAGGATTTATTGGAATTGGATCCCGAAGAGCGCGCCCGCGAAGGGCTTTTCCTCGCATTCCAGTATCCCGTGGAAATCCCCGGCGTTAACAGCACCTATTTTCTCAAGGCATCGCTGAACGAGATCCGCAAGCACCAGGGTCTGGCAGAGCTCGACGCGATTGATTTTCTCACCCTTGTAAAGGAGAAAATGAAATTGCTCGAGCTCAGCGAGGACCTGCTCAAGCGTTCGGTAAATTCCGGCTTTTCCGGCGGCGAAAAGAAGCGTGCCGAAATTTTCCAGATGGCGGTGCTCGAACCGAAACTGGCGATTCTCGACGAAACGGATTCCGGCCTGGATATTGACGCTTTGAAAACAGTTTCCGCGGGCGTCAACAAACTGCGCCATCCCGAAAGCGCACAGTTGGTCATCACACATTATCAGCGATTGCTGAATTACATCGTGCCGGATTACGTCCACGTCATGGCTGACGGCCGCATCATCAAGTCCGGTGACAAATCTCTCGCGCTGGAATTAGAATCCAAGGGTTACGATTGGCTTATCAAGCACTGTTGATTAGACTCAAGACATGAATCTGACGGACGAACAACGGCAGCAAGTCGCCACCTGGATCGCGCAGGGCGCAAAACTTTCAGAAATCCAAAACCGGTTGGCGGCCGAATTCGGCATCAAGGTCACCTACATGGAGGCGCGATTCCTAGTGGATGACCTTAAGTTGACACCGAAAGACCCGGAACTGCCCAAAGCGATCATCCCGGAGGCCAAGGGTTTAGCTCCGGCAGCTGCGCCAAGTCAGACTTTGCCGCAAGACGAACCGGCCATGGCCGCGACAGGAACAAAAGTTTCCGTTGGCGTGGATCAAATTGCACGGCCCGGTGCCATTGTTAGCGGCAAGGTCACCTTCAGTGACGGCCAAACGGCAGAGTGGTATCTGGATCAAACCGGGCGGCTTGGCGTCGTACCGAAACAGCAAGGCTACAAACCCTCTGCTGCCGACGTGCAGGACTTCCAATTCGCCTTGCAACAGGAAGTTGCCAAGCTCGGGTACTAAAACTAGAATCAGGATCCGGCAACGTTTATTGCTGTACGCGGTAGAATGTTCGCGGGAAGCTGATAGGTGAAGTAAAGACAATCATCCCCTGTTCATTCGTGGTTGAGGTGGTGCTGGCCGGAATCCAGTCAGTCAAATCCGTTGACACCAGGAGTGATGATTGAATGGTGGTGTTTTCTGTTGTTATCACTGCATTTTGGCCATTTTTGACGATGGCGCATATGACTGGCGGTGGCAACCGAACAACATTAGTTGCTACCAATTGGCCGGTTAGATTGATGATCGAATCATTCTCCGCAATCAGCGAAAATTGAAATTGCGAGCTGACTTGGATGGCCAAGGTCCTGAGTCCGGCATTGGTGGACAAGCTTGCCCCGCTGGCCACCATGTTGGTCGAATCCCCGTTGAGGGCGACACTTCCTGAATCGTTGTCGTAACAGTAATCGAAGGCGGCGGTATTGGTCACGAACGAGAAAATCAAGCTGTTGCCGGCAAAGCCGGCGTTGGTCAGGGTTAACACCGGGCTGGTCAAATCCAGCACTATATTTCGCAAGGCTGCGTAACCTGGGAAGTACATCGGTGCTCCGATACTGAGATCAATACTGTTGGTCATCCCGTAGTCCGCAGGATCACATCCCGAACTACCGCCTGCGGCTGGCAGCCAGACCCCATTGGTTTCGGCGTCGATAGCGCTGCCAGCGGTGAATTGCAGGGTCGATTTGGTGAGCTCCGTATTGACGCTGCCGGTGTATCTGGTGTTCAAGGACCCCGACCCTTGCGCCAAGAAAGGTTCTCCTGCCAGAGTACCGGATATCGTGAGCTGGGTTTGGGAATCATCAACAACAAAAACCAGGGGAATTGCCAAAGTTTGGTGAAGGCAACAACAGGCAATGGAAATTAATACAACCGAAAAACTGAAACCGCTCCTTATATACCTCATAATTTTTGCTGAAAAAAATAATTGTAACTCATTGAGCAACAAGTAAAAACAAAATAAAGTGGCGAGTAAATAGAATTATAACCAGTGTCTGAAGTTCCTTCGCCTTGCCGCGACTCTGCGCGCTTGGCACATTTAACCCAATGCGTGAGTATTTCCGTGACTGGATCGAAAATTCCGAGACGTTCGTCCTCGAGGTCATTTTCGAGGAACGCCATGATTGGCGGGCAAAAATGGCGCGCGGGATTTTGTTCGCGCTCTCCAAGGTGTTCCAAGTCGCGATCAAGATCCGGCGATGGCTTTACAACGTCCGCATCTTGCGCGACAAAACACTTGGCGTACAGGTTATCGCCATCGGCAACCTCACGGTGGGCGGCACGGGCAAAACGCCGGTTGTGGAAAAATTTGCCAGGGAATTGCGCGACGCTGGAAGGACCGTGGCTATTCTCTCGCGCGGCTACCGCTCCAAGCCCATCCCGCTGCATACTAAAATTTTCAACAAAATTCTACTGCGCGATGATCAAACGCCGCCGCGCATCGTGTCCGACGGCAAATCGCTGCTGCTTGATTCCAACATGGCCGGGGATGAACCCTACATGCTCGCCTCGAACTTGAAGGACGTGGTTGTGCTCGTGGACAAGGACCGTGTCAAAAGCGGACGCTACGCGATTGAAAAATTTGGCTGCGACACATTACTGCTCGACGACGGTTTTCAATACTGGGATTTGCGCGGCCGCCGTCACGATGTGGTTTTAATCGACCGCCAGCAGCCTTTCGGCAACGAACACATGTTACCGCGCGGGACTTTGCGCGAACCGCCATCGCACCTCGCGCGTGCCCATACGATTTTCATCACCAAAAGCGACGGTAACACGGGCGAATTACGAAAACGCATCATTGAGTTCAATGACACCGCGGCGATTATTGAATGCGTGCATCAGCCGCTCTATTTCGAGGACGTTTTCAGCGGCGAGCGTAAGGGCTTGGATTTTCTCATCGGGAAAAAGGTGGCGTCCTTGAGCGGCATCGCGCAGCCGGAGAGTTTTGAGCAAAGCCTCGTAAAACTCGGCAGCGAACTCGTTTACGCCAAGCGCTTCGCCGACCATCACCGTTTTTCCCAACAGGAAATCCTCAATGCCATCAACCGCAGCAAGAAGCGGCAGGCGGAAATCATTCTGACCACGCAAAAGGACGCCGTTCGCTTTCCCAAGATTGACCGACGCGACCTACCGATTTATTTCATGCGCGTGGAAATCAAAATCGTCGCAGGCGCGAACGACTTTCAGGACTGCGTCCGTAAAATTTGTTTCCGATAAGACCACGGATGAACTTCTTAATATACTGGTTGGGCCGCACGTTCATTGCCTTCATTCAATTGTTACCGCTGCCGCTTGTCGCCCGGATAGGCCGTGCGGCCGGGGGACTCGCGTTTCATTTGGACGCACGGCACCGGCACGTGGTGCTGCAAAATCTGACGATGTGTTTTGGCCGGGAAAAATCACCGGTAGAGATCACGTCCCTGGCCCGTGAAAATTTCCGACGCATTGGTGAAAACTACCTTTCTGCCATTAGAACCGCAGTAATGACCCCGCAACAAATTCTCCCGTATTTCGACCTCATCAACGCGGAGAAGATTCTACCGCACCGGGCAGGCTGCGACCCGCAAAGCCGCGTTGTGGCCATCGGGCACTTCGGCAACTTTGAACTCTATGCCCGATTCGGGCAATTTGTCCCGGTGTTCAAATGCGCCACCACCTACCGGGCGCTGAAGCAGCCCGCCCTGAACCGACTGATGGTAGGGTTACGCAGCAAATCCAGCTGCCTTTTTTTTGAGCGCCGCGCTGACGGCGCCGCGCTCAAGGCCGCCATGACTCATCCTGGCCTATTGCTCGGCCTACTGGCGGACCAGAGTTCGAAAGGTGTGCGCATACCTTTTCTTGGCCATGATTGTAACACGTCGACGGCGCCGGCCGTTTTCGCCTTGCGCTATCATTGCCCGCTGCACACAGCCATTTGCTATCGTATCGGCTTGGCGCGATGGTGCATAGAAACGGGCGAAGAAATCCCCACGCGCGAAAACGAAGAGCCTCGTTCAATCGAAGCCATCATGCGCGACGTGAATCTTGCCTTGGAAAAAGCCGTGCTTCGCGATCCGGCCAATTGGTTCTGGGTCCATCGACGCTGGAAGGACTGACATGAGCGTTGCCTTCCATCCGCCACCGCGCCGCCTTTTGATCCGCGGCGTGAACTGGCTGGGTGATGCCGTGATGACCACGCCCGCGCTGTTGCGCCTGCGCGAACAATTCCCGGCTGCCCACATAATCTTGTTCACGCCGGAGAAATTAGCGGATTTATGGCCGCATCATCCCGCCATCAACCAAACAATTTCTTTCGCGCCGGGGGAGAATATCTTCGCCATTGGCAAAAAATTGAGGGCTCTGAAATGCGAACTCGCGCTGGTGCTACCGAATTCGGTTCGTTCGGCCCTGGAGGTCTGGCTCGCGGGGATCCCGCAGCGGGCCGGCTACGCTCGTCCCTGGCGGAATTCCTTCCTGACGCAAACGGTTGCAGCGCGTGTGGGCGCCGCCAAAATGCACAAGCGTTCTGCATCTGAAATCCGGCAACTCATTTCACAAGGTGAAGATCCCAGGGTCCGGAATCCAGGAATTGCCCAATCGGCCCATCATATTCACGAGTATCTCCATCTCGGAGCAGCGCTCGGAGCGGATCCGGGACTGCTGTCGCCCCAATTAATTGTCTTGCCGGAGGAAATGGCCAAGGCAAGGACGAAGTTTGAATTGGAGAATATAACCTCGCCAGTTCTGGGACTTAACCCCGGAGCCGAATACGGTCCAGCCAAGCGCTGGCCGGTGGAAAAATTCATTGTCGTCGCGCAAGAAATTCAGCGGCTAACCCAATGCACGTGGATCTTGTTCGGCGGCCAAGGCGACGTGGGATTGACTGCCCGCATTGCCAGCAAAATCCGGCATCCGGTATCCGGTAATCCGGCTCTCAATCTGGCGGGTAAAACGTCGCTCCGCGAATTGATGTCGCTCCTGAAACTTTGCCGCTTACTCTTGACAAATGACACCGGCCCGATGCACGTCGCGACTGCACTAGGAACACCAGTTGTGGCACCGTTCGGCAGCACCTCGCCGGAATTGACCGCCCCTGGACTGCCGGGCGATGTGCGGAATCATCTACTGAAATCCGACGCGCCCTGCTCGCCATGTTTTTTAAGCGAATGCCCGATTGATTTCCGCTGCATGAATGGAATCAGTGTCGAAAGCGTGGTCAGAGCCGTGATGCAAGTCTTGAAGGAATGAAGTTCGCAATCCCGTCACGGGGCGTGTAAATATCATTCATTTCCCCATATGCTTTTCAAATGTTGGATACCACACAACGCGGCATCAACTGGCACACGTGGGCTCAATTCGAAAACTTTGAGGTGGTGAGGTTGTACGTAAGGCTTAAGCGCGGCATAATCAATGTCGCCGGCTCCGGGCGGGCAATGATCGCTAGCGGGAAATTGCACGTCATGGATGTGAAAGCCTGCAAGGCGGCCGGCGAGTGAGGCGAGGAATTCCGTGTGCCGAATGAAACCCAGATTCTGCTTGATTTGCGCGTGCCCACAATCATGCCAATAACAAACATTAGGGCTGTCAAAGTCGCGCAAAAAACCTGGAAAATCTGACTCCAGCGGAATTTCCCGAACGGATTCCCGGTTTTCGCAGCCGAGTTTCAGGCCGAGCCTTACGGCCTCCGGCACGACTTTTTTCAATGAGTCGTAGAGATTGACCATGGCCGTCCTTTTCTTTGCCTCACGCTTGGCCACGGCCTCGGCCAGGATCTTTTTGTATTTTGTGGAATCCTTTAGGCCATACTCCAGCATGTCTTCGAGTTTGCCACCATAATCTTTCAATTCCATGCTGCCAAGGTGCAATACAACGAGAGTCGCATTGACACGCCGGGCGAACTCAAGAGTCTTGAACGTATGCTTGAGGGCGAGCTCACGGTCGCGAGGACTGTCCGATGAGAACTCGTAGAGATTTGGGGATGGCTTGTCCACTCCGATGGGGAGTGGACAGAAATTGTGCAGAGTGGAAATCTTGATTTCCCCGGCCTCCACCGCGTCGAGGATTCCAGGCACCAGGCTCAGGCGGATGCCGTGGCTTAGCTCGACATATTCAAACCCGAGGTCGCGAATTTCGCGGAGCATTTCGCGGCCATCGCTATGGCGGTGGGAATTCCAGCAAGTCGAGAATGAATACATTGTCTTGTTTGTAACGTAAACTCATTGCGCCGCACAATGGCAGCGGTCCTGGACCTGCGAAAGCGTCACATTGCCAGGCGGCAAATCATATAACGTAAGAATCGTTAAACCATTGCCATGATGCAACGATTTAACGATTCAATGAAGGTCAAATTCTGTTCAGTCGTCGGCGTGGCGCGCGGCGAGCATGGCGGAGAAACGGGCGACTTTTTCCTTGCGACGACGGCGTTCGCTCGGCTTTTCGAATTGCCGGCGGCCGCGCACAACTTTGAGCGTGCCTTCGCGGTCGACTTTTTTCTTAAGCCGACGCAACGCACGATCCACGGGTTCGCCTTTTTTTAATTTAATCTCGGTCAATGCACTCACTTCCTTTCGGGGGCGGGCAAAAACTGCGCTGGCAGTTCCCGCAAATGCTTTAGGAACGGTCGAGGATAGGTTTTTTGCTGACCAAGTCAATGAATAAAACCCCACGAACGGATTGATTCTTCGGGCTCAATTCTCCATTCTGCCCACACATGAGCCTTTCCGAACATCGTCTGGCGATTGATCAGCTTGATGCGCAAATCGTCAAATTACTCAATCAACGCACGCGGCATGTGCTTGCCATCGGCGAGATCAAGCTCAAGGCGGGCGAGGAGATTTATGCACCGCACCGCGAACGTGCCGTGTTTGAGCGCGTTTGTGCGCACAATGCCGGGCCGATGACCGGCGAGCAACTCCGCTCGATCTACCGCGAAATCATGTCCAGCGCGCTCGCGCTCGAAAAAACCATGACGATCGCCTACCTCGGCCCGGAGGCAACCTTCACGCATCAGGCAGCGATCCGCCGATTTGGTTCCAGCCTGAAATACGCGCCGCAAACAACCATCACGGATGTTTTCACCGAGGTCAGCAAAAAGCGCGCGGATTACGGCGTTGTGCCCGTGGAAAATTCCACCGAGGGCGTCGTTACGCACACACTGGACATGTTTGTAGACAGCGACCTCAAGATCGTTTCCCAAATCATCCTGCCTGTGCAGCAATGTTTGATGAGTAATTCGCGCCGCACGCAAATCAAGAAACTCTACGCCCATCCACAATCGCTCGCGCAGTGTCGCAGCTGGCTCCAGAATCATCTGCCGCGAGTGGAAATCGTGGAAACATCATCGAATGCCCGTTCGGCAGAACTGGCGGCAAAGGAGAAGCATAGCGCCGCTCTCGGAGGAGTGCTGGCCGCCGAAAAATACGGCTTGCAAATTCTGGAGCAGGACATCCAGGACAACGCCGCCAACGCGACGCGTTTCCTCGTGCTAGGCCGCCAGTGCAGCCCACCGACCGGGGACGACCGCACGAGTTTGATGATCAGTGTGGCCGACAAATCCGGAACCTTGTATCAGGCCATCGCTGCTTTTCGTCGATTCAAGATCAACATGACGAAAATCGAGTCTCGCCCCAGCAAACGCAAGGCCTGGGAATACTTCTTCTTCATTGATTGCGCGGGACATTTTCAGGACCCGAAACTCGCCAAAGCCATCAAATTGCTCGGCGAACATTGCAACTTCGTCAAAATCCTCGGCTCGTATCCGAACGTGGAATAATGCGCAGACAGAGTGCGGGCCGGTGACCCTCGGGAGTGTCCCAATCCAAACGCCGTCCCAGCCACGCAGACCCGCATCCAAAACTTCGACGGCAGTTGACAAATCCGAGTTCGCGTGCAGTTTCAATGAGTTATGAATCTTCAACTTGAAAACAAACTCGCGCTCGTCAGTGGTTCCACCAAAGGCATAGGTCTGGCCATCGCCACCAGTTTGGTGCGTGAAGGGGTGCGGGTTATCGTCAATGGCCGCACAGAAAAATCCGTAGCCGAAGGCGCCACTAAAATTCAGGCCAGCGTTCCCAAGGCGAAACTTGAATTGTTCGCCGGCGATTTATCCGATGCAAAAACAACTGGATCTCTCGTCCAAAAATTTCCAAACGTGGACATTCTCGTCAATAACCTTGGCATTTTTGAACCGAAGCCATTTGGGGAAATACCAGACGAGGACTGGCGGCGTTTTTTTGAAGTGAATGTCCTGAGCGGCGTACGCCTGAGCCGCGCCTATTTTCCAGGCATGAAGGAGCGCAGCTGGGGACGCATCATTTTCATCAGCAGCGAAAGTGCGCTACAAATCCCGACGGAAATGGTGCATTATGGCATGACGAAAACGGCTCAGATTGCCGTGGCCCGCGGCCTCGCCGAACTTTCCGCCGGTACGGGTGTGACGGTGAACTCCATTTTGCCCGGCCCAACCCGCTCGGACGGGGTGGATGAATTCGTAAAGCAATTGAGCGGTGGCAAACCTTTCGCGGAGTTTGAAAAGGAGTTTTTTGAAAAGATCCGCCCGACTTCGTTGCTCAAGCGCTTTGCCACCACGGAAGAAGTGGCGAACCTGGTCGCCTACGTTTGTAGTCCGCTTTCATCGGCGACCAACGGGGCAGCCTTGCGCGTAGACGGCGGCGTGGTCAAATCTGCGTTCTAACTTCCGATTGGTTAGGGCACTATCATGGCAACTAGCAAACCGCGGGGACTGGACCTTATTCGCGGTTGAATTCGGAACTCATTTCGCGCATCGTCATGGCATGAGCCATCTTGCCCGAGCCAGAGAAGTTTTCGACATCGAACTTGCCGCGCTCAAAAGTGTGCGCGCGCAGCTCGATGCGGCATTTGATGCCGCGGTGGAACTCATCATCGCAGCGCTGAAACAACGCGGCAAAATTGTCATCGTCGGCATCGGCAAATCCGGCAATGTCGGCCAAAAGATCGCCGCGACACTGACCAGCACCGGTTCCACCAGCGTTGTATTAAACAGCGTAGACGCTCTGCATGGCGACCTGGGCATCATCAATGACGGCGACGTCATCCTCGCACTGAGCTATTCCGGCGAATCCGAAGAACTACTGAATTTGCTACCCGCGTTGAAACGCTTTTCCGTCAAAATCATTTCCCTCACCGGCAACGTCAAATCCTCGCTTGCCCATCATAGCGACGTTTCACTTAACGCCAAAGTCCCGAAGGAAGCATGCCCGTTTAATCTTGCACCGACCAGCAGCACGACCGCGATGCTCGTGCTCGGTGATGCTTTGGCCATGACCGTCCTACAGGCCAGAGGGTTCAAACAAAAGGATTTCGCCAAATTTCATCCCAGCGGAGCCATCGGTCGTGCCATGCTCTTGCGCGTCGGTGACATCATGCGCGCCGGCAATCGCAATGCTGTCGCCGAGGAACATCTTTCCATCCGGGAAGCATTACTCGTGATGACCCGCGCCCGGTCCGGCAGTTTGAGTGTTGTGAATGCGCGTGGCAAACTTACAGGTGTTTTCACCGACGGCGATTTTCGCCGGCACATGGCCGCTGGTGACGATTTACTCGTCCAACGGCTCAAAAAAGTAATGACACGGAATCCAATCTGCATTTTGGAAAATGCACTTGCCGTCGAAGCTCTGAAAATTTTCAACGAACGGAACATCGACGATTTGATCGTCGTGAATGCGAAGAAGGAACCGGTAGGTCTGATTGATTCACAGGACCTGCCCAAGTTGAAAATCATGTGATGACTATGTGGTCCTTGAAATTCATCCCGGCCTTGGCCCTCCTAGGGCTGACTGGTTGCCTGACGGCCAAAAACACGGCGATGGCGCCAGCGGTTGGTAGCGGAACGCAAACCGCCAACCACTTTTCGGTCACACAAACACGCACCTTGTCCGTCGACTATCTTTTATTTTTGCCGGCGCACTACGAAACCAATTCCGGCAAACGCTGGCCGTTGATTTTCTTTTTGCACGGAGCCGGAGAGCGGGGATCGGAAGTCTGGATGGTCGCAAAACACGGCCCACCGAAGGTGGACACACAAATGACGAATTTCCCGTTCATCGTCGTTTCCCCGCAGTGTCCGGATGGGAAGATATGGTCCAACGAATTGCTCATCGCATTGCTCGATGACGTTGAAACAGAATTCGCAGTGGATCGGCACCGCGTTTATTTGACCGGCCTGAGTATGGGTGGTTACGGCACCTGGAGCCTGGGCCTTACTTATCCTGAGCGCTTCGCAGCCATGGCGCCGTTGTGCGGCGGGGGTGAATATATTACGCCTTATCTGGCCGCCGTGGGCGGCGGTCCGCACAAACAGGCATTGCTCTCGCTGCCGATTTGGGCCTTTCACGGCGGCAAGGATCCGGTTGTGCCTACGGATGAATCACGCCGCATGGTGGGGATCATGCAGAAGCTGGGTGACCAGGAAGTAAAGCTAACGATCTATCCCGAAGCCAAACACGATTGCTGGACCCAAACTTACGCGAGACCCGAAATCTTTGATTGGTTCTTACAACATTCGCGCTGAGAAAAGTTCCCGAAGCAATTCTCGTTAAAGTTAAAACAACGATTGCCAACTGGCGCGCAAGTCCGTCAACTGCTTCGCCGAGCGGCGAGCGGTTTCCCAAAATGGTGTTTGGTAATTATAAAAACAGGTGTGGGTTGCTTTTACATGTGACCCGCAAGGAATTCTTGGTCGACGAAAAATGAATGATAATCGCCATAATATTGCGAAACCCGATTAAATCGGATAAAATTCAAAAACTGGTGGCAGGGTGTGGTTGCCGATAACGCTTTTCCAAACGCCTCTGCCATTGCGGTAAGCCAAGCCTCGATAGCCTTCGCATTGAACCATGACTTTCTCTCCGACTGGAGGAAGCTCAACTCGCCGGTTTCTCTTTTGGGGTCCAAATATCTCAGGCACGTGAAAATAATCTCATGAAGCCAAGTAAAGCGACTACACCAATTTTGTTCAACTTGGAATATCTTTTGGCAAGGGTTTCCCGAGGCGAGACACGACACGAAGGCCACCACGAGCAGTAAATAATAAAAGCGAGCTTTCTGATTCTTTTGATTCCGATGCAACAAGCTGCAGGAGTATGACTTAACATTTCACAAACATTGATTGGAAGATGCTTACTCATGAGGAGTCGCATGATTTTCTTGCAGTGATTGGGATTGGCGATAAGAATTTGTGCATGCCCCCCCGCCAGAATGCTAGCCAAGTCCCATTGCCTTGGACGCGAAAAGCTCTGCTCTTACCCTTACTTTTTACGGGTATTTTTGTGGCTCTCGGGTTCATTTCCCGAGCGCGGTCCAATCCCCATCTGGCCTGGACTTATGCCGGATTAACGGTGTTCCTGTTGTGCTGGCAATTGATGCTCTTGATAAAGGCCGGGCGAGGGGTTAGGAAGTTCGCGTGGGAGTTTGCGGCGGTGCGGTCACACTACGTGCAGGCGATTGTGCAATTAAGCATTTACGCCTATTGGGGTTGGTATTGGCGCAACGTCTATGGGGAGATGCCGTTGATCCTTTCGCAGGTGGCGTTTATCTATATATTGGATGCATTATTAACCTGGTCCCGTGGACAGACATGGCGGTTGGGCTTTGGACCTTGGCCGATCATCTTCAGCACCAATTTGNNGGGCTTCGGTCCTTGGCCCATCATCTTAAGCACCAATTTGTTCATGTGGTTTCGCGATGATTGGTTTGTGTTTCAGTTCCTGATGGTGGCGATGGGGGTGCTCGGCAAACAATTCATCCGCTGGGAGCGGGGAGGAAAGTCAACCCATATTTTCAATCCGTCTGCTTTCGGACTAACGATTGTATCCCTGGTTCTAATCTTTACCGGAACCACGGGAAATACATGGGGGGAACAGATTGCCATCACCCAGGGCCTGCCGCCCCATCTATACTCGGAAATATTCCTGTGCGGCCTGGTCGTGCAATATTTTTTCGGAGTGACGTTGCTGACGTTCTCGGCCGCCGCGATGCTCAGCCTGTTGACGCTGGCGTATACGAAAATTACAGGGGTCTATTTATTTGTGGACTCGAACATCCCCATCGCGGTTTTTCTGGGGTTGCACCTCTTGATGACCGACCCCGCGACCACCCCGCGGAGCAGCGTGGGAAAAGTGCTATTCGGCAGTCTATATGCCGGCGGCGTCTTCTGGGCCTATGTTTTGCTCCGGGCCTTCAACGCCCCCGAGTTTTATGACAAACTGGTGGTAGTTCCCATTTTAAACCTGTTAGTGCCGGCGTTGGATCGTTTGACCGCTTTGGGCGTCGCGGGAAGATTTGGCTCCTGGGAGCAGGCGTCCGGTCTGCGCAAAATGAATCTCGCCTACATGGCAGGTTGGGCAACGCTGTTTCTGACCATGCTCTGCACAGGCTTTGTTGAGTCACCCCATGTTGGCGCAACGATTGCGTTCTGGGAAAAGGCGTGCGAAGAAAACCGCCCGCAGGCGGTGGAAAATCTGCATCGCTTGCTCGATGACTTTAACAAGCGTGATTTGGACGATCCTTCCGAGGCGGTTCTCGGATCTGGCAACACCGGCCGCCTGAGCAGACAGGAAGCGTTAGGAATCCTTTGCAACCAAGTGGCAACGATTTATGCCCAGGGTAGATTTGTGCCGGCGGATCCCGCGAAAGCGGCCCACTATTTTGACAAAGCTTGCGAATTCGGCAACGAGGACGGCTGTGCCAATCTGACGATCGAATACTTCCAAGGGAACTTGGCCGGCACACCGGTAGATATCAGCCGGGCGTTGTCCACTTTGGAACAAACCGGCCCTGCGTCGAAGAACGGGCGGTATTGCTTCATTGTGGGCTTCGCTTACGACACCGGACGCGGTCGCACTGTGGACAAGGTTAAAGCTCGTGCATTTTACGAAAAAGGCGCGGAATTTGGAGATTTGCAGGCATGCAAAAACCTTGCCCGCATGCAGCTTGGAGGCGAAGGCGGCCCACCGGATCATGGGGCGGCGGCGACCTGGCTGCAAAAGGCCGCCGACAGGCAGGATGGTCCCAGCTGCCTGTACCTAGCCCGGATGTACCACTCAGGGGACGGCGTGCCGAGGGATGAGCAGAAGGCCGTTGCGCTGCTGAAAGAAGCCAGCGGCCTGGGGATTGAGCCGGCACGCATGTTATTGGAACACAATCAGGGCAGCCAGTAATCCTGAATATTTTGGATTTGTCATTGAACACGGATTGAACAGGGACTCCCGGAAGTGCAGCTGGCGGCGGCCGTATTTTTAAAAACGCATTATCTCGTTGCGCTGGCGCAATCCGCCGACAATCTTCCGCAAGCTGCCGTTAGCGGCCAAAAGCAATTTCGGCGAGAATCCGCGAGACATGAAGACGAAACGTGGGTTTACCATGATCGAATTACTAGTGGTTATCGCCATCATTGCCGTTCTCGCGGCGATGCTGCTGCCGGCGCTGGCGAAGGCCAAAGAACGTGCCAATCGCACCAGCTGTCTCAGCAACCTTAGGCAGTGGGGTATCGCACTCAACATGTATGTGGATGATAACAGTCAAATCTTCCCTGATTTCAGTATCGGCAATAACACCCCCGGAGCACCCACCGGATATGACCAGGACAATATATACTGGGCTGATCTTGCCAGCTTTCATGCCGATGGATACGGCGACAGCGCCTGGTTCAACGCTCTGCCCCCGTATGTTTCGCAAAATGCGCTCTGGCAATACGCAGCCAACCCGACCAATTTTGTGAATGGCCGAAATGTGTTCAATTGTCCCAGCGCCCAATTCCTGCCGACGGAAGTAGCACCGCTAAACCGGGTGGCGTTCTGCTATGGCATTAATTTCAAGGGCACAAACGGGCTGGTACCCGTAGGCCCTATATTCAAAGCGACGGTGGTAAGCCATCCTTCGGCGTTTGTGTTTTTTTCAGATGTGAGGGCAAATTCCGGCGAAACACCTTTCTACGGTGCGAAACCGCTGAACGATCTGGGCGCTCCGCGAGGCTCCCTCAACCATCTCTCTTCGCGTCACACAGCGGGGGCAAATCTGACCTTCCTTGATGGACATTCGGCCTATTTTACTTACTCGTACATGGCGTACCAGAAGGGTACCAAGATCGGCGATCCGGCTGATGCTGACATCAATTGGTCTTACGACGGTTCACCTTCGCAATAAGCCATTCGCTTTTTCAAGCAGTTGCGACTTCGAAGGGAAACGAGAATACAAAGCACCTCAACCTTCACCCTCGACCTTGGTTTTTTCCGCGCGCAGGACACGCCATTGATGGGTCCACGGGTCTATCCGACAGATGGGGCGGTAATCGCAGTAATCACAGGCGATCGCGGTGCCTTTGCGGTAGGGGTCGACTTGTGCCGAGCCGGCAAAGATGTTTTCGCCCATTTCACGAAGCTTCACCTCAACCTGGTCGAGAAGAGCCAGAAATTCCACTCGCGGCTGGGCCTCGGCTGAACCTTTTCGCAGAGTACCGTCATCATTGAGGCGGTAGGAGAATTGATCACCCACCTGGGTGCGGTCCAACTTATCGAGCGCGCCGGCATCGAACCGGCCGGCGTGGCGGTAAGCGAGCCGGCGAGCCTCATCGGTGTCAGCCAGAACTTCTTCACGCGAACCGCCACCGGCAAATTGGCCGCGCAGGTTCACGTAGAAAACGCCCGCGGGGAAAATCCGGCCCGCACCCAGAAGTTCCGGCGGCCAATACCGAATTGCTGCGAGGTAGGCGAGCAATTGCAGCTGAATCCCGTTCTGAAACAGGATTTTGTCGAGCTTGTGCTGGCGTGACTTGTAGTCAGTCACGACGGCGAGCGTGTGGTCGCCGTCGCGGCAAAGGTCAATCCTGTCAATCTTTCCGCGCAAGGCGAGTTGGTGTCCACCGAGCAAATTGATGATCCACGATGGGGCGGGTGATTCTTTCATACCGAAGGCCCACTCGGATTTTACTGGGTCGAATTCATATTGGCCATGCATCCAAGTGATGAGGGTGCCAACAAAATCTTGCAGTGCGAGGGTGAGAATGCGCGCATCGAACCGGCTTTGCGCATCAAGATGGAACAAGCCTCCACGATAATCGGGGGCGAGCTCGCCGGCGATTTGGCCGATGCTTTCACGCGCTGCCGCCGGGGTGAGGTCGCGCCAGCGGAGGTTTTCGGCGACGAGACGTTCGTGAAAGACCCGCAGGATTTCGTGCTGGAAAGTCCCTCGTTCGCGGGCGTCCAATTCGAACACTTTCCTTTCGCCGGCGCGCAAACCGGAGTGAACAAAAAATCGGAACGGGCACTGGGCGAATTCCTCCAGCCGGCTGACTGACGAGTTTAAGCAGAGACCGTAGAGTCTCTGGGCGACTGCCGGAGACAGGGATTCCGCGGGGTCCGGCTCGCGCAATGACAGCAAGTGGTCTATCAGTGTTTTCAACACAGGAAGCCCGGCCAACATTTTCCAGTTTTGATTATCAAATATTGAATCGAGGATGACAGGAACTTCGGCTGGCGAGCCTGCGAGCGAACTACCATGATCACCCGATAGTCGGGGCAATACTGCGCGTCCCAGACCCGATCTCCGAGAAAATGCCAGGACGAGTCCAGCCACCAACTCGGCGGCGCTCTGCGCTTCGCGCCAGTCGCGTCCGACCGCAGAATCTTCAACAGCCAAATGTGGAAAAATATTCTGTAAATGGGCGATAAAGGACGATGGATTTTGCTCCTTGCAAGCGTTATCCTGTCGGGCAAACGTGACAACCAGCCTTTCGGTGGCCCGGGTGCAGGCAATATAGCCGAGGTAACGCTCGCGTGCGAGTCGGTCGTAAAGGCTCGGGCCCGTCAGAACGTTTTCGTTCTCCAATTCGGTGCGGTCGAAATTCGTCAAAATAGGCGGAGTGGCTGGCGCGGCGGGAAAAACAGATTCGTTAACGCCGGCGACCAGCACAAACTTGAGGTTTGGATTGCGCGCACGGTCGACGGCGCCAACCAAAACCTCATCCAGAACAGGCGGGATGACACCGATCGTGAGGCCAGTGAGACCTGCTTCCAAAATTGGCAGCCAGTCCTGGACGGTGCGTGACCCGGCTGGCGAGTCATCCGACAGCGCGTCCGGGAAGGCGAGTGCAAGGTTGTCGAGCCAGGCGTTCATCTGCTCGAAAACGGTTGCGTGGATTGCCGGTTGCCGGGTTTCGACCAAGGATTTGCGGGCTTCGAAAGTCCAGCTTTCCAGGATCGGCTCCACATTTAGAGCCCGCCAGAGTTCGCGCAATAATCCAGCCAATTGTGCCCCGGTTGGATGAAATTCAAATTTGGAAAAGCCAGCCCAAAAACTTTCGAATGGGGGAAAGATTTTTTTGCGGATGCTTTCAGAGGCCTCATCCGGCAGTGGTTCGCGCCATTTGCGGCCGCGCCAGCCGAATTGGAGTGCGTTGTTTTCGAGCCGATCAATATCCGTTTCCGCCGCCGCGCAAAACCCGGACTTCAGGGCGGCAAACCAGTCATTATGCTGCCAATCAAAGGCGACGAGCCGCAGGGCGCTGCGGGTGAGTTCGGTGAGCGGGTGATGAGCAACGGACTCCCGACGATCGAGAAAAAATGGAATGCCATGACGGCGAAACGTACGCGCGATGATCTGGTGGTAACCTTCCAGACTTCGGACAAGCAGGGCGCAATCGCGGAAACGATTGCCCTGACGGACGTATTTAAGAATCTCACAGGCCGCGAACGCCGCCTCGGATTCGAGGCTTTGGGAGGCTACGATCTGGATACCAGTTGCCGGGTACTGGTCGCCGCATGTCAGATCCTGCCCGGACTGCGCCCAACTTTTTTCCAAATGGGCGAGCGCGCGGTTCTCGCTGAAACGGCTAATCTCGGGATCGCGTGGCAACGTTTCGATTTCGATCAGGCAGTCGGGAATGTGCTCCAGTCGTTGGCGACATTGTTGAAACGTCTGGCCGATGGCCGACCAAATCGAAAGCCGGGAGGTCTTGGAGGCGGGTACTGTCTCCAAACAAAAGGCAAGCGTCGCGCCGCCGCAAAATGGAATGATGGCGGCGAGAAAGTCCAATTCCTGCGGGGTCATTTCCGCGAAACCGTCGAGCCAAAGACCTTCGATTTTCAAATCGGACGCCCGGGAGTGCCGGCGCAGCACGGCGGAGCCAAAATCGAGGAAGCGGTTGGCGTCATGCAATCCGTGTTCATTGAGCCAGAGCTCGTAATTTTGCAGCAGCAGCGCGAGGTCGCGCAACTTGTTTTGGAGTTCCGAACGCAATCTTCTGTTTTCCGACAGGGTCAGCAATCGGGCGGGGGTGAATTGATGCTGCTGCAGTTCGGCGAGGACAGTGCTTAATTCCAGTGCGAATCCGGGGCGCGAGGCGCTTTGCCGGAAAAGATTCAGTTCCGGTTGATGCCGCAGCAACAGTGCGCGCAATACCATCACGCGACCCTCGGCCGACAGAATTTTTGGCAGGGCCACCTGAAGTTTTTCAAGAACGAATTTCGCTAGCCGTTCGAAGGAAAGAATATTCAGCCGGACGTAGCCTGAGATTTCCGCACCGTCAAGAAGTTGACGTTCGATCTGGAAAGTGGCTTGTTTGGGCGCGAGAAAAACCAGCGGTGAGCCGCGAGGGTCGTGGCGCAACGCGGCTCGAACGGCATCAAGACAGCGGAAGGTCTTGCCGCTACCGGCGGGGCCGAGTAGGAATTGTACGCGCACAGTTTATTTTCGAGGAAAGAGGCGGGAGCGCAAAGTAATTTATCTTGCGGAACCAATATTGGAATGAAATTTATTCCATCGCATTTACCGATGCGTTAATTTGCGCGGAAACTTGAAGAAACCCTTGACGGCATGACAAGAATTCTTTTGATCCTGGCGGTCGCGCTCGCAACCGCGGCATGCACTGCCCGCAGCGAAGTAACACTGGGCGATGTTTTTGCGCGGCAAACCACGAGCTTGAATGGAAAGTGGCACGTGATCGTGGATCCATTTGATACAGGTTATTACGATTATCGCCGCCAGCCTTACGACTCTGCGCCGAACCCAGCCGGCGGCTTTTTTCTTGATGCCCATCCCCGGGACAAAACTGATTTTCTGGAATACGATTTTGACACGAGCCCGACGTTAAATGTGCCTGGCGACTGGAATTCGCAGGACGTCAAACTTTTTTATTACGAAGGCTCGGTGTGGTACCGTAAAAAATTTGACCTGGCAAAAAGCGCGGCTGCCGACCGGCTGTTTGTCTATTTTGGGGCAGTAAATTACGAGGCAGATGTCTATCTCAACGGGCACAAACTCGGGCGACATATCGGGGGTTTCACCCCGTTCGCGTTTGAGATCACGGAACTGGCAAAAGCCAGAAACAATTCGCTGGTCGTACGCGTGAACAATAATCGCCATGCCGACGGCGTGCCGACGGTTAATACCGACTGGTGGAATTATGGCGGGATCACTCGAGACGTTTTGCTGGTGGAGACACCGGCCACATTCATCGCCAACTTCCAAGCGCGCTTAAAATCCGGCACGACCAATCAGGTGGAGGCGACAGTGCAACTGGACGGCACTAAAAAGGCAAAAGCAGTGGAAATTTCGCTGCCTGAACTGGGGTTGACGGCGGACGCGGAGACGGATGAACACGGTTGGGCGAAGCTGGAGTTCCCGGCGGCGAAACTGCCGCTGTGGTCACCGGAAAAGCCAACGCTGGAAGACGTCGTGGTCGACAGCGGTGACGACGAGTTAAAGGACCGCATCGGCTTTCGCACGATCGAAACGCGCGGCACCAATATTCTGTTGAATGGCCGGCCTGTATTTATGCGCGGCGTTTGCATCCATGAAGAAAACCCAATTCGAGGAGGGCGGGCTTGGTCGGAGGACGACGCCAAATTGCTGCTCGGCTGGGCGAAGGATTTGAGCTGCAATTTTGTCCGTTTGGCACATTATCCACACAACGAACACATGGTGCGCCTTGCGGATGAGATGGGCATCATGCTCTGGGAGGAAGTCCCGGTTTATTGGACAATCCAGTGGACGAATGCGGAGACACTGTCGAATGCGGAGGCGCAATTGCGGGATGAAATCGCCCGCGACCAGAACCGCGCGAGCGTAATGGTCTGGTCCGTGGCGAACGAGACGCCGGTCGGCGACGCACGCACTAAATTTTTGAAAGCACTCGTGGATGAGGCGCGTTCGCTGGATGGAACAAGACTCGTTTCTGCGGCGATGGAGGTCCGGGCCGACCTGAAAGATTCCGCCCACAAGATTGTGGACGACCCATTTGGCGAATACACGGACCTGCTGAGTTTCAACGAGTACGTCGGCTGGTACGACGGCACACCCGAGAAGATCGACAAGATCCATTGGACTCTGAAATACGCGAAGCCGGTGATGATCAGCGAATTTGGCGCGGATGCAGAACAGGGTTATCATGCCGATGCGCGAACGAGGTTCAGCGAGGAATATCAGGCCGATGTTTATCGCCGCACGCTGCCGATGCTGGAAAAAATTCCCGGATTCAGCGGGTGCACGCCGTGGATTCTTTGCGATTTCCGCTCGCCGCGTCGTTTGCTGCCCGGCGTTCAGGATGGCTGGAACATCAAAGGACTCATCGGGCACGACGGCAAAAAGAAGGAAGCATTTGACGTGCTAAAAAGCTACTACGACAGACTTGAGGCGCAGGATGCTGACAAATAAAATAGTGAAGCCTTTTCGGACATGATTGCCCGCCGCAATTTTTTGAAGCTTTCGTCGGCCGCCGCCGCGGGATTGATGTTTCCGCGGATGCCAATGATGGCGGGACCTTTTGCGGCGGCGGATTGGAACAGTTACGTGCCCGCTGACAAAAAGTTGAGACCGGAGTGGGTGAAGTCATTATTCGCGCGCGGCGAACCGACTACTTACGCCAAGTCTCGTGGTGAACTTCGTTACATCGGTATGCCAGTTGGCGGCATCTGCTGCGGCACCCTGTATCTTTCCGGCGACGGACGGCTGTGGTGCTGGGACATTTTCAACCAAAACACTGAAGGCATACTCGATCCCGAGGTAACGTGGAGTGAAACCGGCCTGTGGTTTACCAACGAGAACGAAGGCCATCAAAAAATTGGTGCACGCAACGGCGGAAACTATGTGCGGCCACGCACACCGAACGAATCGCCCCCCATCGGTCAGGGCTTTTCGCTGCGCGTTAATTCCGGCCGCCAAACCGCAACCCGCCGACTGGACGCGAGCGGCTGGGCCGAAGTCAACTTCACTGGCCAATATCCCATTGGCACGGTGGATTACATAGACCCAGCGTCGCCAGTGAGAGTAAGGCTCGAAGCTTTCTCGCCGTTCATTCCGCTTAACGCAGGTGATTCCGGATTGCCCGCGACTATATTTCAGTTCACGTTGACCAACACCAGCAGCGATAACGTCGAAGCTGAGATCGCCGGCTGGCTGCAAAACGCAACCAGCATTTATTCAGCCAAACCAGGGTCGGGATCGCGTATCAATTTGGTGCGGCACGGTCAGAACTCAACGCTCGTAGAAATGCGCTTTGAACCGGCACCGGACATGGCATTCGAAAAGGCGGGAGATTTCGGCACGATGGCACTCGCATTTTGCGGCGACACCGCCATTGCTGCCGCGAGAGCGGCAAATGAGGACGAAGCCATTTTTGACACAGGGGCAATTGAATCCAAGGCCGAGCCAGAGGAGGAGCTAACCGGCTCAATCGCAACCGCGTTGAAACTCGCGCCGGGCGAATCAAAGCAGGCATCGTTCGTGGTCGCATGGCATTTTCCAAATAACCCACTAGGTATCGGCGACGCGCAGAGGGGAAATTATTTCGGCAAGAAATTTTCGGACGCAACAGCGGTCGCGGGTTACATTACGGCTGAATTTCGCCGGCTCGCCAGCACGACGCAACTGTGGCGTGACACCTGGACGGATTCAACACTGCCACACTGGTTTCTGGAGCGCACATTTGCAAACACCTCCACGCTGGCCACGACCACCTGTCACCGTTTTGCGACCGGCCGGTTTTGGGCTTGGGAAGGTGTGGGCTGTTGTCCCGGCACCTGCACGCATGTCTGGCACTATGCGCAGGCGATGGCCAGGATTTTTCCCGAGCTGGAACGCGATGTGCGTGAACGAGTGGATTTTGGCGTCGGATTCAACCCTCAAGACGGCGAGATTGGTTTCCGCGCCGAGTTTGACCGCCGGGCGGCGATAGACGGTCAGGCGGGAAGAATTCTCGGAGTCTGGCGGGAACATCAAATGAGTGCCGACGACGGCTTTCTCCGCCGCGTGTGGCCTCGCGTTAAACAAGCAACGGAATTTCTGCTAAATCACGACACGAACGGTGACGGAATCCTCGATGGTCCGCAGGAAAACACGCTGGATGCCTCATGGTTCGGCGAAATCCCCTGGTTGAGTTCGCTCGCCATTGCCGCCTGGCGGGCCGCCGGCGAAATGGCGCTGGCGATGGGGGACGAGAGCTTTGCCGATCAATGCCACGCGCGTTTCTTGAAGGGCAAGGCATCGATCGAGACCAAACTCTGGAACGGTGAATATTTCGTCCAACTACCTGAACCCGGCCATGAGAAAAATCTCGGCACTTATCAGGGTTGCCATATTGACCAGGTTTTCGGACAGAGCTGGGCGTGTCAGGTTGCGCTTGGCCGGGTGCTGGATCACAAGAAAACTTTGAGTGCGTTGCGGGCTTTATGGAAATATAATTTCTCTCCAGATGTTGGCCCGTTTCGCCGGAGAATGCGCGAAGGCCGGCCGTACGCACTGGCAGGTGAGGCCGGCCTGATTATGACCACGAATCCCCAACTGCTGCCGGATGCGTTCGGCGGCGAGGCTTGGCAGACCGGTTATTTTAATGAGTGCATGAGCGGTTTTGAACATCAGGCTGCGTCGCACATGATCGCGGAGGGAATGTTGCTGGAAGGCCTAGCGGTGACACGCGCGATCCACGATCGCTACCACGCGACGCAGCGTAATCCCTGGAATGAAATTGAGTGCAGCGATCATTATGCGCGGGCGATGGCCAGTTACGGCACTTTCATCAGTGCGGCCGGTTTTGAATGTGACGGTCCGCGGGGGCACATCGGGTTTGCGCCAAAGATTTCACCGGATGATTTCCGATGTGCGTTCACAAGTGCCGAAGGTTGGGGGACTTTTTCGCAAAAAATCCTCGGCGGCAAGCTGGCGGCAGAAATCGCCTTACGCCAAGGCAATTTGCGATTGAAAACCATTGCCCTGCAAATCCCTTCCGCACCGGCTGGCTCCATAAAACTTGTGCAAGGGAAGGATATTTTGAACGCGCAATTCGAACAGCGCGAGTCACGCTTGGTCGTTTCACTGGACAAAGCGGCAGAAATTAGTTCCGGCCAGTCCCTCAAGATTTCGTTTGTTTAAATCAAATCCAGAACAATGTTACTCAACATTCAAGAACTCATGGTGCGCAGCGGCGTAGCGTTCGGCACAAGTGGAGCGCGCGGGGTGGCGACGGCCATGACTGACTCGGTCTGTTACGCCTATACGCGCGGTTTTCTGCAATATCTCGAAGCCGCCGGTGAATTGAAGCGCGGCGCAACGGGACCGGTGGCGGTCGGCGGTGATTTCCGCTCCAGCACTGACCGCGTGATGGAGGCGGTTTGCCGGGCAGTTGCGGACATGGGTTATGAGGCCGTGCATTGCGGTAAGATCCCTTCGCCGGCCGTCGCGCTGTTCGGGTTCGCGCGGGCGATGCCGTCCATCATGATTACTGGCAGTCATATTCCCGAGGACCGTAACGGCATCAAATTCAATAAAGCCGCCGGCGAAGTCCTGAAAGACGACGAACGCGGCATGAGCAGTCAAGTGATTGAGATAGAGGATACCTTGTTCGGAGCGGACGGAAATTTTGCGAAGTCGAATCTCGCGCCGAGGAGAATTTGGGGCGAGGCGGGCGATGATTACATTGCACGCTACCTGAATTTTTTTGAGCATGACGCGTTGAGCGGATGGCGTGTCGGAGTTTATCAGCATTCGGCTGTGGGGCGGGATGTACTGTTGAAAATTCTTTCCGGCCTGGGTGCGGAAGTCACGCCGCTGGGCCGTTCGGAGAAATTCATTCCGGTGGATACGGAAGCCATCCGTTCGGAAGACGTGCAACTGGCAGCGGATTGGGCGAGGCTGGGAAAATTTAACGCCCTGGTTTCCACCGATGGCGATAGTGATCGCCCATTGGTGAGCGATGAGAAGGGCCACTGGCTGCGCGGCGACATCGCGGGCATTTTGTGTGCGAAATTTCTGGAAGCTGATTCCATTAGCACACCGGTCAGCTGCAACACGGCGGTCGAAAAGTGCGGATGGTTCAAGGAGGTCCATCGCACACGCATTGGCTCTCCCTATGTGGTGGCCTCGATGATGCAGGCTTCAGCTGCCGGGGCAAAGCGGGTGGTCGGCTACGAGGCGAACGGCGGATTTTTGCTAAACTCGGAAATCGAATCAGACTTCGGACGCGGCGAAAAAAGGTTAAGCGCATTACCGACGCGCGACGCAGTAATCGTGATTCTCAGCGTTCTTCTAAAGGCCAAGTCAGAGGGCACAACCATTTCCGGGCTGGCGGCCGGTTTGCCCGCGCGCGTCACCGCGAGTGACCGGATAAAGAATTTTGCGACCGAAAAGAGCGCGGCGATTCTGGCAAAGTTCAACTCCGGCTCCGAGTCTGCGGACACGCTTGAGATTGAAAGGATTTTCGGCGGCATTTGCGGGCGCGTCGCTCGGTTGAATCGCTTGGATGGCTTACGAATCATTTTTGCGAATGAAGAAGTGATTCATTTGCGACCTTCGGGCAACGCACCGGAATTTCGTTGTTACGCAGAAGCAGATACAGAGAAACGCGCCCGCGAAATTGTCGCGGGCGCGTTTGCTCAAATCCAAGCCTGATGAATCCCAACTCGTAGTTTAGCGCCAGTGGGAGGCGACCCAAACGCGGTGATGACCGCGCCAACCCCAGGCACCGTGAACCCAAACGGCACCGGGATAAGGACGGGGCCCCCAATGGCCACCATACCAAACCCAGCGACCACGCCAGACCCACTCGCCGCCAACCCATATAAACGTTGGATCCGGTGCGGCCGGAATGACTTCAACTTGAGGCGGTGGTGGTGTGGGGTCGGCGACCACTGCGTTTGGGGGCGGGGCCGGTTGATATACAACGCGTGTGACACAACCCGCAAATAGCGGGAGTGCCATAGCGACCAAGGCAGTTTTGATTAAAATTGATTTTTTCATATTCAAAGACTTAGACGAGACGGAGACAAATTTGTTTCAACTTTTTCGTTTGTCTTTAATGTGCTGAAGCCGAAGGCTTTGGGGTGGCCTTGACTTTCTTGAAAAGCAGGATCATGGGAATTCCGCTCAAGGCGAGGAATCCGAACAGCACAAACACATCCACAAATGCCCAGAGATGAGCCTGCTGGTCGAGGGTATTATAAATGGAGGCGTAGGCCATCGTCGTGGCGGTAACGGGGTCATTTTGCCGGGACAGGGTATTTCTTGTGGCAGCGAGCGTTTTTGCAAAAATCGGGTCGGTAGGGGTAAGATGACCGACCATCAGAGCCTGGTGCACCTGGGCACCGCGGGCGAGCATGGTGGTAACGAACGCAATGCCAATGCTGCCGCCGAGATTGCGCATGAGATTGTAGAGGCCGCTGGCGTTCCCGATTTGTTGTTGGGCCAACTGACTCATTGTCGTGGTCGTCAGGGGGACAAAAATAAAACTGATGGCGATGCCATTGATAACACTCGGCCAGATGACGCTTGCCATACTGACCTGCAGGTTAAGATTGCTCAACATGAAAGATGACGTGGCGAGCATCACAAAGCCAAAACCCAACATCCAGCGCATCGGGATTTTTCCCACCAGCCGGCCCACCACCAGAGTGGTAATAAAGGCGGCTATGCCGCGCGGGCTCATGGCATATCCGCTTTGCAAGGCCGGGTAGCCCATCAAGGTTTGAAGGAACAGCGGCAGTTGCGCAGTCGTGCCGTAAAGAATCGCACCAAGGGAGGTCATTAAAATGACGCCGACGGCAAAATTCCGGTTTTTGAAGACGCGCAAATCCACCAAGGGATGTTCGGTGTAAAATTCCCATGCGATAAAGCCCATGAATGAGGCTACGGACGTCCCCGTAAACCAGCAGATCCAGTTAGCGCCGAACCAGTCGGCTTCCTGCCCCTTGTCCAAAATGATCTGCAAGGTGGCCAGCCAGAGCGCGAGCAGGCCGAACCCAACAAAATCAATATCCGCCTTTTCATTGCGCTTGATATATGGCGGATCTTCGACAACCCATTGTGCCATCAATACGGCGAGGATGCCGACCGGCAAGTTGATGTAAAAAATCCAGCGCCATGAATAATTGTCCGTGATCCAGCCGCCGACGGTCGGGCCGAGAATCGGGGCGACCACAACGCCCATGGCAAACACGGCCATGGCACTGCCGCGTTTTTGTGGTGGAAAACTTTCCAGCATGATGGCCTGCGCGATTGGCACCATTGCGCCGCCGCCTGCGCCCTGCAAGATCCGGGCGATGATCAATGTCGGCAGACTCCACGCGAGTCCACATAGCGCCGACGCGAAAGTGAACATCATGATACACGAGATCAAAACGCGCTTGCGGCCAAAATAATTTCCGAGCCAGCCGGTCATTGGCAGAATGATCGCATTGGAAACAAGATAACTGGTCAGTACCCAAGTCGCTTCATCGGTGGTGACCGACAAGTTACCTGCGATATGCGGCAGCGCGATATTGGCGATGGAAGTATCCAACACTTCCATGAACACTGCCATCATCACGCTGACGGTGATGAGCCATGGATTATGGCGCGGCTGCCAGACAGATTGGGCGGCAGGGGGCATGACGTTACTGGACGCCGTTATTTCGATTCAAAAGCAATCGTAGCAAAGCAACCACAACTATCGCCAAAATCAGTGCGGCCAGAGCGGTCACGACTTCGGGCACACTGAACGAGCCAACCTGGACGCTGGGCGTCACGGAAAGGCCGGGGCCGATGGTGTGGTCCGCAGGCAAAGATTCGTCAAAGATAATTTTAACCGGCACGCGCTGGACGACTTTCACAAAATTGCCGGTGGCATTTTCCGGCGGCAACAGGCTGAATTGCGCGCCGCTGCCAGCCTGGACGCTATCCAGGTGCGCACGGAATTTCCGGCCGCCAAGGGCGTCAATCTGAACGATCACGGACTGTTGCGACCGCATCTTTTGTAATTGCGACTCCTTGAAGTTCGCGATTACCCAGACGTCCGTTGGCACGAGGGACATGATCTGTTGGCCGCCCTGGAGGTAATCACCGACTTCAACCTGCTTCCGCGTGACGCGCCCGTCACCAGGCGCAAAAATTTTCGTGTAAGACAAATTCAATCTGGCCGTATCCACCTCGGTTCCCGCTTGCTTGAATTGTGCGAGCACCGCGCCGGCTTCGGCCCACGCCGTGTCTTTTTGCGCCCCGGCTTCGTTGACCTTCGATTCGTCGGAGTCGGCCTTTTGGCGAGCGGAATTCAAATCCGCTTCAGCCTTGTCGACTGTCTCTTTAGCCTGGTCAAATTCCTGGGCGGAAATCGTCTGGTCCTTTCTGAGAGCCTGGGCACGTCCAAAATCCGCCTGCGCCTTCGTGGAGGTAGCTTCGGCGGCGGCAACATCGGCCTTGGAGCTCTGGGCGTTTGCTTCCGCTGTTTTAACCTTCACCCCCATCAATTCATAAGCCGCAATCGCCGCCTTGTAGCTGGACTCCTCCGAATCCTGGGCCGCTTTTTTCTGCGCCAGAGCCATGGCAAAATCCGCCGGATCAATTTCGACGAGCAAGTCATTCGAATGAACAAGCTGGTTGTCCAACACGTGGACGGCCACGACCTGGCCAGCAATCCGCGGAGCAATGGAAACGACATGCCCAGCGATAAACGCGTCGTCGGTCGATTCATGCGTCATCGCAACCAGAAAATAACTCAGGCCAAAGAACAAGAGCAGCGCGAGCAAAAAAGTGACCAAAACTAGAACCAGAGGCGAATTCAGGCGGGCACGGGTTTTGCCGTTTGCTTTCGGCGCCGGCGCCGGCGCCGCAGGGGTCATGGCGGGCAAGGGTGCAGCACCTGTCCCGGCCGTGGAAGGCGGATTCAGATTAGCTGACGGGCTTTCACTCATAGGTTTTCCTGCGTTTGAAAAAATTTTGTTTTGCGGCGATGTAAAAATCTCTGCATTCACAAAACCGGACTTGAAAATAAGTTATCCAAAGCCCGGTGTCAAACAGCTGTTTTAATTTCTTGTTTGAAACCTGCGGATCTTCGAGTCTAAGTGGCGTTATAAAGGGCTTTTAAGATTAAAGACTCCTGTGACATATCCCGCATTCTTGATTCGGCGCGTTCAGCGCAAGTTCTATGGACAATAAAAGATGACCCAACTAAAATTGTCTTCATGCGGTCAATGGCAGTTCATTTATCCAGAACAAGGGGACTCCATTTTAAAAACCCCCTTTCCGGGGCAACCTTTTTGGCCTTTCTCATTTGCTTCAATACCTCAGGGGAAGAAGTTGTTCCACCGTCTCCGGATAAACCGTGGGCGCCGCCGGGCTTGAACGATTACGAACAGGAATTGGCGCATGGCGATTTCAGCAATCTACAATCTGCTGCGCAGGTGCAGATTGACCCGGAAAAGACCTATAACCTGCCAGAATTGATAGACATTGCCGAGCGCAGTCATCCTCAAACACGGGTAGCCTGGGAAAGCGCACGTCAGGCAGCCGGTGCGGTAGGACTAGCCAAGACCGCCTACTACCCGTATCTGGCGGCTTCGGCGGCGGCGGGTTTCCAGCATGGTCCGGCACCGCTGTTGACCGACTTCGTCTCCGGCAACGAGACGTCGGAAGACGCCATGCTTAGCGTAGATTGGCTACTTTTCGATTTCGGCGAACGCAAGGCGGCGACGTTGGAGGCAAAGGAAAAGTTGATGATGGCCGACGTCAGCTTCAACGCCACACACCAGCAAATCGTTTTCGGCGTGATCCAGCAATTTTATGCCTACAACGTGGCGCAGCAACAAGTTGTTGAGGAGGAAAGCTCCCTGAACGCGGCGAAAACAGTTGGAGAGGCGGCGCAATCGCGGTACGACAACGGGCTGGCAACCAAGACCGATCTCTTGCAAGCGCAGCAGCAGACCGCACAGGCGGCATATGAACTTGACTCTGCGCGTGGTGATTTGAGTGACGCACAAGTCGCGCTGGTGGAGAGTCTAGGAATTTTCCCGACCACCCGGTTGCAAGTGGCAGGAATACCGGAAAAACCCATTGAGGAGGAAAATGAGGATTCATTGGACGACTTAATTGAACGCGCACTGTCACAGCGTCCGGACTTGGTGGCGGTGCTGGCGAAAGTTCGCGCGAGCCAGGCGGAAGTCCGAAAGGCGCGGGCTGATTTTTACCCCAAGATCTCGTTACAAGGTAGCGCCGGTTGGTCAAAACTGGACGCTAATGTTTATGACAGTTCCTATGTTGGCAACAGCAAACCTACTTACGGCATTGGGCTAGCGGTTGAGTTGCCGATTTTCGACGGGTTTCTGCGCATCAATAACCTGCGGATTGCGCAATCGGAGTTGCGGGCGGCGGAAAGTGAACTGACCGACTCGCGGGACGCGGTCGTGCGGGAGGTCTGGAAGGCGAATACCGACTATAAAACCGCCATCCAAAAACAAGAATCAGCGGCCAAATTTTTCACAGCCGCCCAAAGTGCGTTTGATGCCGCTTTGGAGTCTTATCGACAGGGTCTCGGCACATATGTGGATGTGGCCAATGCCCAACATAACCTGGATGCGGCACGCAGCATCGTGGTGGATACCCGGGCTGCGATTTACACCACTGCAGCCGCCCTGGCCTTGAGTGTGGGCGACCTAGCCAAGCCGAATCCATCGCCGTGCATCACCCGCCAACAACCATGAACTTTCTGCGAACCAGTTTCATTCTTCCCCTTGCCGGCATGACGCTGGCCGGCTGCCACGCCGATGCGCATTCGCCTACGCTGGATGTACTGGGTTCTTATTTCCCCGCATGGGTCGTGTGCATTGTGATTGGGCTGGTTCTGACTTTGATTACGCGACAAATTTTTATTGGGCTCAAAGTGGATGCCCATTTGCGGCCCGCGCCATTGGTTTATTTATGCCTGATGATTTTTTACACTCTGAGCGTCTGGCTGTTGATTTTCCAAAATTGAAAGCATTATGGACCAAACCACACCTCCTCCGCCGACCGATCCACCCGCGCAGAAGCCGGCGTCGCCCAAGCCACACTTGAATGCCGATGAATGGCGCAAGATTGCAGGACGAATCATTAGCATCGTCATGATCCTGGCGGTCGTCGTGGTGATCCTATGCGTTTGGAAAATTGTCGAACGCCACCCGCGTACCGACGACGCGATAGCGGAAGCGAATGTCATTGGTGTGGCCCCGCGGATTTCCGGACAAATCATCAAATTAAACGTGCAGGACAATCAGGATGTAAAAGAAGGCGATGTCCTGTTCGAGATTGACCCTGCCGATTTCCAACTGGCGTTGGATAGTGCCAAGGCCGCATTGGTCGCGCTGGACGAGCAAATCGAAGTCGCCCGCGCGGAGGACGACGAACTGAAATTTCAGGTTAAAGCGGCGGCGGCAACCGTGGAACAGACCAAGGCTGAACTCAAACAAGCCACCGATGATTTGCAACGGTTGGAGCCGCTTCTCCCCAAAGGATTTGCCACTGCGGACGAGGTGGACAAGGCGCATACGGCTGTCGACGTGGACACCTCGGCCTTGGCCGCCGAAGAACAGCGCTACAATCAGGCCAAAGTCAGCTTGAGTCGTCTGGCCACCCTGGAGGCGCAGCGCCCGGGTACGGTCGCGTCCATGAACCTGGCCGCGTTGCAACTTTCCTACTGCAAGGTCAGGGCGCAGTTTCCCGGCAAAGTCATCAACCTCAATATATCCGCAGGCGCCTATGCGAACGTCGGCGTGCCGGTATTCGCACTGCTGGACACACGTAAATGGTATGTCATCGCCAATTTCCGCGAAGGTGAACTCCGGCATTTCACCAACGGCTCGCTGGTGGACGTGTATTTGCTTTCGGCCCCCAGTCATCACTTCGTCGGCAAGGTCCAAGGCATCGGCTGGGGTGTGGCCTCGAAGGATGAAATTGACGTTTCAGAAGTGGTACCTGACGTGCCGCGCGAACTAAATTGGGTCCACATCGCCCAACGTTTCCCGGTCCGAATTGAAATCGAAAATCCGGATCCGGAATTGTTCCGCAATGGGGCTTCGGCAGACGCCATCATCAAATGACCACTGTTGCAGGCGTCCGCATTCCGGGTTATGAGCCGGGCTGGCTGGCCTGGATGCGTCGAGAGTTGGCGCCATTTCCGGGGCGCAAAGAAATGACATTGCGGATCGTGGTGTCCGTGGTGCTCGTAACCGCCATCTCCATGGCCCTCCAAGTGCCGCAATTGGCCTTCTCGGCGTTTTTCATCCTCTTCGTCACCAAGGAAAACCGCGCGCTCACCCTGCTGACCGGCGCAATCATGATCGTCGGCATCACCGTCGCGTCGGCCATCAGCCTTTATATTTACCGGTTCACCTTTGACTACCCTGAAATCAGGGTTCCGGTAATGGCCGGATTGATTTTTATCGGCATGTTTTTATCCCGGGTCTTTTTCATCGGACCACTGGGATTTGTCATCGGTTTTTTCTCCGCATTGATCGAGACCATTGGAGAAAGCGCCCCCAACACAGAAACCTTGGTGCGCGGCACGCTCTATCTTTGGATTGCCGTCGTTTATCCCATCGTGCTCACGATTGTAGTGAATCAAGTCTTCCTGGCCGCCCATCCCTGGAGTGTCCTCGTAACTACCTTGGCCGGGCGACTCGACAGTGCGAAGATTGCACTCGAACGGATGATTCGCGAAGGCTCGGCGGGCGGGCAAAACAACCCTAGCCTAATGGAACAGGCCACGCGCGGCAGTTCCCCGCTCCTCGCCCTCTTGCACTTTGCCGAAGCCAAAGATCCGGTCTTGAAACACCGCCACGGCTCCATCATCGCCGCCATCGCCGCCAGTGAGCATCTGCTCCGCGCCACAGCCGCCCTCGAGTTCCGACAGCCGCAGGTGCCTCTTTCCCCCGAAGATTTGTCCTGCGCCAAAGCATTGCTCGAGCAAATCAACCAACTCAAGGCGGTGTTGCCGGAAGTGGAACCGTCCTTGTCCGCCCGAAAAGCTCCGCCTCATCAGGCCGCGCTCCCGCAATTACGCGAACTCCAGTTCGCCATCGAATCTTTCCGCGACGGCCTGATCCGCTACCTGCCCGACAACTCACCAGCTGGCGCCGTCAAAGTAAAAAAAAGCCTATTCGTTGCCGATGCCTTCACCAACCCCTCGCACGTCCGCTTTGCGCTGAAGGTCACCCTCGCCGCCATGATTTGCTACGTGATCTACAGCGGCCTGGATTGGCCCGGCATTAGTACCGCGTTTGTCACCTGCTGTTTCATCGCCCTGGAAAATACCGGCGCCACCATACGCAAAGGCTGGCTGCGGCTTGTTGGTTGTGTCTGCGGCGGCGGCGCGGGCTATTTCGCCCTCTTTTTTCTGATTCCACAAATGGAAAGCATCACGTCGCTGCTGTTTCTCATGGCGGCGGGAGCCGCCCTTGCCGGCTGGGTTGCCGCCGGCACGGACCGGATTTCCTACGCCGGCCTGCAGGGTGCCTTCGCCTTTTTCCTGTGCATCATTCAAGGCTACGCACCTGAAGTCAATTTCACCACCGCGCGCGACCGGCTCGTTGGCATCTTCCTCGGCATCATCGTCACCTCCATCGTCCAACGCTATATCTGGCCGGAACATGCCATTGATGGCTTGCGCGCCACCCTTGGCCGCGTCCTGCGCAACCTCTCCCAACTTCTGCTCCAGCCCAAGATGGACACTACGGTCGCCGCGGAAAAAGCCGTCGTCAAACCCATCAGTGCCGCCATCACCCGAGATTTGGACAATATGCTCCGCCTCTCCGAACTCGTCGCCTTCGAACATATCGTCATCCCCAGCCAGGCCGGCCCCTCGCTGTCCTCCCTCGAACGCATGACCGCCGAAACCCAAGCCCTCTGCCTGATGACCGACATTCTGCTCGAACAAACCAAACTCGAGGAATGGCAGCGACTCAACTTGCCGGTGCAAGAGGCAGAAATCACATTGCGGGCTAGCGCGGCCCGGCAATTGCAACACGTGGCAATTTACGTCGAAACGGGCAATTGTCCGAAGTCCGCCGAGCTGGAATCGGCTTTCGCCGAATGGAACCGGATCGCTCCGCCGCAAGCGGAGAATGATCGCCCGCGACTGATGCGTCGCGTTGTGGAGCAGATCCGGCAATTCCCTTGAGCCAGTCCGGGATTACCCAGACTTGAAACTCGCGTGTTAATGTTTAGGCTGACACAGGTTTTGATTCAATAAAATGGAGCATTTATGAAAATCCGATATCGCCACATTGGTTTGGCCGTTCTTGCGATCTGGCCCATGCTGGCCGGTTGCAACAAATCCGCATCGGTTCCCGGCGTGGACAACAGCACGTTCAAGGTCGGAGAGTATGCTTCTTTGACCGGCAGCGAGGCAACATTCGGTCAGTCCTCGCACGACGGCACGCAGCTGGCAATTGATGACCTTAACGCCGGCGGCGGCGTGCTTGGGAAAAAAATTGATTTGATCACCGAAGACAACCAATCACTGGCCGGCCAATCGGCGACGGTTGTGCGCAAACTGATCTCCAGCGACGGGGTGGTGGCGGTGCTCGGCGAAGTCGCCTCGTCACGCTCGCTCGAAGCCGCGCCGATTTGCCAGCAAAGCGGGATTCCGATGATCTCGCCGTCTTCGACCAACCCCAAAGTGACGGAAGTGGGTGACTACATTTTTCGTGTCTGTTTCATCGACCCCTTTCAAGGCACGGTCATGGCCAATTTTGCGCTCAAAACCTTGAAGTTAACATCTGTGGCAGTTCTTTCCGACGTAAAAAGCGATTACAGCCTCGGGCTGGCGAAATTTTTCAAGCAAAGCTTTCTCGCTGGTGACGGCAAAATTGTGGCCGACGAAAATTACAGCGGCGGCGACAAAGATTTCAGCGCCCAACTCACGGCGATCAAGGCGGCGAACCCTGACGGTATTTTCGTTCCCGGCTATTACACCGAAGTCGGTCTGATAGCGTTGCAAGCAAAACAACTGGGAGTCAACTGCCCGATTTTCGGCGGCGACGGCTGGGAATCGTCCTCGCTGGTGCCAATCGGCGGCGCAGCGCTCGAAGGCGATTTTTTTTCCACGCATTATTCACCGGAAGACACATCGCCCGCCGTCCAGAATTTTGTGAAGGAATTCAGGTCCAAGTATAATCAGACGCCCGATGCCATGGCCGCACTCGGTTATGATTCCGCGATGATCCTGGCCGATGCGATCAAACGCGCCGGCGCGATCGAAGGTGCGAAAATCCGGGACGCGCTGGCGGCGACGAAAAATTTCCCTGGCGTCACCGGCAATATCACGATGGATGCCAACCGTAACGCGTCAAAACCTGCCGTCATCTTAGAGATCAAGAATGGCGAATTCAAATATGTTGAAACGATTGCGCCGTGACTGAGTTTCTACAACAGCTCATCAACGGTTTGGCATTCGGCTCGATACTCGCGCTCATTGCGCTCGGCTACACGATGGTCTATGGCATTCTGCGGTTCATCAATTTCGCGCACGGGGATATTTTCATGCTCGGTGCCTTCAGCGGATTTTATCTGGCACCGCGAATCGCCGTAATCTTACCGCTGCCTTCGATTGGCGGTGGAATTCTGGTGCTCACCGCCTCCATGGCGATTTGCGCGGCGCTGGGTGTCCTGATCGAACGGCTCGCCTACCGGCCTTTGCGAAAGCAACCGAAACTCACCGTACTCATAACGGCCATTGGCGTTTCCTTGTTTCTCGAATATACCGGCCAATTCGTTTTCGGTGCCGCCCCCAAGAAATTTCCCGAAATTCTCCCAGCCTTTTCGATTGCGAAGATAGGTGGTTTGAGCCTGACCAGCAACCAGCTAGTTGTCTTCGCCGTGACGATTTTTTTATTGATCGCGCTGCGCTTTGTCGTGCTCAAAACCAAGATCGGCACCGCCATGCGCGCCGTGTCCTTTAATCCACAAGCCGCCGCACTCGTGGGCATCAACACTGACGTTGTGATTTCGTTTACGTTTGCACTTGGCTCCGCGCTGGCAGCGGCGGCTGGAATTTTATGGGCGATCAATTATCCGGCCATCGAACCACTCATGGGCATTTTGCCCGGACTCAAGGCGTTTGTCGCCGCGGTTCTTGGCGGAATCGGCAACCTGCCCGGCGCGGCACTGGGCGGCATCATTATCGGGGTCACGGAAACGCTGGTTTCCGGCTATATTTCATCAACTTATCGCGACGCGATCGCTTTCGCGGTGCTGATTTTGATCCTGCTCATAAGGCCCTCCGGCTTGTTGGGCAAAAAGGAGATTGAGAAGGTATGAATTTCCGCCACGCGAAATCAATTCTGCTCGGCGCGCTTGCACTGAGTTTTCTCGCGTCACTTTTGGGCGATCAAATCAGTTCGTATCCGCTCTTCGTTTCTTACAATATCGGAATCAGTGTCATCATGGCGGTAAGTCTGAATCTGATCAACGGCTATACCGGCCAATTCTCCCTGGGTCACGCCGGCTTCATGGCGGTCGGGGCTTACACCTCAGCGGTGATAACTAATCATTTTGGAGTTCTGAGTGCTTTCGCCGCGAACGGAATTTTCACCATTGCCCTGTTGGCGGGCGGCTTTTCAGCCGCGATCGCCGGCCTGCTGGTAGGCATTCCCACCTTGCGTTTGCGAGGTGATTATCTCGCCATTGTCACCCTTGGATTCGGCGAAATTATCCGTGTCATTTTGCAAAATATGGATGCCGTCGGCGGGGCACGCGGATTGAGCGTCATGCACGGCTGGACCAACTTGTTTTGGACATTTGGTCTGGCAGCCGTAACGGTTTATGTCGTTGCTTCCCTCGTTAATTCCACGTACGGGCGCGGTTTCATCGCCGTGCGCGATGACGAGATCGCGGCCGAAGCGATGGGCATCAATTCAACCAAATACAAGGTTACGGCTTTCGTGATTGGTGCTTTTTTCGCCGGAATCGCAGGCGGGCTATACGCCCATTCGACTCAATTTCTGACACCCAACGGTTTTGGATTCATGCTCTCCATTTCCTATGTGGTCATGGTTATACTTGGCGGCATGGGCAACACTGTCGGGGTCATTTTAGCAGCGATCTTGCTTACCCTGTTGCCGGAAGGATTACGCATGGTGGCCGGCATCGAACATCTCCCAGGTATTGCTACCGAGAAACCCCTCAGTTGGGTGGGCGAGACGCGAATGATCATCTATTCACTGCTTTTGATCATGTTGATGCTCACCCGGCCCCAGGGATTGTTCAGCTTCAAGAAACGCACTTATTGAACCTTAAATGAACACAAATGGAACACAAATTTGGAGCCAGACCCATCGCGGGAGTTCATTGGTCCTGTTTAGCCGGTGTTGATGCTTGTTAATTCATGCCCGCACTTTTACAACTCGACAAAGCCACAATCCGCTTCGGAGGACTCACAGCGGTGTCGGAGTTGGACTTGCAAATCGGGTGCAACGAACTGGTGGGGCTCATCGGGCCGAATGGGGCGGGCAAGACGACCGCGTTCAATCTTATCACCGGTGTGTATCAACCGACGGCGGGGGAAATCTCTTTCAACGGCCAATCCATCGTCGGTAGCAAGCCCTATCATATCACGGCACGCGGGATCGCCAGGACTTTCCAAAATATCCGGTTGTTCCCTTCGCTTTCAGTATACGACAATGTCCGTGCTGTATTTCATCTGCATTTGAAAGGCGATGTGCGCCACGCACTCTGGCGCGGGAAGGGATACCACGATGAAGAAAAATCCATTGCCGACCGGGTCATGGAACTGCTTGAGATTTTCCAACTCGGAAACCACCGGGGCGAACTCGCAAAGAGTCTGAGTTACGGCGACCAGCGGAGGTTGGAAATTGTCCGGGCGCTAGCCGCGCAGCCGAAGCTGCTTTTGCTGGATGAACCCGCCGCGGGAATGAACGCCACGGAGAAGGTTGAACTGACGCGGCTCATCCGATTTATCCGCGGGAAATTTTCCACCGCCGTTTTGCTCGTGGAGCATGACATGCAGCTGGTGATGGGCATTTGCGAACGCATTGTCGTCCTGGATTACGGGATCAAAATTCGGGAAGGCACGCCGGAAGAGGTCCGCAGGTGTCCAAAAGTCATCGCTGCGTATTTGGGTGAATAACATGTTGGAAATAAAAAATCTAACTGTTGGGTACGGAGGGATTCCGGCATTGCACGGCATTTCTTTGTCGGTGGGTGCCGGCAGTATCGTGACGTTAATCGGCAGCAACGGCGCGGGCAAAACGACGACACTTAAAACAGTTTCCGGCCTGCTGGTGCCCAAAACCGGCGAGATAATTTACGAGGGCAAAAATATTGCGGGCATGCGTCCGCACGAAATTGTGAAGCGCGGTTTGTCGCATGTACCTGAAGGCCGGATGGTTTTTGCGAACCTGACGGTGCTGGAAAACTTGCAGATGGGTGCATATCTCGTTCGCGACAAAAAGCTCGTCCGGCGGGAGCTGGAATTTGTATTCGCGACATTTCCGCGATTGAAGGAGCGGGAACAACAAATTGCCGGGACACTTTCGGGCGGTGAGCAGCAAATGTTGGCGATTGGACGGGCATTGATGGTGCGGCCGGAGTTTCTGATGCTGGATGAGCCTTCGCTAGGTCTTGCGCCATTGCTGGTGAAGACAATTTTCGAAAAAATCGTCGAAATCAATCGCGAACGCCGCCTGACGATTTTGCTGGTAGAGCAGAACGCAAATCGCGCCCTGGAGATTTCGCATTTCGGCTTTGTCCTGGAGACCGGGAAAATCACCTTGCAGGGTGATGCGGCGTCTCTGCGAGCCAACCCGCAAGTGAAGAGCGCATACCTCGGCGGCTGAGCCAATCATCAAGGCCCGATCACGATGCGGTAGTAACGGGCTGAATTCGTGGCGCTCGCATCAGTGATGATGAAAGCATTGGTCTTGGTATTGTTCGTGGTTAAGAGCGAAACCCAATTGGGGGAATGCAGATTGGTTGAGGTTTGAACCGTGTAATTTTGATTCGAAGCACCAATAAGCAGCATTTCAAATTGATTGGTTAGCCAGTGCACCGCGTCGAGAACTGGCTTGGGATTGATGGTGACGGAGAAAAGTTTATTTGTCACATCGGAGTCCTGGTCATTCACCTGGACTTTGAAAGCGGAGACTTTGTTGGTCGTCGGCGTGCCGGAAATTATGCCGCTGGGATATAATGTCAATCCTAGTGGCGGATTAGCCGAACCACTCACCAGTGACCAATTGTAAGGCGACTGCCCACCGCTGGCGCCCAGTTGCACGCTGTAAGCCACGCCAATCGTGCCATTCGGCAAAGAGGTGTTGGTGATCATCAAAGGCGGCAAAGGCGGATTGACGACATCCAGCGACAATCCATCCAGTTCCTGGGAATTGGTCGCGGAATCCGTGACCACAACGTCAAATTGATAGAACCCAAGAGAGGTTGAAAGAATCCCCGAGATCGAGCCGTTGGTAGCCAAAGTCAAATTTGCCGGCAAGGAGGCGGAGTAATCAGGAATAGACCAGCTATACGGCGGGATGCCACCGGAAGCTTGAAGTGTCTGGCTGTAAAACATTCCGTTCGTGCCGTTCGGCAGTGAAGTCGTCGTAATTTGCAAGCTTCCGCCACTGATGGTCAGCGTCAGCGCCTGGGTGACCGAATTGCCGTTTCCATCTGACAACTGCACGGAAAAACTATAGGTTGCGATAGTAGCGGGCGTACCAAAAAACTCACCGTCCGAATTGAAAGTAAAGGTGGAGGGGAAATCCTGCGGATCAACCAACGACCAAATCATATTGCCGTTGCAGGTTGAACCCTGAAGGAAGTTGTCGTAATAAGACCCGACCTGCCCATATGGCAAAGAGGTGGTAAAGATTTGAGCACCGCTGCAGGTTTGAATAGAAAAATTCGCCGTGCCGTTGGTTCCGTTAATCGTGACGTTTTGATTGTTGGGACAAACATAGTTGGTACTGCCGAGAAGGTTATCCAAGCTATCATTGCCTCCCTGGCAGCTCAAATTAACGCTCCAAACTCCGTTAGGGACTGCCAGCGTATAATTGCCATCGCTATCGGTGTCCACAGTATTAATACTGTAATTCAGGCCGTTAATCGTTGCGTATGCGGATACGCCAACGCCAACGATATTCGTGCCGTTGAATTCAACATTGCCGGTGATATAATTTGTTGCGGGCAGACCCGTGAAATCGACAAGCGCGGCTTGGCCGCCGCTGATATTTGTACCGCCATTCTGATCAAAGACCGGCTCGGAGAAAACGTATGCGGAGGATTCACTACTTGGTCCCACCCACCAAGGATCCCCATTACCCAAGCCCCCCACTACGCCGACAACATAGTTTCCACTTGAGTCCGTATAACCATCTGCTTCATATAGGCCTTCATTATTGTCGTAGCAACCGATATCAACGTTCGCCAAAGGATTTCCTGAGCCATCAGTCACGCGTCCGTAGAAAAGAGCGCTGGCTTTCGGATAGGCCAAGTTAATGCCAACGGCCCCTGAATTGACATTGGTTGCGTTCTGATATCCAACGTAGGCATGAATAATCAGCCCGGAATCATCCTCGCCCACATTCCATTGGCCGGAAATAACCTGATTGGTAAAGTAGCCGTTCGTATCGCTAAAACTCACCCCGATGAATATCTGGCCGTTAATTGATGCAGTGACCGGAATAAAAATGGCAGGCAATCCCTTTGCGGGATTGTTGGCATCCACGATTTGACCGGAGATGCTTGACGAGGCATTGCTGAGCGCCAGATTGGTGGTGATGGTCGAGTTGCTGCCAAGGTTGATAACCGGCGCGGCCGAGTAGTCCGCAACATAATTGTTCCGGAAAGCCAAAGGCACATAAGTTCCAGGCGGCGCCTGAATGCTAAAGCTGCCGGAACTGTTGGCCACTGCGCCTGCAATCGGAGTACCCGGCCCATGGTTGCCGGCCCGCGGCGGCGGAAACAGCAACACAATCGCATTAGCCACCGCCGTGCTGGTGTAATTGCTGACCACATTGCCAGAGATCTTTTGCGCATAGGGGTAATTGGTCACCATGAAGTCGTTCGTCATGGGCGGGAAATGACCCACCGGGCTGGAAAGTCGATATAAATAATCTCCGATAATATTTTGCGTGAAATCCCCGCTTTGAAAATTTAAAGTCGTCGTGATTTCGCTGGTCGAAGAATTCAAGTCGCCCGGCACATTGAAATTCGTCACCCCGCCGATCACAAAATTCGTGCCCACCGTCAATTTAAACTGTTGTATCAGCAAATCTCCCTTGTCAATGATGCCGTTGGCGTTGGCGTCGAGAAATTTCTGGACCACCACGGTTTCCCCGTTCGTGAGGCCATTCACGAAAAGTGAAATAGTACCGTTATAAGTGTTGCTGACTGCGGTGGGAGTGTTGGTAAACGTCACGACCGACAACGCGGCATGCTCGCTGCCGAACCATATTAACAGCATTGTAACAACTAATGAAACGTACGGAAAGCGCGCGAAGGATTTCATGTTTTATTCTTCCTGATTTGTTATGTTAGAAATAACAGGTCGTTATGGTTTTAAGCCAACCATTACGGGAACACAAGTTTTTTGCGGCTAAAAATGGTGTCCAGCGACTAAAAATGACCTATTGACTTCAGTAGTCTGTTTGCTAAACTACACGTCCCTTTGTTGGGATTTTAAATGAAAACGCATTTGCCGAAAGTGAATTTAGACCAGCGCAAGTGGCACGTAATTGATGCCGACGGCGCGGTGCTTGGCCGTCTGGCCGTACAGGTCGCTGATATTTTGCGGGGGAAAAACAAAGCTGTCTATACGCCGCACCTCGACGCCGGTGATTTTGTCATCGTGGTGAATGCTGAAAAGGTTCGCGTGACCGGCAAAAAGGAGATCGCCAAGGAATACATGAGCTATTCCGGGTGGAAGGGTGGCGAAAAATATACCACAGTGGAGCGGATTCGCGCCAAGCAGCCGGAATTTCTCATTGAACACGCCGTGAAAGGCATGATTCCGAAAAATCGTCTCGGTCGCGTATTGCTCACCAAACTGAAAGTCTATAAAGGACCGAAGCACGACCACGCCGCACAAAATCCCGCAGTGCTTACGCCGGCTAAATAATTTTTATGGCTGCTACCAAAACCAATGAATTTCTCGGAACCGGTCGCCGCAAAACCGCGGTCGCCCGTGTCCGTCTCGCAACCGGCAATGGCAAGATCACCATCAACGGCCGGACGTTTGAGAACTATTTTCCGCTCGAAACCCAGCGTTCCAAGGCCAGCCAGCCATTGATTGTCGCCGGGGCGGTAGAAAAATTTGATGTGCGCGTGAATGTTGCCGGTGGTGGCCCGAATGGCCAAGCCGATGCTGTGCGCCATGGCATTTCCCGTGCGCTGCTGCAGTTTGATGCTAACCTGCGTCCGCAATTGAAAGCGGAAGGTTTGCTGACCCGCGATTCGCGCGCGCGTGAGCGCAAGAAATATGGTCAGCCTGGTGCGCGCAAACGTTTCCAATTCTCCAAACGTTGATTATTGGGAAGATTTTCCAACCCGCTGGCCGAAGCCAGCGGGTTTTTTACTTTTCGACACGAACGGCACTGACTTTCGCAGTTTTTTAAAAGATTGAAACTGCGCAATAAGGTTTACAAATTCGGGTATAGTTTACGCGTTTAGAGGTTGAAAAAACTTTGCTCTACCAGTCCTTTATTGTTCAATTTATTTTACGAGATGAAAATGAAAAAAGTTGCCATTGTTGGCGCATCCGGATACTCCGGCGAGGAACTTGTGCGGCTGCTCCTGAATCATCCCCAAGCCGAATTGGTTGCGGTCACTTCGCGCCAAAATGCCGGGCAGACTTTGGCGCAGGTTTTTCCCAAATTTGCCAGCTATCCAAAATCCAAGAACCTGCGTTTTGTGGAACCAAACGCCGAGGTATTGGCGAAGCAGACCGATGTGGTTTTTTTGGCTTTGCCACATGGCGTGGCTGCCGAATACGCCGTGCCTTTGCTGGAAGCGGGCGTCGTGGTCATTGATTTGAGCGCTGATTTTCGTCTCAAGAGCGCGGAGGTCTACAAGGAGTTTTACGCCCACGATCATCCCGCGCCGGAGTTGTTGGAAAAATCGGTGTACGGTCTGCCGGAAGTATATCGGGACGAAATAAAAAAATCGCTCCTGGTCGCCTCGCCGGGCTGCTATCCGACGAGTATATTGATACCAACGTTTCCATTGCTCAAAGCCGGACTAGTCAAATCGGTCGGCATCATTGCCGATTCCATGAGCGGGGTCAGCGGTGCCGGCCGCAAGGCGGAGGTTGATTATTTATTTGTTGAATGTAATGAAAGCGTGCGGCCCTATGGAGTGCCCAAACACCGCCACTTGTCAGAAATCGAGGAACAACTTTCTTTCGCTGCGGGCACGAAAGTGGTGATCCAATTCACTCCTCACTTGGTCCCGATCAATCGCGGCATCCTGACCACTTTGTACCTGGAGCCGACGGAAAAATTGACCGAAGAAAAAATCTCGGCCACTTACAAAAAATCTTACGGCGAAGAACCTTTCGTCCGTCTGCTCGACGGCAAATCATTGCCCGACACCAAAAATGTCGAGGGAACGAACGTGATTGAAATCGCCTGGCGGCTGGATCCACGCACCGGAAGGCTCATCGTGATGAGCGCCGAAGACAATCTGACCAAAGGCGCGAGCGGCCAGGCCGTCCAAAGCCTGAATCTTCTGTGCGGTTGGCCAGAGACGTCAGGATTGTTCTGAATCGCGAAGGAAAATTCACGAAAGAAAGAAGATCAATTTTCGCATCGACTGAAAGAATGTGTAATACACGCGATGGTGAACAGTAATTACATGTCTTCTGACCACAAAAAATCCTGCCAGTGGAATGCGGCGGATTATGCCGCGAATTCTGTCGTGCAACAAACATGGGCGCGTGAACTCCTCGCCAAGTTGCAATTGCGCGGAGACGAAAGGGTCCTGGATGTCGGCTGTGGCGACGGCAAAGTCACGGCCGAAATTGCAAAAATTGTCCCGCGCGGAGCCGTCATCGGCATAGATGCCTCGACCGAAATGATCGCGTTTTCCCAAAAAACTTTTCCGATGAAAAGCCATCCGAATCTTAAATTTCAAACGATGGATGCGCGTAAAATGAGATCTGCATGCCCTTTCGACGTGATATTTTCAAATGCCGCCCTGCATTGGGTGGATGACCATGAAGAGTTTCTGCGTGGTGCGGCTTCCGTCTTGAAACCGAACGGACGGTTGATTGTTTCCTGCGGTGGAAAAGGCAATGCCCAAGAGGTGTTTCTCGCTTTGCGCCCGGAGTTACACTTGCAACGTTGGCGCGAATTTTTTCGCGACATGCCAGCGCCGTATTTCTTTTACGCACCGGTCGCTTACGAAAAGTGGCTGCCGAGATATGGCTTTCGAATCAACACGGTCGGACTGGCGCCCAAAAATGCGACGTATCCAGGTGCCAAAGGCTTCTCGACCTGGTTGCGGACGACATGGATCCCTTACGTTCAACGGGTGCCGGAGGCAGCACGCGAGGAATTTATCGCCGCCGTCACGCGTCGTTATTTGGCGAAGCATCCACCGGATGCCGAGGGTAGAGTCCATGTCGGCATGGTACGCCTGGAAATTGACGCGATAAAAGTTTGAAAACCGATGGCGTAGTCCGCAAATTTAATCCGTTTAATGAAAAATTCATTTAAGGAAATTCCAGGCTCGATCATTGCGCCAGCCGGTTTCAAGGCCAGTGGCGTTTTTTGTGATATCAAGAAGCTCGGCACCGGCAAAGGCTCGAACAAAGGCCAGAAGCGAGATCTGGCATTAATTGTTTCGGAAACACCGGCGACGGTCGCTGGGATGTTTACCACCAACCAGGTTTGCGCCGCGCCGGTGAAGGTTTGTGTTGAACGCGTAAGAAAGGGCGTTGCGCAAGTGGTCGTGGTGAACTCGGGAAATGCCAACGCGTGCACCGGCAAACAAGGTTTGGCGGATGCGCGAGAGATGACTTCCTTCACGGAACAGGCGTTGAACATTCCCGCCGGGTTGTCCCTCGTCGGTTCAACGGGACGCATCGGGGTGACGATGCCGATGGACAATGTGCGTGCCGGCATTATTGAAGCGGTGACGTTGCTGGGTTCGGCTGCGGAAAACGCCGAACGTGCGGTGGAAGCGATCATGACCAGCGATACGCGGCCAAAACAGGTTGCGATTGAATTCAAGCTCGGGGAAAAGACCGTGCGCATCGGCGGCATATGTAAAGGCGCAGGAATGATCCAGCCTGGAATGAGCCCGACCGGCGCACGACCGGCGACGATGCCGCATGGCGGACTGCATGCGACGATGCTTTGTTTCGTAACCACGGATGCGAGCATTGACCAAAAGATCCTGCAATTGGCATTAAATGAAGCTGTGGCGAACAGCTTCAACCGCATCACCGTGGACGGAGATATGAGTACGAACGACACGGTTTTGGTTCTGGCCAACGGTCTGGCAGGAAATAAGCAATTTAACGTTCGGAGTTCGGAATTCAAAATGTTTCAGTCCGCGCTCAACCACGTCTGCCTGGAGCTCGCGAAGAAAATCGTGCGCGATGGCGAAGGAGTTCATCGCGTCGTGACCGTGCGGGTGAGCGGCGCAAAAACCGTTTTGGACGCCGATGCTGCCGCGCGAGCAGTGGCCAACAGCTCGCTGGTGAAAACCAGCTGGCACGGCGGCGACCCGAACTGGGGCCGTATCATTGACGCCATCGGCTATTCACCGGCAACCGTGGTGGAGGAGAAAATTGATATTGGCTATTCTGCGGCAGCGGGGAAGAAAATTCTATGGAGCCTGAAGAACGGCCAGCCCACCAACGCAACCTTCAAAGAATTGTGCGATGCCGTGACGCCTAAGGAATTTGAATTGCACGTCAACTTGAATCTCGGGAAGGCGAACGCGGTGATGTACGCCGCCGATTTGACCGAGGAGTACGTGGATTTTAACAAAGGCGACGTGAGTGACCCAATGACTTTGGGCGGTTGACATAATAGAGAAGCCGCTGGATTGCTCAAGCGGCTTTGAAGTTTCAATTCTTGCTCAGTAGGCGGCTTGCGCACCTTTGATGGACCGCTTTTTCATCCACGGCATCATTGCGCGGAGTTTGGCGCCCGTTTGTTCAATCGGATGCGCTTCACCTTTCTTCAGGAGTGCATTGTAGCGCTTGTATCCGCCTTCATATTCTTTGACCCACTCTTTGGCGAACTTGCCGGATTGAATATCTTTCAGCGCCGCCTTCATGCGTTTCTTCACGCTGGCATCAATGATCTTCGGTCCAACGCTGACGTCGCCCCACTTGGCGGTTTCAGAGATCGAGAAGCGCATGCCGCTGATGCCGGCTTCGTTCATCAAATCGGCAATGAGCTTGAGTTCGTGCAGACATTCAAAATATGCCATCTCAGGCGAGTAACCAGCTTCGACGAGCACCTCAAAACCGGCCTGGACCAGGGCGCTGGCGCCGCCACAGAGCACGGTCTGTTCGCCGAATAAATCGGTTTCAGTTTCTTCCTTGAAATTGGTTTCGAGAACGCCGGCGCGGGTGCCGCCAATGCCTTTGGCCCAGGCGAGCGCGATTTTTTTCGCATCCTTGCCAGGGTTTTGATAAACCGCGATGAGGCTCGGTACGCCCTTGCCCTCTGTGTATTGGCGGCGAACGGTGTGGCCGGGTCCCTTGGGTGCCACCATGATGATGTTCACGTTTTTCGGCGGAACAATAGTCTTGAAATGAATTGAAAAACCATGCGAGAAGATCAACGTTTTGCCCTTGGTCAAATTTGGCTCGATGTCTTTCTTGTAGGCAGCGGCCTGTTTGGTGTCGGGCAGTGCGACCATGATTACATCGGCACGCTTGACGGCTTCGGCCGTGGTGACAACTTCAAATCCCTTTTCCTTCGCGACGGGAATGGATTTGCTGCCGTCATAAAGTCCGATGATGACATTCAGCCCGCTATCTTTGAGGTTGAGCGCGTGGGCGTGGCCCTGGGAACCGAAGCCAAGTACGGCGAGCGTTTTATTTTGCAACACGCCGAGGTCGGCGTCTTTGTCGGTATAGACTTTTGACATAAAATCAGTTGTTGGTTTTTAGTTGAGAATTGAAGCCGGCGAATATTATTTCCGTGGCAACGCGACCTGTCCTGTGCGCGTGATTTCCTGCACACCGAACGAGTTCATCAGGTCGAGAAATTTTTCCACTTTGCTGTCATTACCGGTAATTTCGATGGTCAGTGACTTGGGCTGGACGTCCACGATTTTTGCGCGAAAAATATCCGTGATTTGCATCACCTCAGCGCGCGACTTGGAATCCACGCCAACTTTGACGAGAACCAGTTCGCGATCCACGGATTCACCGGTGCGGAAATCCTGCACCTTGATGACGTCGGGCAATTTATTGAGTTGCTTGATGATCTGCTCGATCGTCGCCTCATCGCCATGAGTAACGATCGTCATGCGCGACAGTTTGGGGTCATGGGTCGGGCCGACGTTGAGCGTGTCGATATTGTAGCCGCGTCCGCTAAACAGGCCGGCCACACGCGTGAGCACGCCGAACTTGTTTTCGACCAAAACTGAAATGGTATGTCGCATAAAAGAGCCGTTTGGAAACGGATTGAGAGCGTAGCAATTCAGCTGTCTCCGGTCAATTTGCAAATTCGACACAAACGGACGAAATGAAAACTTCTAGCCAAACCGTGGCACAGGACTATGCGGCCACGGGTGTCGCGGGCGTCTTTTGCTGCCAGCCGAAGAGTTTCTTGGATCTAATGATTTCAAAAATCGGTGCAGGAATGATTTTGGTTAGGCTTTCGTCACCGGCGTGAATTTTGGCGAGGACGTCGCTGGAGTAGATTTTCAAGGCATCGGGGTCGTAATTAACGATGTTTTCGATGAATTTATTTTCCACCAGATGAGCGTAGAGATGGCGCAGGTGCGGGGCGACTTCCATCGTCTCCACGGTGGTAAGCTTGCCGGTTTTTTTGTCCAGGGAGGGATAGACATAAAGTTTCGCTCCGTTCTTGAACAACTGGCCGAGAGATTCCATGAGGCCGCCGGGTAAGTCGGTATAAAACTTCTCGTCGAATACGTCGCGCAACCGGACGAGGCCGATCGGCAGTCCAATGGGTTTGTCAGTCTGGCGCGAGAGATAAGTGACCAGGCGATGGTAACGGAGAAAGTTGGAGATCAACACCGGTTTGCCCAGAGCCCCAAGCGTATCCACGCGGTCGAGGAAATCCTGGTGGTCAATGGCATCGCCCACCTGCAACTGGCGCAGCGTCATTTCGAAAAGAACGACGGGTTGATCACCGGGCGCGCATTTTTCGCGCACGAACTGTTCCTGCCCGCGTTCGAGCATGTCGAGCATCGGATTAGTGAGGGGACGGAAGCTGCCACGTTCAAGCAGCACCGGTTTTTTCCAAAGAAGTTCTCCGGGGATGATCGTCTCGCCATCAGCGGTGAACATGGCGGCTTCGGTCAGCCATTGCTCGACGAGTTGCAAGGCCATGGATCGGTTATCCACACCGGTGAAAGCCGGGCCGGAAAACTTGATCATGTCCACCTCAACACGCGAACTGGTAAGATCATCGAGCAACGAGCCGATCAGTTTTGTCGGTTCGGCTGATTGATAAAAGGCCGCGTGCAACAGGTTGACGCCGACGATGCCGAGGGCCTCCTGCTGGCGAAGGCTTTCCTTGTCGAGAGTCCTCACGTGAATAATGATTTGAGACGGGGCATCGCGCAGTTGCGCCTGGAATTTCACCCCGAGCCAGCCCTGGCCTTCGTCACGTTTAGTAGCTACGGTATCGGCAAAAACGAAAAAAGTACATTGTCACCGCGTGTACTGTCGAGCCGCTTGATCAACAGTTCGTATTCCAGGTCAAGCATCGCCTGCAATCGTTTGCGGCTGACGTAGCGATCGGCTTTGCCGTAAATTGCATCACTCACGGACATGTCGTAGGCAGAAATCGTCTTGGCAACGGTGCCGGAAGCCTTGCCGACGTGAAAAAAACGGCGGGCGACTTCCTGTCCCGCGCCAATTTCGGCGAACGTACCGTATTTTTTGGCATCGAGATTGATCTGTAGCGCCTTTTCGTCGGTATTCAATTTTTCGCCGTTCATAATTATCCTCTCCCGAGATTAGTCAAAACGAAGTGGTGTGTCCATGTTGCGGTAGCGAGGACACGGCCGGCCGGGATGCCGGCAAAAATCAGAACTTTCCGTGGGAGAAAAGTGCGCTATACTTATGCCCATGTATCGGACGCAGGATTTACACGTCAAAGAGATCGTGCCGTTGCTGTCGCCGCGTGCGCTCAAAGAGCAAAAGCCGACGACAGACGCAGCCAATGCCACCGTTGCGCGGAGCCGCGAACGGATTATCCGCATTTTGCGCCGGGAAGACCCCCGCCTACTAGTGGTGATCGGGCCATGCTCGATTCACGATGAAAAGAGCGCGCTGGAGTATGCGTCTAAATTAAACGTGTTGCGGAAGGAAATGGCGGGTCGCATGGAAATCGTCATGCGCGTCTATTTTGAGAAACCGCGAACCACCATTGGCTGGAAGGGGCTGATCAACGACCCACATTTGGACGGTTCACAGGACATCGGCACCGGTTTAAAAATAGCCCGGAACCTTTTGCTGGAGATCACAGGGATGGGTTTGCCGGCAGCCACAGAATTTCTCGACCCGATCGTCCCGCAGTATACGGCCGACCTGATCACCTGGGCGGCCATCGGTGCGCGCACGACGGAATCGCAGACACATCGTGAAATGGCGAGCGGCCTTTCCATGCCGGTGGGGTTGAAGAACAGTACGGACGGCAGTCTGCAGGTGGCAATTGACGCCATGGGTGCAACCCGGCATCCGCACAGTTTTCTGGGCATCAACGAAGATGGTGTGACGAGCATCGTCCGCACCAGCGGCAACCCGCATGCGCACGTCGTGCTAAGGGGCGGACGCGCGATGACCAATTACGACGCGGAAAGCATCCGGGTGGCGGAACAAAAACTGGTTTCCGAAAAACTGGCACCGATTTTGATGGTGGATTGCAGCCATGCGAATTCCAGCAAACAATTCGCGAAACAGGAAGACGTATGGCACAGCGTCATAGAGCAACGCGTCGGTGGAACAAAATCGCTCATTGGTTTGATGGTCGAAAGCCATCTGAGCGAAGGTAACCAGCCGATCCCCAAAAACATTGCCGACTTGAAATACGGAGTGAGTGTGACAGATTCCTGCATCGGCTGGGAAACGACCGAACGTATGCTGCGCTGGGCCCATGAAACACTGGAGAGCACAATCATGACAAAAGCTGAGACCACGGTGTAATTCTGCTTATGAGCAAAAAAGCATATGACCCGATTAATCCGTGGTTTATTGCGGCGGAAGAATTGAACGAGTATATTGGCATCCGGTTTGGGCGGATCGCCCCGGGGAAAACCGACCCCGAATGGACTTTTCTCCGCCACACTGATTTCGACGGCATTGGAGGATTCGCAGATCTTTTGCGACGTGGTGGCGCAAAGCTTGGCCGATTGCCACAAATCAAACATCCGGCACCACCTTCGGCGCTTTCTTTGCTCCGCCTGGCACCAAAGTTTTTGCAGCCCAAACAGCGGATAAAATGGCTGCCATTGGATAACAAAGCCACGGCGAGTAGCAAATCAGACCCGCCGGCGGCGGTCGCGTGGCATATTTTCGACGAACCGGCGACGACACAGATGCGACGTCTCTGCCGGAAAGCCGGAGTCACGGTTAATTCTTTTCTGCTGAAAAATCTGACCAAGGCAATTCGTCCCTTCCTGGAAGATCAATCCTCGGTGATCCCGTGGATGATTCCGGTAAACCTGAGAGGCAAACTCATCCGTGACCGAGATACGTCGAACTTTTCCAGTTATGTCGGAGTAAGAGTGCGGTCATATGAGACCGTCTATGACATCCACCGAAGTATTTACGAAGCGCTGGGACGCAAGGAACATTGGGCAAACTGGTATGCATATCAACTGGGGAGACTGACAACCAACGGGATGAGGAAATATTTGATCGAAAAGGAATTGGCGATGTCCCAATGGAATTTGGGCAGTTTTTCGAACCTGGGCAATTGGGATTCGGAAAAGGAATTTACGCCGGCTGACTGCCGGGGCAACTGGTTGTTTTGTCCGCCGGTTTTACGCTGTCAACTTATCGGCGCGGGTTGCATCACGTTCCAAAACCAAATGAGCTTGATGATCCAGGCGCATCCGGAACTAACGACTAATTCAGAAATTTGCGCGAGCTGGACAAAAAACTGGGTAAAGGAAATTGAGCTGGATTTGGCCAGCGGCTTGACCGACCCCGCCAGTTTTTCCTGGGGGAAAAGTTCGATTTAGAATTTGTAGGTAGTGGCGACGTTGAAGGCGTTGTTGAAAATGCGATAAGTTCCATCCGCCAGCGGATTGGCGTTACCGCTGACAGTCCGCCCGGCGTTAAATGCAAATTGGTAACCCACGGCCCAATCCCAGCGCTGGCCATGATGCCCGAAGCCAATGCCACCGAGTTGCAGATTCGCATCGGGAATGAGCGGGGTGAAATTTTGGTCCGGGCTTGAGTTTTGACTGTAAATATAGCCAACGCTCGCGAAGTAACCTTTGCCCAACTGCCGGGTGACCCCAAAGTCATAAGTAAAGCTGGATTTAAAATCCAAAGGCAGCGCAAGATCGCCAAACGAGGGACTGTTGAAAACAATTTGTTTCTCAGTGTCCCAATCGGTCCAATTGACATCAACCTCGACATTCCAATTGGTGGTAGGCCTGAACGAAACGCCGCCGACCACATACTGTGGAAATTTGATGGTAGCAGTAGTCGAAGTGGATGGAGCAACCGGTGAAAACTCCGAGTTACCCGAATACACTATGCTAGTGGGCGAACGGTAATTGATGCCAAAAGATACCATGGGATGGGGTTGCCAAAGAATCCCTGCGTTAAAACCCAGGTCCGTGCCATCGCCCTTCACGCTGAACTGACCTAGCGGAGCCAGTGGACTATAAAAAAAAGCTTGTTTGAAGGACGCCTGCGAATAATTGATGGTGGGCCCAATGGCAACAGACAAGGTTTGGCATACGCGCCACGCGACGACTGGATTGATAGTGACATAAGTAAGGTTCCCGCTTTGAGCGATCGTATTGAAAGGCGCATTATCGCCCCAATTGATCGACAATCCATACGGTACATAAATCCCCAGGCCGAGAGAAATCGGCGTATTGGGGAGGGAACACGTAGCGTACACTTGTGGAACCGGTTGAAAGTCTGAATTTGCCTTCGCCGTAGCCCCATCCGGCGACGTGTATTTCACGCCGGGTGAAATCATATAAAGTCCCACGCGGATGTTTTCACCAGACAATTGAGTAATCCCGGCGGGATTATAGTAAATCGCCGATGGGTTATCCGCCGTGGCAGCAAAAGCATCGCCGCGGGCAATCGCCTCCGGGTCCTGATTTGGCAAAAGAAAACCATTCGCAGAGGATTTGTCCGGCGCCGTGGCGCTGGCGGCCAATCCCAACAAGACAAGGGAATGCACGGCACATTTCCGGTGCGGCGATTTTGCTGCCTGAATGAATTTCGTTCTCATAGTTGTTTATTTTGCAAAACTGAGCCTGGTTAATCGGGACAACCTTTGTCCAGTGACAAGACATACAGGTACTTGATCCTGCCAAACTTATACGGCGTGCTCCATGTAAAGCAGCGGGAGTGCCAGCTAACGAATTATTAAATCAGGAAAATGAATAATCCTCTTTGTTTTGGCGTGAAAAATGATGCATTCTGCCTTGCGAGATGAACAAAGTTCACGACGGTAATGGGAATGGGCATGCCACCATCAGCCCTGTCCATATGCCACAAGAAAAAACAAGCCCTGCGCCGACCACCAAGCCGCCCCCTGGAATCAAGGAAAGCGGCGTCTGGTTTCGTTCGCCTGAATCGGCCAACCTGCGCGGCACTTTGGTACGGATGACGCGGCACCAGGTTTTTTTTGAATTGTACGACTCGAGCGCCAATCTGCGGCTGTCCGATGTGTTGAACGAATTCAAGATTGTGTTCCAAGAACAATCGGTCTATCTCGGACGCGCCGTTGTGCGCAACCTTGTGGACGCCGGAACAAACCTCATTTGCGAAGCTACGCTGGATGAGCCGGGATGGAAACATTTGCCTGCGGCGACGTCTTTGGAGCGGAAGAACGAGTTGGCGGAAGAATTCAAGGCCTTCCTTCAGGACTGGCAAAAACTTTTCAAAGTATCGCCGGAATTCAAAGTGGTGGTGGCCGACATGCAGACCATCCTTTATGACTTGCGCCTGTGGCTGGACCAAATTGAACTGGGAATTCAGGGCCTGCCCAAAGACAAACAAGGGAAGCCCACGCAAAAAATAATGGAAGAAGCGGGACGGTTATTCGTGCCGGTCTTTGACTCCTTACACGACAAGCTGGAGGCGGTCGCGGTGAATATCAGCGAGGACTTGCGGCCGGCACATCGGGTCTTCATCCAAAGACAGTTGCATTCCCTGGTCCTTTGCTCGCCATTCGCCCACCGTGCGCAGGCAAAACCACTTGGCTATGCTGGAGATTACGAAATGGTAAACATGCTGGCCATGGATCCGTATCAAGGAAAATCCTTGTTCGCCAAAATCGTTAATTTGTGGTTTTGGCGGCAGGGAGCGTCCGAAGCCCACCGCAATCGTTTGAAGTATCTGCAGTCACAGCTCGAAAACGAAGCTCTTCGCATGCGGTCGAAGCATTGCAAGCTTCGCATTTTTAACTTTGCCTGCGGACCGGCGATCGAAGTCCAGCGGTTTCTGGCTGAATCCGAACTGAGCAAAAATGTAGAATTGACGCTGGCGGATTTCAACCGGGAAACTCTCGAGCAATTAGAGATCCACATCCGTGCGATCACGCAGCGAACGGGACGGGAACCGACAATCCAATTTCAGAAAAAAAACATCGTCCAGGTATTCAAAGAGAGCTTGAAGAGAAGCGGTCCCGGAAAGGAATATGATTTTGTTTATTGTGCCGGCCTGTTCGACTATCTGCCTGACAGCACGTGTACGCAATTGATGGAGGTTTTCTATGACTGGCTGGCCCCTGGCGGGTTGCTGATCGTCACCAATGTCACGCCCGAAAACCCTCGGTGTTACGGCATGGAAAACATTCTGGACTGGCATCTGATTTACCGATCGGAACAGGATATTCGCGCGCTGTGGAACAAGGATAGAACCGGAAACAATGTGCGCACTTTTTGTGATGAAACGGGGGTAAACGTATATCTGGAGATCCGCAAACGCGCCAATGTTTAAGACCCCATCCAGCCCGGATCATGATTTCGCTGCGGCATTTGTCGCCAATGAGCAGAGAGAACGCATTCACACTGGAATCGTTGCCTGTCTGCTGGTGATTGTTTTGATGCCAGCCGGAGTGGTACTGGATTATTTCGTTTACCCAAAGAAACTTGGAATTTTCGTCGTTTTGCGACTGCTTTGTTCCGCCGGTGCCGGCGCACTCTGCTTTGTTCACACCACCAAGCTTGGCCACAAGTATTATCGCCTGCTCGGTGTTCCCATAGCGGTACTCCCCGCGTTGGGGATCGCGACGATGATTTACATCACGCAGGGACCTTCGTCCCCATACTACGCCGGATTAAACCTGATTCTGCTGGCATCCAGCATGGTGGTCCGTTGGAACACGTTTGAATCGCTGATCGCCGTGGGAAGTGTGCTGGGGATGTATTTGCTGGCATGTCTGTCAAAGAGCACACACGCGGATCTCCCGATTTTTTTTAACAATTTCTATTTTCTTTCACTGACAGGGATCATTGTGGTGGTGGGCAACCACTTTTTTACGAAATTACGCATCCAGGAATTTACGCTACGCTACCAACTCGACAAAAATAAAACCGAACTGGAGGCAACCAATCAAAAGCTGATTGAGTTGGACCGGCTCAAGAGCCGCTTCTTTGCCAACGTCAGCCATGAGTTGCGCACGCCTTTGACGTTGCTGCTCGCGCCGTTGGAAACCCTGGTGAAGTCTTACGACAAGTCCTTTGACAATCATACGCGAGACATGCTCCAAACCATGCACAACAATGGCATGAGATTGCTCAAACTGATCAACGATTTACTGGAACTTATCCGTCTTGAATCCGGACGCCTGGAAGTCAAAAAAGAACCGCTGTCGGTGGCCGAATTCGTCAACGGCCTTGCCAGTGCAGTGAAGCAGATGGCCCATGAAAAACAAATCGCCCTGCAAATCCACATTGACGCGGAACTCGGCGCTGTCATGGCAGACCGGGACAAACTGGAGAAAATCGTATTAAATCTGTTATTCAACGCATTGAAATTCACACCTGCGCACGGGAAGGTCTGGCTGCGCGCTGAAAAACAGGGGGATGCATTTGTTCTGATCGTTGGCGACACTGGCATGGGCATCGCGGAAAAAAGCCTGCCGTTTGTATTCGACCGCTTCTGGCAAGAGGATGGGTCTTCCAAACGAAAATTCCAAGGCGTGGGTATCGGGCTGGCGCTGGTCAAGGAACTGTCCGAAATCATGGGCGGTCTGGTAACGGTGGAGAGCCAATTGGGCAAGGGCGCAACATTTACCGTGCGTATGCCTTATGAAAAAGCTGAAATTTTGAGGCAAGCGGCGACGGATGATAATGCCTCGGCACCGACTTCAGTTGAAGCGTCACACTCGGATGAATGGCTGGCGAATTTGTACCGGCGCGCGGAATTCTTTCCGGCAGCCACCACGCGGCAGAATCCAGAAACGACACATTTTACACGGCGGACACAACGTCCTCTGGTGCTCGTGGCTGACGATGAACCGGACATGCGGCGTTTCCTCGTGTCACAATTGGAAGATGAATACGAAGTAGTTGAAGCCATGGATGGCAACGAGGCGACCGAGAAGGCGCAGTCAATCCTGCCGGATGTGATCCTGCTCGACCTGATGATGCCGCATAAAGATGGTTTGCAGGTATGCCGAGAATTGCGCGAATACGCGCCGACGGTCGCCATCCCGATCATTTTGCTAACAGCCCGAGCAGACGAGGAGGCTAAATTTGACGCGTTGCAGATGGGGGCAAATGATTTTTTGGCCAAACCGTTTTCTTCGACGGAGCTCCAGGCGCGGATCAAAAACTTGATCGAGTCGCACCATTTCCAACGCAAGTTGACGAAACAGAACCAGGCGCTGTCCGAAGCAATTGACCAGATCAAGGAAACCGAAATGCAACTGGTGCAATCGGAAAAACTTTCGTCACTCGGACGCATGAGCGCAGGCATCATCCATGAAATCAACAACCCGCTGAATTTCTCACTGACTGGCTTGTTCGCGTTGCGCAACAAGGGAAAAAAACTTGCACCCGAAGACCGGGGCGAATATGACGCCATTGTCAATGACATCGAAGAAGGAATCAAACGCGTGCGGAACATCGTGTCCGACTTGCGGACGTTCACGCATCCGGGCGGCGGAACGGGCGAACCGGTCGAAGCCGGAGATGCCGCCGACGCCGCGCTGCGTTTCCTTGGCGGGGAATGGCGGGATACTGTTACTATCCACCAGCAAATCCCGGCGACATTGTCGCTCTGGGCCAATCGGAACAAGCTGATCCACGTCCTGGTCAACTTGCTGCAGAATGCAATCGATGCCTTGCGCGAAAAACAATTTGCCGATGGCGAAAAGCCGCAGATTTGGCTCTCCGGAAAAACTGGGAACAGCCGCAGTTTGATCATTGTGCGTGACAATGGCCCGGGCATTGATGCAAAAATTGCCGACAAAATATTTGACCCGTTTTTTACGACCAAGGAAGTTGGCAAGGGTATGGGACTGGGTTTGAGCATCTGCTACCGGATCGTGCAGGGTTATGGCGGAAAAATTACCGTGAGCAGCGAACGCGGGCAATACTGTGAATTTACCCTGGACTTCCCTGCCGACGCTGACGCAGCAACCG
>JBEKMT010000250.1:0-5831 GCA_050008355.1 Verrucomicrobiota bacterium
GACTCCGGGGTATTCGGCGGGAGGGTCAGGGAGGCGATGAGTGATGGATCCAAAGCCAAGGCGAAAATATTGTCCCAGGACAGACCCATCCCGGGTAGCAAATCGGTTATTGGAACGCTAGGGATGGTGACATTAGGTTCAGACGCGTAGACGCCGGGATTGGAGATTTGGCCGCCTACAGTCAAAGTGGTGGAACCGGTTTCGTGCAAATTCTGGCCGGAAAAGATACAATCAGTCATGTTACCTCCCACGCTGATATCAGTTTCCTTGGTCGTGGTGAGGCTAATATATTGCATGTTGCCGGCGACATTAATGGACACGGCGCTGGCACCCGGCGAGTTGGGCGTTGGATCGGTGGGCTCAACCGCGCCAGGGTAGCCCTGATCGGAGTCGCCAAAATTATTTGCGGTGGTCCATTGACTTTCCGGGCTGTCGGACATCAGCAATTCCGGAATTTGTGGTGAAGCGATATCGGCGGGAGTCGGTCCCTGCAGGTTACCGCCGTCCGAAATATTGATGGTCAGGCTTTGATCCACGGAGGGAAACAACGTGACATCATTTTCCAGGGTGACGCCACCGGCGCCGGCGGTGATGTTGAGAATGGGAGGATAAAGCACTGGAATATTCGCATTTATTCGCGGAACGTTCAAACCAGTCAAATAGATGCCGACGGCGTCAAGGTTGAGGGTGGCGTCAGGGCCGTAATTGAACCAATACAGGCCGGCGTTAGGATGGCCACGAGTACCCGGTTGATTATTGAAATCTCCGTTGGGGTTGCGCACTTCCTGCAAATAGATATCGCCCGATAGCGCGTTGATGTTCCATGTGCCATTGATGAGACTGAGGGCGAATTCATTATTCTGGGAGCCGATATCAGCCCCGGCGGTGATGGTGCCGGTGCCATCGGCCAAAACGTAATGGCCATACACGCTGCCTTTGGCGCTGATGGAGACGTTTCCCGGGTTCGATCCGAATGCCCCGGTACCGGCGTCGCCGGTATCAGATGTGCCGGGAAGGTAGCTGATAACGTTTCCACCAGCGTTGATCGAGACATTGCCGCCGTCCGCGGTGCTGATCCCGCCGACCCCACTGGGGACAATATAGTACGGCGCTGTGCCCGTGAAGTTGTAACCGTCGGCATTTGCCCCGGCATTGACGTCTCCGTAAAAGGTAGTGACGCTAATATTGCCCTTATTCAGAGTGCGGATGCCGCTGTTGCCGAGCTGGTCGATAAAATTACCGTAACCGACCTGCACCTCATTGGCGGCATACAAGCTGATATTCCCGTTTTCGGTTTGAATGTAAGCACTGCCGTCCAAATAAATGCCTTCATTGCCGGCAGAAGGCATGGCCGTCGGGTTTTGTGGTCCAGCCGAGAGATTGACGCCCCAATTATTTCCGGCAGCAATACCTGAGCCGTCATTCAAGGTGATATTGTTGCCAGCGGTGAGGCTCAAGGAGGCGGGTACCCCGGGATCGCTCAAAGTCCAGAGCGTATTGAGCGTGATATTTTGATCCGCCTGGAGATTGATTTGGGAAAGGCCGCTGAAAGAATTAACGTCAACGATTGAATAACCGGCGGGCGCCTCGGGGTCGGTCGTGGAGGAGGCGAGCCAGATATCCGTCGGGTCGATGGTCAGATTTCCGCCGGTAAAGCCAGCGGAAGCCTGACCATTAATGGTGGACTGAATGGTGCCCATTTCCGGAGCGGAGATTTCGACCTGGCCGCCGTTGCCACCCTGGCTGCCACCGGAGATGTTGATGGTGGAACCTGCCTGATCCGAGAAAGTCTTGCCCGATTGGATGGTGACATTTCCGCCGGAGCTGTTGCCGGTGGTGTCTCCCTGTGCGGAGATGATTGAATTGGCGCCCAGATTAGCGTTGTCACTAGCGAGGAGTTCGATGGTGCCATTAACATTTTGGACAGTATTGGCCTGGATCAGGCCGTTTTGATTGACGGTTTGGGCCTGGGCGGAGATGTCGCCGCCGTTGGCGATCAAGTTTCCTTGATTATCGACGGAGCCCTGGGGGAGGTTGACCGCGGCGCTCAAGCCACGACCATCCGGGCTCATTGAAACCAAAACATGTTCACCGGCATAGAGGCCAATCTTACCGGCAGGGGCGGAAATGGTGCCGTTGTTTTCGATGTTATCAGCGATTAGAAAAGCCGAACCACCGCCAAAGGTGCTGATCTGCCCGTAATTGATGATTTGGGCGGTAGGAGGCGGGGAATCAAAATCCCAGGCGCCGCCGCTGGAAAGGGTTGGCGCAGCATTGGCGGTGGTCATAATGAGCCCGTGCGCAGTGATCGAGGCCTGGCCGCCAACATAGAAACCCGATTGGTTTTGCAAGATGACGTAACCATTCGCGTTCAAGTTGCCGAGAATTTGCGAGGGGCTACCGCCGCCGATGCTATTCCAAACAACTGAGGAGGCGGTGGGCTCCACAAAGGTGGTGGTTTGGCCGGCGCCAATATTGAAACTTTGCCAGTTGATAAGGGCGTTGCCGGAGGTGGTAATGGTCTCCGTGGCGCCGGAAGTGCTGAACGTGGCCCCGCCCACGGCGACGGTGCCGCCCGCCGGATTGGCAATGGCCGGATGCTCGCAAAGCCGCCACCCGCACAAGGCAGAAGACAGCACGAGCAACCGCCTGATCAAACCGTTTAAACCGTTTACAACATTTGACATAATTGAGATCAGAATTCAGCTCCAGGTTCAGCCAAGCCAAGATCTGTTGAATTTTAACACTTTCAAAACGGGGATGAACAATTTTTAGGTGACGATTTTGTTACGAATTAAAATTGCGCGGTGAGGTCGAAATTGAAAAACGGGTGGTAGGCTTGGATGTCGGGGGAGTCCAGCAACGGCAGGGAGAACAAAAAGCGGGCCTCCCAGTGGGAACCGACCGTGGCGACCCACCCGAATCCGACGTCACTCAAAGGGGTGCTACCCTGTCGTCCTTGTGGATCCAGCAGAAAGACGCGGCCGTAATCGGTATAGAGTGAGCCGCGGAGGGTGAGTGGTGCATTTCCGTAAACCATCCCGACGAGGAGGGGCGCCGTCTGTTGCTCAAGAGAGATATGCCAACCGGTGTCGCCAAAGACATCGCCTTCGTGATAGCCCCTGACGCTATTGACGCCCCCCAAACCATATTGTTCGTTGCTGATCAGAGGTTCGCTGGACCATTGACCGTCAGCGCGCGCCGTAAGAATCCAACCCGGGCTCAGTGTAAAATCGCGCGAAAGGGTGGGCGTGAGCGTAACCCAATGGCCGGATGACTCCTTAGAGCCAGTGATGCTTTGTACATTCTTGACGCCGGTGAGGTCGGTGCTATTGGTGGTGGCGCTCGTCGTGGTCCTGCCGGTAAACCAGGTGTTAACGGTGGCGCTCAGGCCAAAAGCTGTGGTTCCAAGCGAGTCATGCTTGCTGGCGTCATAGTGCAAGGTAAAAGGCAGGTACCGGAGGACGTTTTGGGTCTCGGGTACGGGGGAGGACACCGTGCTGGTGATGGGCGGTAGAGGGATGCCCCCAAAGCCCACCGGGAACTGCTGCGAGATAAAATTGTTCGTTTTATAGCTGTTTTCTTCGTAGGTTTTGTAGTCCAGGCTGATGTAAAAATCAGAGTGAAAATCATCTGAGGCATGGAGCGGAGCGCTGAAGCGGACGCCGAGGTCACCGTTGACGGTCAAATCCTGCTGGACGGTGTTCTGGTTGATGGTCTCAACGCCGGGGACATCGTAAAGTGTCGCGCTGGAGAGGGTTTGCAAGCCGGTGTCGATCGAGGAGCGGCTGGCATAGAAATTCAGCTCAGGCTGTCCCGAAGATGGCGGCAAATTGAACCTCCGCGTGGCTTCATCGTAGCCAAAGCTGCCTGGATTGGCGTCGACCACATCCTCGATGGCGACCGGGCTGCCCAGCGGCATCCGGTAAAATGCGCCATAATTGGCGACCAACGGTTCATCGTAGAACGGCCACTGGCTTCCGGTTTTATATCGTTCCGGCGAGAAGCTGTATTGCGCGCCGATCGAATTTTCCAGATTCCAAAGGTTGTTGTAAAGAACGGAGGAGTTCTCTCTCAAATCGGGTGTGCCGGGTGAACTCTGATTGTTAAACTCAACCTTGGCATGCAGGGGGAGACGATCCTTGACGGTGAGGGTGAGGTCGCTGGTGCCCGGTTCGAGACCCGGGGAGATGACGGGGTAAATCTGCCGGTCTTGATTGGCATTCGCCCGGTTGAGCTCGGCTTGGAATATTTTGGCGTTTAAGACGGAGTTGGTATGCAAGCTGGGCAGTGCGCGCATGACATTGTTGGAGCTGAAATAAACGTTACCCTTGACCTTGATGTCGGCCAGCAGGCCTTCGGTCACCTGGATTTTGACGGTGGCGTTGGTCAATTTTTGCTGTGGCAATCCAACCACTACAGTGACGAAACCGCGAGCTCGGTAGGCTTTTTGCAACTCAGTCACAACCGCCCGGATTCCTTCCAGGCTCACGTTGGTTCCAAACGCGCCATCAATATTCGTCATGGTCCGGGCGAGCGTGGCGGGTGACAGGATTGTGTTCCCCAGGACCTGGTAGTATTCCACTTCAAAGCGCGGGCCGGTGTTCGTGGAGACGACGTGGACGCGGTGGTCATTTTCTTGTGCATATTGTTCGGCAATTTTTTGCATCAACGCGTCGCGTGCTGCCGCCAGTTCCTCCGGTGTGGCCGGCCTCGGCGGATGGTAAGGCTTGGGCGGTGCCGGAGGATTAGTTACGACAACGGCAGGCGGGGCTGTCGCGGGAGGAGGAAGCGCCGGAGTTGCCGGTGGCGCCATCGACAAAGCGGAGGCGATTTCGGCGATGCTCGCGGGGCCGGAATAACGCTGGCCGGAAATGACGATTTGCGGAAAGGCTCCCTGGAACACGTTCAGAGGAGCGGTGCCGTTGACGATTCGTTGCGGGGCGACGATGATATTTACGTTCGTGTTGCCTTGCGCCAGATAGGCTGCTTGCAGATCGGAAGCAGCTTGGACGAGGTTATCGAGGCTGACGTTGGTTCCGGTATATTTGGCGAAAATCGGAGCGGTGACTGCCGGAGGAAGAGGTAAATTCCCCTCGATGAGGTAGGACTGAACATTGTAATGAGGAAGCGTGTTGGGGGTGGCGGGTTCGTCCGCTGCAGCGGGCAAAGCCACGAGTGAAGTCAACCAGCCCAGGCTTGCCAGCAGGGCAAGGACCACCCGGCATCGCCGGATGAGGCAGCAATTCTGAACACGATTTAATGCTTTTGAATACGTCCGGGAAGGGCGGTTGAAATTGAAATCGGCCCTGATTTTCATTGAGGCGAGCGGTGGCACAGGGGTTGAACCGGCTTCGGCGCGCCGGCAAGATTGGTTGCTTTCGCCATGATGTTCACCCGGATTGGTCCACGGACATCATTAAGTTCTTTGTTACAAAGTTCACAAATAAAATCAGAGTCAAAATCAGAGTCTCACAAATAAAATAAAACATCCCGGCATGGTCTTTAAAACGATGTCGCTTTTCCGACGTCGTTTGTCCGTTCCGTGCCGGCTTTCTTAAATGGCCTCAGCGCAAAGGAACCCTGTCATGGAGACTGATTATTCAAGGTTTAACCTTGTCCATGGCGGCTGAACACCAAACCGAACCTGATGCCCATCGGCATGAGGTGAATGCTCAATGAAAACGCGGAGTGAACCTAGGCAACTCACATTACGGACCGCTGTCAGAATTGTGACAATCAGGAAACAATGAAAAATGGCGCCTGCAAAATGTTGTTGGGAAAATACTTTTAAGTCAGCCGTGGTGCAGCCTTTAAAAAATGACGAGGCC
>JBEKMT010000251.1:0-5828 GCA_050008355.1 Verrucomicrobiota bacterium
TCTCAACTTTCATAAATTTCCAATCGATGTGGCTTTCAAAGCGTCTATGGGCCACGGGAGGAATTGCCTTTTTATTGCTGGTCGCGCTTGTGATCACGCGTCATGTTTTAACCTGGGGACATCACGTGTTTCTTGATTTGAGGCTCATTTTTGCCGCAGCTGTGCTGACTTGCTTGCTGGTCACCGGCAGGAATCTGGCAACGCTCTGCAGAATCCTCGCAAAACCGTTTTTAAGAGCGGGCGCAATTTCGTACGCACTCTATGTAATCCATATGCCAATTTTATTTTTTATTGCTGATTTGTTGCGCCATTCTGGCATGTCTCTATTTTGGCTGCCATCGGCCGTTTTATTTATTTTGCCTTTGGCTTGGTGGCTGGAATTAGAATTTCAACCGTGGATTGCGAGAGTTCTGGATATAACCCGGACAAAGCTGCTCATGGGAAATGCCAGGATTGCAGGCGCTTAATTCGAGGTCTATCCTGGCAAGAGCTGGATCTGCATCGCAAATCGACACACAATGAATCCCAAAGGTCAACCCAATGGAGATCTGCGGAAGGCGATTGGAGGAATGAAGGTGATTGCCTGGATTGTCATTTCTGTGTTGGTTGTCCTGGCTGCTTTGATGTATCTGATTTTCGGAAAGACTGCGACCCAGCACCCGAATCCAAGTGGCCCGAGCCCAACGCCGCCTTCGGCTCCCAGCGGCCAACGCACTAGTCTCGAAATCAGATCCGAATTTGAACCCTTGATAATTATTAGCCTTCTGTAACAACGAAAAGAACCGTTGTTATGCTCACGTTTTTACGACCCACATGAACCCCGAACTGTCCGTCGTCATTTGCACCCACAACCCGCGCCCGGATTATTTGCGGCGCACCCTGGCGGCGTTGGAGACACAGACTTTACCAAAGGAACAATGGGAATTGCTTGTCATTGATAATGCCTCAAAGGCCCCGTTAAACAGCACATTGAATTTGGACTGGCATCCGCAGGCCCGGTGCCTGCGTGAGGACGAACTCGGGCTGACGCCAGCGCGATTGCGTGGCATGAAGGAAGCCAGGGGTAAAATGCTTGTTTTCGTCGATGACGACAATATTTTGGCGGCCGACTATTTGGTGAATTCAAAGAAGATTTTCGCCAGCCACCCCTTCCTGGGGGCTTGGGGTGCCGGCGTCATCGAACCGGAATTTGAAACTGAACCGCCTTCCTGGGTGCGGGAATATTTTTACCTGATTGCCCTCAGACACACGACAATGGATCGTTGGTCTAATCTAACCGATACGGATATCACGCTGCCCTACGGGGCAGGGATGTGCGTCCGGACCGAGGTCGCCACAGCCCACCGTCTCGTTATCGAAAAGGATGCTGCCAGACGTGGATTGGACCGGGTGGGGAATCAATTGGGTTGCGCGGGAGATTTGGATCTGGCCCTGACCTCGATCGATCTGGGACTTGGAACCGGGATATTCACGAATCTCAAACTCACCCACATAATGCCTGCCGGCAGAACCAAGGAGGATTATTTGCTTCGGCTGATGGAGGGGAATAGATATTCTGGCCTTACTTTGGATGCAAAGCGCGGGCGGCCACCGAAAATTCAAAAAATATACGGCCTTCGCAGCGTGTTGGGCAAATTACGGCGATTGATTGTCATGTCGCCAAGGCGGCGCCGGTTTTTTGAAGCCCAAATCCGTGGTGGCCAAAGAGCTCTGAGAGATATTGAATTGTCAACCCAAGGCAGTGATGACACACGATAGCGATGGACGGCTAAAAATTGCCTATATCACAACTTATGACCCTAAAGATGTGCGCTGTTGGTCCGGTTTGGGGTATTTTATCTGGCTTGCGCTGGCTCAAGCTGGCGTTGATGTGCAATTTGTCGGCCCGATTTCTCTGCCGTCGAATGCCACCAGAGTTCTGAAGGTAAAACAATTTTTTTATGGCAAGATACTGCGAAAGCTTTATTTGCCGGAGCATGACGTATTCATGGCGAGAGCTTATTCTCGCGAAGCTTGGAAAATCTTGAGCAAGCTCAAGGGTGTTCAAGCGGTTGTCAGTCCTGGAAGCATACCTGTGGCCTACCTTCCGGGCACCGTGCCGCTGCTGACCATTTCCGATGTCACCCACAAACTGCTGTTTGAGGCCTATCACATCTACGAGAATTTGTGTGCCGCCAACCACCGGGACGGCGATCGAATTGAAAATGCTTCCTTGAAACGGGCGGCGGCTTCTGTTTTCGCTTCGGATTGGGCGGCGGCAAGTGCGATACGCGATTATGGCGCGAAGGCTGAAAAGGTTCACGTGGTGCCCTTTGGCGCCAATCTTGAAGTCAAACCTGATCGAAATGAGATCATTTCTGCCATCGATGCGCGTGGTTTTGGCAAAATCCAACTCATGTTTATCGGCGTCGACTGGGTGCGGAAAGGTGGGCAAGTTGCGCTGGAGGTGGTTCGCGAATTAATCAAGCGCGGGTTTCCAACCCATTTAACCGTTATCGGCTGCGACCCCTGCATCCCGCCCGAAGATGCCGGAAATGTAACCGTAAGAGGATTCATAAAAAAAACCGCTGAAGGACAAAAGGAGATCAATGGTCTTTTGAGCAAAAGTCATTTTTTGATCGTTCCTTCGGAAGCTGAATGTTACGGGCTGGTGTATTGCGAGGCAAGCGCCTTTGGTGTCCCCAGCATTGCGCGGAATGTGGGTGGTGTCAGCACCATAATAAAAAATGAAATCAATGGGCGCCTCTTTGAATTGCAGGACACCGCATCAGAAATAGTGGATTGGGTTGCGGGCTATTTGCAAGATCGGGTTAATTATCGTCGATTGGCACACTCCTCAATGGCTGAATATGACTCACGGCTGAATTGGGTGATCGCTGGCGGGAAACTAAAAATGATATTGAAGGACATTATCAACAACGCCGGGACGGCTCCCATTCGGATTAAAAATGACGAATGAATTAATTCCGCCTTCCGTCTCGAAGGTTGGTCGCACCAGGTTGCTTTACTTGAGTTACACGCCGCCGATACCCACCTGGGGCGGTGCGTTGGCTTTTTACCGTCATTTCATCGAACGGCAGGATTTTACCGTCAAAGTAATCACCAATTGCGAGAAGTTTCCAGCCCAGTCCGTCCCGTACCAGCCGGTGCTATTCGGTCCTTCCCGATTGACGCGCCGGCTGTTTCGCACCCGGTTGTTGCCTTGGTTTTACGGGCCCCACTCGTTGAGCGCGTGGGGACGGGTACCTAGGGATGTCTGGCGGGCAGCGCAGGAATTCAATCCGGACGTGGTGTTCACGGTGGCGGGAAGTTGGGATTATAGCGCCCTGGTGGCGCAACAGGTGGCGCGACGGCTCAAGGTTCCGTTGGTGGCGAGCTTCAACGACTGGTTTAATTACGGATGGTTTCCATCCCACTCTGCCTATCATTCGATGATTGAACGCCGTTTCCGGCGTTTTTATCATGAGGCCGATCTCGCGCTATGCACGTGTGAGGGCATGAGGGAAGCCTTGGGAACGCACCCCCACGCACATGTGCTTTACCCGCTCGGCGCTCGGTTGCCGGAAAAACTGCCCGGCTTCACACCCTATGCTGTCGACGGCCGCCCCTTCGTCGTGGCTTTTGCGGGCAGCCTGGCGGATTGGTACGGCCCGATGTTGGAACGGCTGGTGACGGCCGCGCAATTGCGATCTGCGCCGGTGGAATTCAGGTTCTACGGCAGCAACCCGAGTTGGAGCCGGGAATTCGACGCCAAGGCCCGGGCCCGGAATATTTTTCTGGGACATTTACCTTTCGAAGAATTGCGCCGGCAGGTGGCCGGGGCCGATGCGCTGATTTTGCCCATGGGATTTGAAGAATCTTGCGCACTGGTGGAACGGACGAGTTTTAAGACCAAGTTTCTGGACTATTTATCGTATCAAAAGCCGATTCTCGTGTGGGGACCGGAATATTGCTCCGCCGTGCGCGTTGCGCGGGAGTTTGATTCCGCGGAAATCTGCGTTCAGACCGACGCTATGGCGATGCTGGAAAAACTTCTTAAGCTGCGCGACGAACCGGAACGGCAGTATGAGTTGGTTAATAACGCGCGCAAGATGTATGACGATCGCTTTCATCCGGATAAAATTCATGAAGGTTTGGTAAATGAAATCAAAGCCACGGTGGAAGCTTTCCGCGCTTGAAGATGTTTCAAAAAATTCGCCAGTATCTCTTTGCAAAATATCGGGCATTTGCGCCGCTTTCCTGTTTTGAATCACCCCGCTCCGATGTGTTGTCTGGTTGGCGTCGTTGGCGCTGGCTCGTCCAGCAGCGGCAGTCAGGCCGGCTGATTGAACCGTCCGTCCGCTTTCAAGGTGATGTCACCAGCCTGAACGAATGTCTGGAATTGGGCAGGGGAACGCACCTCGACCAGGGGGTGATTGTCTGGATCGGCAACGAAGAAAATCAAAAGGGAGCCATCCTGCTGGCGGAACGGGTTTATGTGGGACCGTACTCCTTTCTTGGCACCTCGAATCACCGGTTGGAGATCGGCGAGGATACGATGATTGGGGCGCACAGCTATATCACCACCGAAAATCACTCGACGTCGAGCGCTGACGTTCCATATGCACGACAGGGATACGTCGGCGCGAACGTCGTCATCGGCAAGAATGTCTGGATCGGATGCCATGTGACGATATTGCCGGGAGTAACCATTGGCAATAATGCCATTATTGGAGCTGGGGCCGTGGTTACCAAAAATGTGCCCGGCGGTGAAACTTGGGTTGGAGTACCGGCGAAAAGGCTCGGGGAAAACAAGAAGGTGATCCAATGAATTCAGAAAACAGCAACGCTCGCCTTCCTGGCCTGGACGGGCTGCGTGGAATTTCAATCCTCTTGGTGATCATGTGTCACTCCAATTGGACACAACATATCCACTTGCGAGCAAATCTTGCTGAAGACCTTCGTCGGGCCACCTTTCCGCTGGGATACTTTGGTGTGCCCATTTTCTTTGTTATCAGTGGTTTTCTGATAACTTACTTGCTGCTCAAGGAAGAAAGGCGACACGGGTCTATAAGCCTGAAGCAATTCTGGGTCAGACGGTTCCTCCGCATTGTGCCGCCTGTGATGGCTTACGTCTTATTCATCACGATTTTTTCAAAAGTCAGCGGTTTGCACCTCCAAGGTTTGGACCTTGCGTCGGTCATTTTATTCTTCCGTAATCTTGTGGACGGGAATGCCTTTTTCGATCATTTCTGGAGCTTATCGCTTGAAGAGCAATTTTATCTCATCTGGCCGCTGGTTTTGGTGTTTGCACCGCGTCATTGCCGTTTACGAATCGGGCTGGTTCTTTTGATCCTTTTTCCTTTGCTGCGTCTGGCCAGTGCGTGTTTTTTCTCACCGCCATTACATGATTTTCTCACCCGCATGATGAGGTTTGATTCCATCCTGGTTGGCTGTTTGTTGGCCATCGTTTGGGATGCCGTAGATTATTTGAAATTCCCCGTCCAATGGGGTAACAAAATCTTTCTGGCCGGCCTGGCCGGGGCCTTTCTCGCTTGGCTGCTGTCGTATCACTTTAACGTATGCCCGAATTTTTCCGGAACCATGCCATTGTATAAACAACTCATGGAAGAAATTATGACCGTCTTACTAAACCTGGGAATCTCTTGCATCATTATTTCCGCAGTAACGCAATCAAGCCAGTGGGCCGCTTTCTTAAACATGAAGTGGCTGGTCTGCATCGGTGTGATTTCTTATAGCCTGTATTTATGGCAGCAGTTCTTCTTCTTTGCTCCCAACCTGCCCAACTTTATGTATTATCTGCCGGTACGTGTGTTGCTTTCCTTTGG
>JBEKMT010000252.1:0-5798 GCA_050008355.1 Verrucomicrobiota bacterium
TCTGAGCCCGGTGAACGGGGTGATCACGCTGCAAATGCTGGTGGATCGCGGGACGTTGGAGATTTACGCGAATAATGGATTGGTGTACATGCCCATGAGTGTGCCGCCCAGCGCAGGCGCGCGGCCGATCAGCTTGATTGCTTTTGGCAATGGTGCGCAGTTGCTCTCTGCCCATTTCTATAATTTGGGTTCGGCGTGGCCTGTGGCAGCGCCGTTCATCACGGTGCAACCCGCACCGGCGGCCACGATAATTGTGGGCGGCTCAGCGACATTCAACGTCACGGCGACGAGTACAACGCTGCCCATTTCGTATCAATGGCTGGAGAATGGTCGGGCGATTGGCGGGGCGACGAACAGCAGTTACACGGTGGCGGCAGTGGCTTCGACGAATGTGAGTTACACGGTGGTGGTGAGCAATGCGGGGGGCTCGGTGACGAGCAGCGTGGTGCCGCTGACGATACTGGCCCCGTACCCAGTGGCGTATTGGCGGATGGAAAGCCAGATTGAAGCGCCAAACAACGACGGGGTGCCTACGTGGCCGGGGGTGGCGGACGCGGACACGAATGACGGGCAGGGGCTCGATACGACCGGGACGCTGCCGGCGGCGATCGATGATTTGATCACGTTCAACGGATTGACGGGAGGCCCGGTGACATTGAACACGAATGTGGCGCCGGGCGGGATGTTTGTGAATGGTCATTCTGCGGGCAATTGCAGCTATGATGCGGAAGCGATCAGCAATGTGGATGGGTGTTTGTTTTTCCCGCAGGATCAGTATGGGGACGAGATGGATTTTACGGGACCATTCTCGATCGAGCTATTTTTCAAAACGGATGGGAATCGGAGCGGAGCCGGGATCATGGAACTGGTGTCGCAGGGGACGGACACGGGGCAGGTGTTTCGGTACGGGATTGATGTGAATGAGGCGGGAGCGGGGGGAGTAAGGTTCAAGATCGCGAACAGCAGTCTGGGGCAAACGAACAGTGTTGATGTGGTGGGAACGAACTATGCAGATGGGCAATGGCATTATCTGGTGGCGGAGTGTGATCCGTTAAGCGGGCTTAATGGAGAAATGCGGTTGAGGATAGTGAATGCGGACGGAACGGAAGCACAGGGGACGAACGAATTGGCGGCGGGATTTCTGCCGTTACCGGCGGAGGACAATGGGAATTTATTTCTGGGGCGGAACACGTATGCGGTGAGTGAGCAGCCGGAGACATTTCTGGGATATATTGACGAGGTACAGATCACGGCTGGAGTGGTGCCGGACACGTGGCGGATTGGGAAGGTACCGTCGATTGATGACCATCCAGAAATCAGGGGCGTGTCGTTCGGGGCGAACGGAGTGGGTTTTGGATGGACGGGAGCGGCGGCGAACCAATTTTTGGTGCAATGGGCATCGCAGTTGGGGGATATGTGGCAAACGATCGCCACGTTACCCAGTGCCAACGGCATCGCCAGCTTCCTTGACACCAATCCCTCCCGGCTGTCCGACTCGTCGGGGTTCTATCGCGTTTTATTTCAATAGAAAATCTTTCGCCGTTACTGAATGATACCAAAAACAGCCCGTATATGCGTTGCGCTACAATCCATACAGAACCATGCATGCCAAGCATAACGTGGCGAGTGCGGAAGCTGCGTGTTGATTTGGTCATCGTTTTCTTTTGTTCGTTTGTCTCCCTTTGCGTTTCTGCTAATGGCTCCGAGGTCAGGTTGGATTCGTTGCTGAAGGAGATGATTGACTTTAGCGCGGTTGCGCGATGGCCTCAGCCGGAGTATACCTGCCGGCAGTTCAGCAGCCATGATCCGGCGAAGGTGGCGCCGGGCAAGCCTGGTTGGTTCGGGAACAATGATTTTTCACAGTATATCCGGGAGGAAGACAATGGCGGGCGCAAGGAAAAGGTCATGATGGACGCCGATGGACCCGGCTGTGTGGTCCGCTTCTGGCTCACGACCACCAAAAACAAAAGCGGCACCCTGCGCATTTACCTCGACGGCAATCCGGTGCCGGTCCTTTCATTTCCTGCCTACGATCTGCTGTCCGGCGATTTGAATCTCGGCGAACCTTTGGACCAACCTCACCCGGGGTATAGCCCAACGGACAATGGCGGGAACACGCTGATGCTGCCCATTCCTTACGCGAGGCATTGCAAAGTCACTTGGGAGGAAGCCGGTGAAGGACCCCGGTACTATCAGATCGATTACCGCACATACCGGCCGTCCACAATGGTGCGAACCCTCACGCGCGCAGATCTGGAGGGCGCCCGCCCGCTGATTGCGGAGGTGCAAAAGAAATTGCTGGCACCCCTGGACTCGCCGACCGGTCGGGTCACGTTGCTGAATGAACTCATCCCTGCCGGTAAAAGTGTTTCGCTTGATTTGCCGGATGGTCCCGCCGCGATACAACAACTGGAGTTTCTGTTGAAACCGGATGGTTCAACCGGACTGGAGCACGCGCTCCGTTCCTGCATTATCCAATTGAGGTTCGACAATGAAGACACGGTTTGGTGCCCGGCAAGCGATTTCTTTGGCAGTGGTGTCGGCGTGAATCCCCTGCAGAGCTGGTATCGCACCGTCCGCGCAGATGGCGCGATGATTTGCCGATGGGTGATGCCCTACGCACATTACTCAAGTGTGACGATTTCCAACCTTGGTGAGCATTCGGTGAAGGTGGCTTTGCGCGCGGTCACGAGTTCCTGGCAGTGGGACGATCGCAGCATGCACTTCCACACATCATGGCATTATGAGGCTGGGCTCACGACGCCTCCTCCCCGGGACTGGAATTATGTCCGCATCGCCGGTCAAGGAGTGTATATCGGAGATACACTGGCGCTTTTCAATCCCGAGGCCACCTGGTATGGCGAAGGCGATGAGAAGATCTGGGTGGATGGCGAGTCTTTTCCGTCGCACATGGGCACGGGTACGGAGGATTACTATGATTTTTCGTTCGCGCCTCGCGGCATCATGCAGACTCCCTTTGCGAATCAGGTCCGGGTAGACCAGCCAATGACGCAAGGAAACAATGTACTGACGCGGACTCGCAACCTCGACGGCATTCCTTTTTCAAGGTCGCTCAGCTTTGATTTTGAACTGATTTCCTGGAGGCCGACGAAGCTGATTTATGCCGCGACCACCTACTGGTATGCGTTTTCAGGAGCCTCGGTGAACGTTCCACCGCAACCGCGTGCTGCGGCACTGCCGGTTCCCACCCTGGCTGACGCAGTTGCCGCTGCCGTTCCACAACACCGGTCCGGAGCCATCGAATGCGAAAGCCTCAAAGTGCTGGCGAACTCAGGCGAATTTACAGCGAAGGAACAGAATATGGAGCCATTCGGTGCGGATCGCTGGAGTGGCGGTGCCCAATTACTGATTGCGTGTGGGAAAGTCGGCGACTTCGTAGATATTCAGGTGCCAGCGCCGGACAAGGCTCCACACAAGTTGGTGCTCTATGCGACACAAGCACCGGACTATGGAATACTCCGATTTAAAGTGAATGATCGGGATGTGCCAGCGACGTTTGACGGCTACGCAGCCAATGTGCTCCCGGCTCCGCCATTGATCTTGGGAGTCTTTGAGCCGCGAAATGGCGGATTCAGGCTTCGGGTCGAAGTGGCGGGGACAAATCCAGCGGCGGTTGGGGCCAAATATCTGATCGGTCTTGATTGCATACTGTTGGAAAAGCCTTGATATGGATAATAGCCTGGTGAGAGTGTGCTTGATAAAAACCTCACGCAGGGTTTTAGTGCGATTGCTTTGCTCTCGGTTTTTTGTCGTATGCTTCCTTGGAATATCTTCGCCAGCACTGTTTGCCCAAGACATTTTGCTCTCTGACTTTGAGGAGACAAATTACGTATGGCTTCCGGGCGGTGTCTGGACCGTTACCGGAAGTGCTTTTGGGCCCTGTCCGGCCCAAGGCACGCTGGCCGGCCAGCAGCTGGTGGATGGTTACCTGGGCAACGGTCTGGCAAACACTTTTTTCGCCGGCGATGCGAGTATAGGCACATTGGTATCACCGCCTTTCATAATACAGCGGAACTATATTAAGTTTCTAATCGGCGGTGGCAGTTATCGCGGCGAAGGCGGATATGGCGGCGAAACCCGCATGGAACTTGTGGCCGGTGGACAGGTCGTTGAACACGCGGCCGGGGCAGGCGAATGGGAACATTTGGATTGGGAGCAGTGGAACGTCAGCAGCCTGTTGGGTCAAACCGCCCAAATCAGAATCGTGGACAAGGCGACGGCTGGCTGGGGTCATATCAACGTGGATCAGATTGTGCAATCAGACACCTCCCTCACGACTGGCGTCATCATCCCGACCAACCAGTTCATTAATTTCCCGGTAAAGTTGGGGAATCCGTACCACGTGGTTGCATTGCTGGTTAACGGTCTGGCCGTCCAGGAGTTTAGTATGGCACTTGGCACAGCCACGAATCATGATTTTTACGTTTTTTTGGATCTATCGGCTTATCAAAACACGCAGATGGTCGTGCGAGTGGATTCTACCAATGGAGTTCAACTTTCTGATTTCATCCAATCCAACTCGCCTATGACGACGACGCCATTTTATAAGGAAGCATTGCGTCCGATTTATCACTACACCGTCAGGCGGGGTTTTAATAATGATCCAAACGGATTGGTCTATTTGAACGGGCAATATCATATGTGCTATCAGCACAATCCCTACGATGTGGTGGTCGGCAACCAGAATTGGGGCAACGCGGTGAGCACGGACCTCGTGCATTGGCAGGAGCTGCCGGAAGCGATTTGTGGCGACGCGTTGGGCCAGGTGTGGTCTGGTTCCTCGGTCGTGGATTGGAACAATTCCGCCGGTTTTTGCTCCAACGCCATTGTGAGCTTTTATACGAGTGCGGGTGGACATGCCAATAACAACCTGATGTCCCAAGGCCAACTTTTTACCCAGAGCCTGGCCTACAGTCTTGATCAGGGCCGAAGCTGGACGAAATACACCAACAACCCGGTCATTCCAAATGTGGAGGGAGACGATCGCGATCCGAAGGTCGTTTGGTATGCGCCGGGCAACAAGTGGGTCATGGTGTTCTGGCTCACCAACAACGATTTCGGCTTCTTTTCATCAACCAACCTCATCAATTGGACTCAGACTTCCACCTACACTTTTCCAAATGTTATCGAGGTGCCGGAACTGTTTACGCTACCATTGGATGGCAACACCAATAACTTACAATGGATCTTTTATGCCGGGGCCGGGCATTACTTCGTCGGCCAGTTCGACGGAAAAGCATTCAACGCACAATACGGTCCGTTTTGCATTCGGGCCGGCAACAGTTTTGCCGCCGGACAATTATTCAACAATATTCCGGCGGCCGATGGTCGGCGCATTCTGATTGCGAACAACACGGCAGAATACCCCAATATGCCTTTCAATTGCGGTATGGATTTTCCGGTGCAACTGACATTGCTGACGACGGGTTCGACACCGTTGATCTATGTGAATCCGGTGAACGAGCTGGCGTTGCTGCGCACAAGCACAAATGCATGGTTGACGCAGACATTGACCAATGGCGTGGATGCGCTATCCGGCACAACCGGTGAAGCGTGCGAACTGGATGCCCGGATCGCAATGGGCACAGCCACGAAGGTGACCTTCACGTTGCGCGGGACCCAAGTGACGTACAATGCTCAAAGCCAGCAGATAGTGTGTGAGGGGATCACCAATAGTCTGAGCCCGGTGAACGGGGTGATCACGCTGCAAATGCTGGTGGATCGCGGGACGTTGGAGATTTACGCGAATAATGGATTGGTGTACATGCCCATGAGTG
>JBEKMT010000253.1:0-7920 GCA_050008355.1 Verrucomicrobiota bacterium
TCTGCCGCGCGGACACGGGCGAGGCGGCATTCAGAATGTGTAACTGGCCGCCGTTGGGAAAAAACACCGTCAGTTTGGCCGTAAACGGGAGCCAAGTCTCAAATAAACGCCGCCACTCGAAACCCGGCGGGTTAAGGTGTTTGAAGTCGCGCGAATAATTGCTGACCGTGCTGACATAATCGGCGCGGAATCCGGCCGGCGTGAGTTCAACCGGGTAGCCGGGGACTTCGCGATTGTCCAATTCACCGAACGTCCCAACATGGACAAAAGCAAAATGGCTGACGTCAAGGAAGCCTTCCATTTGACGACCCGCCGACGCGTTCAAGTCGACGCTATCCGGCAGGATCTGGAGAAAATTTGAATCATACCACTCATCAAACTCCGCAACGGGGGACGGACCGTTGTCGACCAGCCGCGTCCAAATCAGGCCATAACGCTCCTGCGCGGGAAAAACCGGCAGTTTCAATTTGGGGGAAATTGCCGCGCCAGGGTGCGCCGGAATACAGACACACTGTCCGGTGGCATCGTAACGAAATCCGTGGTAACCGCAGACAATTTCGTTTCCCTCAATCCATCCCGCACTTAAGGGCGCGCCTCGATGGAGACACAAGTCACGGGCGACGGTGACCTGGCCGTTGATGCGAAAAACGACCAGCCGTTCATCGAGCAGTTTAGCGGCGAATGGCTTGTCCTTGACTTCGTGTGAGAACGCCACGGGATACCAGAACGGGGCCAATGCCCGCCAATCCTGTTCATTGAAGGTGCAGTTCCGTGGCAAATTCATGCTCACTCCCGTCAAATTTCTAACACGAAGCCCCCTTTCCGGCAAGCTCCGTGGGCGTCGGATATCTGCCCCGATGCCATCATCATGTTCAACCTCCCGCCTGACCATGCGGAAAATTTTCAAGTCCTGATCAAATCGCGCAACCGCAGCCAGGCAATCTTGAAGATTTCTTCGAGCGCTGTTTTAATCTCTGTTTCGCGCGAATTCCCCAAGCGTAACTCAAACCCCTTAAGCATAGCCTCTTTCTTATTCAGCCGCGCGCAAATGACAAAAGGAATGTCGAATTTCTCCCGGTAAGCGGTGTTCTGCTTTTGGAACAACATAATTTCTTCCGGTGAAAGCTGAGTCAGTCCGGAGCCGGCTTGTTCCGCGGCGGATGCACGCGTGAGCGACCCGGTCAAAGTTGCACCACCAGCGAGGTCGGGATGCGCACGGATCAAAGCTAGTTGCTTTTCTTCACTGGCGGTTTTCACCGTCTCGCACAGTACGTGGTGCAAATGGTCCAAACTGGTGAAGGGTTTTTCCGGCCATGTGGCCTCCGCAATCCACGGGGAATGTTCAAATACGGGTCCGACCGCGCGCACAAATTCACCCCGTCCCAGGGCATTTAATTCTGCCAGCGACATTTTTTCATTTTCAGCCATGCCCTTTTTGTCATCCTTGAGCCGGCATTGAAGATAAAACTTCAAAAAAAGAAAGCGACATGAAATTGATCCAGCACCGATACGGCAAGGCACGCGTCCGCGTCCTGAAAGTCACACGTCGCGGAATCCGGCACTCCATCAAGGAACTTGAGGTCGCGGTTGCCTTGCAAGGCGATTTCAAAGCGTCGTACACCCGGTCGGATAACCGGCTGGTCGTGGCGACGGATTCGATGAAAAATATCGTGAACGTTCTGGCGCAAAAGGCATTGGGCACGGAAAATGAGTCGTTTGGTTGTATTCTCGGCGAACACTTTTTAACCACTTATCCCCACGTCAACCGCGTGGAGGTCGCCCTGCGGGAACACTGCTGGGACCGCGTTTACGCGGGCGGCAAACCGCACGCCCATTCCTTTCGGGAAAAGAGCGCAGCCACCCCGCTTGCGAAAATTGTTTCCACGCGCAAGGGAACTGAGATTGAATCGGGCATTGAGAATTTGCTGATTCTGAAATCCACCGGTTCGGGCTTTGCAACATTTTTGCGCGACAAATTCACCACTTTGCCGGAAACCAACGACCGGATTTTGGCCACCCGGTTGAAAGCAACCTGGCATTACCAAAAGCAGCCACGAAGCTTTTCTGTAGCCAATGAAAAAATTCTCAATGCCATGCTGGCAACATTCGCAAATAACTTCAGTCCATCTGTGCAAACCACCTTGTTTCAGATGGGAGAATCGGCGCTGAAAGCCGTGCGGGAAATCTCGAGGATCCATTTGGAAATGCCGAACCAACACTGCCTGCCGATCAATCTCGCGCCGTTCGGACTGAAATACAAAAATGATTTATTCGTGCCAACGGACGAGCCGCATGGGCAGATCGAAGGCACTATCATTCGTTGAGGATGCCGCTACCATTAGCGCCGCTACCATTAGCGGCTGAGCCGGCACAAAAATGGCGTAATCGTTGCATGATCGATGCACCGATTACGCCCGGATAACAAAACCCCGCAGATGTAAATCTGCGGGGTTTGGTCGTGATAACAGTCTCTCGAATGAGGTGAAATCAGGCGTTATCGCCGATCGCTTCCACCGGACAGCCTTCCTTGGCTTCCTTGCAACGCGCTTCCTCTTCGGGTGAGGAGGGTTGTTTGTAGACGAAGGAGTAACCGCCATCATCATTGCGTTTGAAATTGTCCGGGGCGGTTTCACGACAGAGATCACAGTCAATGCACTGGTTGTCTACGTAGTATTTGCCGGCAATATTTTCGGGATATTTATTTGCGACGTCAGCCATAAAATTTGTTATAAAGTTAGGAGCAAATATGCCTTCCAAAGCTATTGATGGCAAGACAGATTTGAGACAACCCACCGCTGCGGCGATTAAAAAACTTTCAATCGCCCGCCGCAATTGTATGTTTTGCCCATGCAACGAGGAACCGTTCGCCGCACCAAAATAGTTTCAACTCTCGGCCCCGCAACGGATTCGCCGGAAATGATCGGCAAATTGATCGACGCAGGCGTTGATATCTTCCGGCTGAACATGTCGCACGCGCCGCATGATTGGGTGCGCCGGGTTTACGCAGCCATCCGCGCCGAATCCGCAAAGCGCCAACGCCATATCGGCATCCTGATGGACACGCAGGGCCCGGCCATCCGCACCGGCGACCTGGGCGTGCCCCTGGACCTGCAGCCTGGCCAGAAATTCACGTTGACCGTCCGGGGCGAACGCGACCTGGAACAGCATTCCGTGGACGTCAATTACGAGAACTTCATCAACGACATCAGCATTGGCGACGTGGTTTTGATTGACAACGGCGCAATCGAAATGAAGGTGCTCGCCAAAAACGGCAACAAAGTTGAGTGCGAAGTGTTGACGGAAGGCAAGCTTGGCAGCCGCCGCCACATCAACCTGCCTGGCGTCAAAGTCAGCCTGCCGGCCTTGACCGCCAAAGACATCAAGGATGTGAAGCTCGGTTTGGAGCTGGACGTGGATTTCATCGCTCTTTCGTTTGTCCGCGAAGCCCGGGACCTGTTACAACTCCGGGAACTTTTTCCCGAAGACAAGCCCCATCCGCTCGTCATCGCCAAAATCGAAGACCAACAGGCGATCATCAATCTTGAATCCATCGTACAGGAAGCCGACGCCATCATGGTTGCCCGCGGCGATCTGGGGATTGAAATTCCCTACGAAGAGTTGCCTATTGTCCAGCGCCGCATCGTTAAAACGTGCCTGCGCGTGGGCCGTCAGGTCATTGTGGCCACCCACATGCTTGAAAGCATGATTGAATCGCCGATGCCGACGCGCGCGGAAGTGACCGACGTGGCCAACGCGGTATTTGAGGAGACGGACGCAATCATGTTGAGCGGTGAAACCACGGTTGGCAAATACCCGGTGAAGTGCATCGAGGTGTTTGACCGGATCGCCACGCGGATCGAACGCAGCGGCAGCGCGCAATTTCATGATCTAGCCGAGTTGACCACCGCGCGTGAAAAGCTGGTCAAAAGCGCCGTGGTAATGGCGAATGAATTAAAGGCGGCGGCGATTCTCGCATTCACGCGGCATGGCCACATGGCCCGTTACGCCTCGTGGATGCGTCCGCGTTATTCACCGGTTTATGCGCTGTGCGACAATCAAAAATCCGCCAATGAACTGACGTTGTGCTGGGGCGTGACCCCGTTCGTGGTGGAATTCGACTTCATTGAACCACAAAACACCATAGAAAACGCTTTGAAAAATCTGGTTGAACAGGGCCGTTTGAATACGGGCGAGACGGTTGTCATCATTGGCGCGATTTCTGTCGGCACAGAGATTGTAGACGCCGTACAGATGCGGACGGTTTAGCCTGAATATTTTTCATCACTTGACCAAAACCTTAAATGGGTTGAGGTTCGGTTATGAAGAGTAAAACAACATTGTTGGTAATGGTCGCCAGCGCGCTGGTCCAAGTCGCGGCGGCAGCCGATCAACCCACAGGGCAGCCTGCGGCCCAACTATTAAATCAATTGAGCGCTTCAAAGTCGGTCCAACCTCACAGTACTACCGGTAGTACCACCGTAACGAAAACCAAACCATTATTCAATACGCCTTTGAACAAGTTCCAAGCGGTGCAAAACTATACTATTACCAGAGCCGGGAACATCAGTTCACGGTCGTGGACAGGTATGGTTGGCTGGAATCCGGGCACTCCGTCGTTTGCCTTTGAAAGCGGGGAAGGGAGGGAACAAGGGTTAACCTTGTTCTGGATTGGCCATGAACCGTGGCGGTGAATTGCAGCAGACTATTTTGAAATAGTCGCCGCGGTCAGCGCAAAGTTCAGCACGGTATTTGGAAATATTCCGAGCCAGAAAATACCGGCCACGCAAATGGCGATGGAGAATTTCGCTGCGCCCGAAAGTTGAATTGGCGTCAAATCCGGCACTTCTTTGCTCCAATAAATGGCGCGGATGACACCAAAATAATAGTAAAGGGAGATCACCACACCAATGAGGGCGATAAGCGCCAGCCAATAGTAAGTGTGATTGGTGGCACCTTGTTCGATCACCGCTTTTAGCAACAGAAATTTCCCGAAAAACCCGGCCAGGGGCGGCAAGCCCGCGAGCGAAACCATGGCGACGGTCATGGTCGCGGCGAGCAGCGGCGAACGCTGATTCAAGCCGGCCAGCGCGGAAACATCCTCATCCGGCAAATGGCGCATCACCAGCACGATCACGCCGAACGCAGCGAGTTGAGTGAACAAATATCCGGCCAAATAGTACAACACAGCCGCGATGCCGCTCGCGCTCAAGGCCGCCACACCCAACAACATGTAACCCGCGTGCGAGATGCTGGAATAACCAAGCAGGCGTTTCACATTGCGCTGCGGCAGCGCGCAGAGGTTGCCGTAAAGAATGGTGATTGCGGATATGGCCACCAGAAAACCGGCCCAGTGTTTGGTGACATCAGGAACCGCGACAAACAAAACGCGCAACAACAAAACAAACCCGGCAGCCTTGGAACCTACCGCCAGGAAAGCGGTCGTCGGAGTCGGCGCGCCCTGATAAACATCCGGCGTCCACATCTGAAACGGAAAAGCTGAAATTTTGAAGCCCAGGCCGACCAGCACGAACAAGACACCGATGAGGAAGATTTTATTGTCGAGAAATTGGCCCGACACCAAAGCGAGATCGTTAAAATTCAGCTTGCCGGTGGTTCCCCAAATCAGGGCGATGCCGAATACCATGAACGCCGAGGACAGTGCCCCGAGAATGAGATATTTGACGGCAGCTTCGAGCGAAACCAGCCGGTTTCTCTGGAAGCTTGTCAATACGTAGAAAGTAATGGTGATGAGTTCGACGGAAACGAACAGCATGGCGAAGTCGTTAGCCGAGGCGGCAAACAACATTCCGACCAGGGCAAAAACGATGAGCGAATAATATTCACTGATGCCCGCGGAAACGCGGTCAGAAAATTCTGACGCCAGAAACAACACCAGGATGGCGGAAACGAGGAAAAAGCGTTTGAAAAACAAGGCCAACGGATCTTCAATATAGGCGCCGTTGAAAGCAGTCCCAAACACGCTGCAAATTCCGTCGCCCGTCAAACTAATCAACAAAAGTCCCGACAATGCCGCAATGGCTCCGTAGGCCAGGAACTTTTTGCGGTCCGGTTGCACAAAAAAATCCGCCAACATCAGCACCGTGCCCAGCGCGATCACACAAAGTTCAAGCGTTATGAGAGACGAGTTCATCAATTTCGGATTTCAGATTTCGGGTTGCCGATTTCGGAGAAGGCAATGGCATTGTGTTTTTCCCCGGTCGCATTGGCCGCGGCCACGACTTTTTGGGCATCTGGATTGATTTTTTCCGTAAGCAATCTCGGCACGAAACCGAAAACCAGCAGGCCAGCGAGCAATAAAGCGTAAGGCAATTTCCGCCAAAGATTAAAGGCATCGGGCAGTTCCGCAAATTTCTCCGGGAGCGGTCCATGCAAGACGTTGCGGATAGCGCGAGTCATATACACCGCACCGATGACCAGCCCACCCCAAACGGCAAGCACGACCACCACGCGCAAGGCTGGCTGGCTCCAGGCACCAAAGAACACCGTGAATTCGCCGACGAAATTGGCGAAGCCGGGCAGGCCGCAGCCGGCCATGGCGGCCATCAGCAACAAAGTGCCAATGAAAGGGAGCTTCCGGCAAAGACCGCCGAGTTCACTGATTTCGAGTGTACCGGCTTTCTGATAAATGAAACCGCTCAAGGCAAACGTCAGGGCGGCAAGGAAGCCATGCGCGACCATGATTAAAACCGCACCGCTCACCCCGATGATGTTTAAGCTCGCGATGCCGAGGAAAATGAAACCCATATGCGCTACGCTGGAATTGCCGATCAGCAGGTTCAAATCTTTTTGGCGCATCGCCACCCACCCGACATACAGAATATTGCCGATGGCCAGCCATGCGATAACTTGCATCCAGCTTTGTGCGGCTTGCGGCATCAGCGGGAGCGCGATACGAATCAAACCGTAGAGGCCGAATTTCTTGAGAACGCCCGCGTGCAGCATGGCGGTCGGGGCTGGCGCGACTCCGTAGCCCAACGGCGCCCAGGAATGGAACGGCCAGAGCGAAACCAGAATCCCGAAGCCGAACAGGAGCAGCGGGAAGATGAAATTCTGCACGTTTGCGGCGAGCGGATTTGTTTTTGCGTAAGCGATAATCTGGGGAATGTCAAAGGTGTTGGCGCCTGATTGCAAATAGAGCGCGATGAGGCCAATGAGCGCGATAAGGGCGCCAACGCTCAGATAAAGGGTGATCTGGAACGTGGCATAGTTTTTCTTTTCGCCGCGACCCCAGATACCAATCATGATGAAGGTCGGCACCAGTGCGAGTTCATGCAGGAAATAGAAGAAGAACAAATCCAGCGAGGTAAAGGCGCCGAGAATGCCGCCGCTCATGATGAGCAGCAAAATGTAAAACTCCTTTTCGCGCTTCTGAATTTCCCAGGAGCAAAGCGTCGCGGCGAAGGCCACGATCGCCCCCATCAAAATCAGTCCGACATTCAAGCCATCGACACCGACGTGATAGCTGATGCTCAAGGAATCAACCCATGGTACCTGTTGGACAAAACGGTAGCCTTCCGCATCCACTGGCGCACCGGGAAATTGCACGAACATCTTGATGGCCAGCACCATCGAGATGAACGTGGCGAGCACGGCGATGGCACGGATGATGACACGGTAGTTGCCCGGCACAAACATGAGCAACAACGCCGCCAACAGCGGCCAGCCTGCGATATGAGTCAAAATGGACATTTTATTTTCCCAAGACAAAATAGAGCACCAGCGCCACGCCGAGCACGAACAGGAACGCGTAAGTCTGGAGGTTGCCGGTCTGCAACAAGCGCAAGCCCCGACCGGTCAAATCCGTGCCGCCCCGAATCGCCCCGATGACAAAGCCTTCGAGCAACCAGCGGTCGATCACGCCGCAAACTGCCGCGATAAAGTCATGAGCCCTGATAAACG
>JBEKMT010000254.1:0-5677 GCA_050008355.1 Verrucomicrobiota bacterium
CCAAGTGCTCGCAGTGAAGGGGCCGAATGTTCTCGCACAGATTACTAATTACGATTATTTTACGACGAGTGGATCCGCTTACGGATTGCCGACACCAAATAATTTGACGGCCCAACCACCGCCCTAGTCAAATTGATTTTCAGCGAGCCATTGAACGCGGAGGAACTTGAAAATAAGAGTTAGAAGTTAGGAGTTAGGAGCGAGAACTTTGGTTGCAGGGCCGTGAAGTCCAAGCGCGCTTAATGATATTCGTTTGTACGTGGCCATCCCTGGTTGCAATTGAATCGCCCAGACCAAGATCGCACTGGCTTTCCCATTCCCGAAAATTCACAAATGCAACGTGTTGCCACATGGATTGTCTCGGTTTCACCGGAATCACTGCGTGTTTTGTGGCTTCGTGTGCACGCGTCGCCCCTGGGCCATCGCCTCGCGCGCGGAACGTTTTGGGTGGTCAGCGGCTCAGTTCTTTCTCGCGTGTTGGGGCTGACCAGCTCGATCGTGCTGGCACGAATCATCGGGAAGGTGCCATTTGGAGAACTCACCACGATTCAGAGCACGGCTGGTTTGTTTGGGGCCTTTGCCGGATTGGGCATCGGCATCACGGCAACAAAGTATGTCGCGGAATTCCGGGAATCGGAAACCGCCCGTTGCGGACGGGTTCTCGGCTTTTCACTCGGGGCGGCGCTGGTCGGGGGCATTTTGGCCGGCTTGGGACTGCTCCTCTTTGGCGGCTGGCTGGCAACACATACTTTGGCGGCACCTCAACTGGCGCCGCTCCTGCGTATCGGCGCCGGGCTGGTCGTGTTTGGCGCTCTCCAGGGGGCCTATTTGGGAGCGTTGTCAGGATTTGAAGCATTCAAGCAAGTCTGTTGGGTGATTTGTATCAGCAGTATTATCGGCGTGCCGATGGCGATTATCGGCACTCTGTGGGCGGGTTTGGATGGCGCGGTTTGGGCGTTGGTTCTGCAATCCGTTCTGGGCTGCGTTTACGGTCATGCAGCGTTGATGAAGGAAGCCGCCAAGGCTGGAGTTAAGATATCCTTTGCCCTGAGCTTGCAGGAATGGGGAATGCTGTGGCGCTTCACGCTGCCTTCATTTCTCTCCACGATGCTGGCAACTCCTGCCGCGTGGCTTGCGCGGACCCTGCTGCTGAACCAGCCCGACGGTTATGCCGAAGCTGCAATCGTTAGTGCCGCGAACCAATGGATGAACCTGGTGAACTTCCTGCCTTGGACGATGGGCGGTGTCCTGGTGCCGATCTTTGCCAATCTTTATGCCACTGGCCGCCGCGACGAATTCATGAAATTGCTCCGGAATAATCTGGTCTTGAATGCCGGCGTCGCCCTGGCGCTGGCCCTCCCTCTAATGATTTTTTCTTCTTGGATTCTTGGGTGCTATGGTCCCGGCTTCAGTGAGGGAGTGCCCATTTTTTTTGTGACCATGCTCTGCGGTGTGTTCGTAGCTCTGAACAATCTATTTTCCCGGGCGACGCAGTCCGCGGGCAGGGCGTGGATTGATTTTACCTCCAACGGACTATGGGCCTTTGTCATTGTGGCCGGGAGCTGGCCCTTGGTTCACTATTTTAAAGGACTCGGATTGGTCGCCGCCCAGGCGATCGCTGCTGTGATGCTCTTGGTGTGGCAGTGGGTGGTCGTACGCAGGCTTTTGGAAGGCCAACAAAGATTGAATTCATCTGCTCCGGTTGGGCACTGCCAAAATAAACAGCAGCGGGGGAAAAACTCAATGTCTGATTCCAATTTTTAGACTTCTTGGAAACCAGCAGACTTGGTGATGCACGATTTACCAAATTCCTGTCCGTCCGCCAATCTTTAGATTTCCGCCCAGAGTGCATCACATCACGCTTACAGGCGGGAGTTTACAGGAATGGAAAGCGCCGAATGATTTCAACTCTCGGCACACTGGATCGGTTGCAGCGTGTCTGTCAAATAATTATTATCCTTGTTTTTGCATGCCGCGATGACTGTGGTGGATGAATGAAATCTGACGCGATTCAGGAGAAGCAGTTAGAGTTGGTTTCTTCGGAAGATTAGCGGCCTTTGCGGCCGGCTCGATACCTCAATAAAGCTGCCCGTTGTTCAACTATAATAATTATGCGATTCCAAATGATTGTGAACCGGCCGATTCTGCGTTCTCAGTTAGAGAACGCCATTGAATCTCTGGTGGGACTTCGTTTCCGCTACGCCACTAACCTCCCTAAACTGACCGACCGACATCTCCATCGTAGTGCCTTGGCTGGTTGCGGAGCGGATCCATCGGGGACAAACGGGTTTATCCTCGACGTTGGTGCGCATGTGGGCGAGAGTGCTTTGGCCTTCCATAAAAATTTCCCTCAGGCCAAAATCCATTCATTTGAGCCTATCTCCTTTATTTATGAGGCGTTACGCCGGAATTGCGAGCCGCATGCCAATATCTTTTGTCACCACCTTGCATTGGGGGATAAGCCCGCTGAGCTGCGAATCGCACTTTCCGGCACAGAAGTCCTCTGTCAGATGAACAGCCTGAATTCGGTGGCCACTTCTGCAACGCCTACGGAATTAACCCATACGGTTAGATTAGTTCGATTGGATGACTTTTGTGCCAGCATAGGCATCAACCAAGTGGCGATTTTGAAAATTGACGTCGAGGGGTATGAGCGCCAGGTCATTGAGGGAGCGCGCGGTCTATTACGCGAGGGCCGCATTCGCCATGTGGTAGCTGAATTCACGCTGGATCCTGAGGACAAACAACATACACAGCTGGCAGCAATGGAAAAGCAATTGAGTGAGTTCAACTATTCAATGACAGGCTTTTACGAACCGTCATACGATTTTAAATCCGGACGAATGCTGTTCGCAAACGCATTGTTCAAAGCGCCGCAATTGTGATGTCCGATGACCAAAAATCGGGGAATTCCAAATCAATTCTCACCATGCGCGTCGGCGTTTTTCACCCCGGAACCCAGCATTCCTGGCAGACTGCTCTGGCCTTTCAGGAAGCGGGGGCACTCGGTTGGTATGCGACTTCGGCGTTCTATGATCCGGCTCGGTGGCCATACAAACTGGAGCGGTTTGTGCCGGGCCAAATGTCTCGTCGGTTGAACCGAGAATTCCGGCGACGGTTCAACCCGTTCTTGGATCCGGCGAAGGTCCGGCAATTCGGGTTGTGGGAATGGTCGGAGGTTTTGTCAGGCCGGCTGGGAATTCATTGGTTGCAGGGATACTGCAATGAGCGTGGCAACCGGGCTTTTGGCAGGCAAACGATTCGCCAGATCGAGCGGGAACCGGTGGATATAGTCTGGGGTTATAATACCTCTTCGCTCGAGGTATTCCGGTGGGCGAAGAAACGTGGCATCCGTTGCGTCCTGGATCAAACTATCGGCCACTTAAAGAGTTTGAGTGATTGCCTTCTTGAAGAACAGGAGAAGCACCCTGAGTTTTTTATCAACTCTTTTCGTCCCATAGCTCAAGACTTGATTGATCGGCAGAATGCGGAAATTGCCGAGGCTGATCTGGTGGCGGTGGGTTCGGCGTTTTGCGCTCGAACCATGGTTGAAAACGGTTGCCCTCCGGAGAAGATCCGTGTGGTTAATTATGGTTTTGACGAGTCACTCTTCTCCAGCCAAAGGTCGCAAAGGGCCGCGGCAGGCAACCGCGCGTTAAATTGCCTCTTTGTCGGGGAGGTCGGGCCACGCAAGGGCATTGCCTATTTGCTCAAGGCGTTTATGAACATTCCGCCAGAAAAGGCACAGTTGACCCTGGTTGGCAACCTGGCGATTCCGCCGTCCATTTTCAAGAAATATGCCGATCGTGTCCGTCATGTGCCGCAAGTGCCACGCAGCGAGGCGGCCAGATTTTTTGCGGAGGCTGACTGTTTTGTTTTTCCGAGCCTATTTGAAGGTAGTGCCATTGTGCTTTATGAAGCTTGTGCCGCCGGGCTGGGTATCATTCAAACCAACCGTTGTGGCGATGGTGTCCGCTCCGGCGTCAATGGCCTGGTGCTGGAGGAAATCTCCGTTCCTGCCTTGACGGAAGCGTTGGAGCAGATCATTGATGATCCCGCCCTACTAGGGCGTTGGCAAGCAGCTTCTTGGGCAGGCCGAGCAGAACGAACCTGGTCGAATTACCGGCGAAATGTTGCAAAATTGGCGGTAGGAATCTAGACCTCATGGAGGTGCGCGAATCACAGTATATTCGTCTGAGTGATCATGGCTCGGATCTCAAAAACTTTGATCGAAGCCATTTTTCATTAGATTTTGTTAACCAGACCATTATAATAGCAGCATCTTAGAGGGTTAAACTCTATCAAAAGGCGAAGCTTGAATTCCAAGGTATTACTCTCAGTGCTCATTGGATTTTGCCTCATGTCCAGTCTAACCGACAGTGTGTTCGGGCAGGGCACCGCGTTCCTATATCAGGGACACCTTGAGGACCAAAACACTCCGGCTAACGGCAATTACGATTTGGAATTTACCATTTATGACGCCGCCAGGAACGGCGACTTATTAGGTATGGCGCTTACCAACTTCGACACTAGTGTGAGCAACGGTTTATTCACCGTGAGCCTTGATTTTGGCGCGGTATTCACTGGACAAAATTGCTGGCTGGACGTCAGCGTGCGGACGAATGGTGGCAGCGCATTTTCAGAATTGAGTCCGCGGCAGCCGATACAGTCCGTGCCGTATGCGATCATGGCGAACGGCGCGAGCAATCTACTGGGCTCGTTGCCGGTATCGCAATTGAGCGGCACGCTAGCAACAGGGCAATTTCCGGCGAGTGTAGTCACCAATGGGGCGAGCGGCCTGAACTTGGCCGGGGTGTTCAGTGGCAGCGGTGCTGGATTGACCGGGCTCAACGCCTCGCAACTCACCAACGGAATCGTTCCGAATACGACGCTTTCATCCGGCGTCGTTATTAACAGCGACGTTTACTCCGCAAGTTGGGCGACCTATATCGATCCATACACATCGAACTATATGACGCTAAACGCTGTTGGGGACTTTACGAACAGCACTGGGCTGATTCATTGGCTATCGACCAGAATCGGCATTGGCCTGGTGTCTGATAGCATTCCCGATGTCGGCGGGATCGTGCCGATCGATCAAACGGGAGTCAACGGTTTTGAGATCGGGTTGGCAGGCGATCAGGCTATCATCGATCTCGGCGGGAATGGCTCTTCTTTTAATATTCAAGTGGATGGCGGCGTTCCGCAACGATTCGTCGTTCCCAGCAACCAAGGAGGAGCTTATTATTTGGCTCTGAAGTTTCCAACCTATGCCAATCGGCTTATCCGGGTTGAAGGAGGTCCGCTCCAGTTGATTGATCTTGAAACCACCAACACCGACAGTTTTTATAGTCAGAGGGTCGCCGTAAAGAAGATACTCTTTGTTGGCGACTCGTTTCTTGGTGGAGCAGACGGGGTTGATCCGCAAGACACTTTTGGACCCGATTATCTGAAGGTTCATCAAAATGCGGATGTATGGTGTGACGCAGTGGGGGGCACGGGATATTGTGCCACCAATGCGGACGGAAACAATTATTTGCAGCGGTTAACCAACTGGGTGATTCCCAACCCGTTTGACGCGATTATTGTGACAGGGAGCGTCAACGACGGCGGGGCTGGTTCAAATCTGGTTTATGCGGCGGCCTCTTTATATTACCAGACTGTTCGGTCCAATTAC
>JBEKMT010000255.1:0-5660 GCA_050008355.1 Verrucomicrobiota bacterium
GCTTCAGTAAAACCCAATAAACCGTTGAATATTTTCTTGGGAATCATCGGCGGCGGTGTTCTTGGGCTAATCTCCGGGACCATTGCCATGCCGATTTGCCTTCAATTCAACAGAAAGGGCAGGCGTAATGCCACCCCGGCTTGATCATCAATCTTCCGCAAATAGATATTCCAAATCTGTCGCGGTGAGACTGCGGGCGAAGCCTTCCTCGCCGAGGACATCGGCAATGGTTTGGGCTTTGCTCTGTTGGAGTTCCCAGATTTTTTCCTCGACGGTGCCGGGCGCGATGAGGCGGTAGGCATTTACGGTCTGGGTCTGGCCGATGCGGTGCGAACGGTCGATGGCCTGGGCTTCGACGGCGGGATTCCACCACGGATCGTAAAGCACCACGTAGCTGGCATTGGTCAGGTTCAAGCCGGTTCCGGCGGCGCGCAAACTCAAGAGGAAGACGCCCGCGCAGGTGTCCTTTTGGAAATCGCTGACGACTTGCTGCCGGTCCTTAGTCTGGCCGGTGAGCATATGAGTGGGGATGTTGCGAATGCGACATTCCTTCTCCAGTATTTCCAGCATTTGCACAAATTGGGAGAAGACGAGGACTTTTTGCCCGTCGGCGATGAGCGGATCAAGCAATTCGAACAACGTTTCGGTTTTTCCGGACGCCGTGTTACTGCCGACGAGTGAAGGATGGCAGCAAACCTGGCGCAACCGCGTGAGTGCGGCGAGGACGTGCATCTTGCTTTTGTTCAAGCCCTGTGTCTCGACGGCTTTCATCACCTGGTCACGGCTGCGGCGCAGTTCGGCCAGGTACAATTTCCGTTGTTCGTCGCCCAGCGGACAGTCACGGCGTTCTTCGATGCGGTCCGGCAAATCCTTGGCGACGTGCTTCTTGAGGCGGCGCAGCAAGAGCGGGCGCAATTTGGCAGACAACCGGCGGCGCGCGATGCGTTGGGCGGATTCGGCATTGTCGCCACCCTTTGGTTCGTAAGTGTCGAGGAATTGCTCCTGCGTGCCGAGATAGCCGGGTTGGATGAAATCCACGATGCTCCAGAGATCAAGGAGACGATTTTCGAGCGGCGTACCGGTGAGAGCGATCTTGTTTTCGCATTTCAATTGCTTCACGGATTGCGTGACTTGCGCGCCAGGGTTTTTGATGAATTGCGCCTCGTCGAGAATGACGGCGCGGAAGGAGAATTTGTGAAATTCCTCCAGGTCGCGGCGGAGCAGGGCGTAATTGGTCACGATCAAATCGTGCTGCGGAATCTGTTTGCGCAGATTATGCCGCGCCGCGCCGCTTTCCAGGACAAGCACGCGCAAGTTCGGGGTGAACTTTTCCGATTCCCTGCGCCAGTTGTGCAGGACGGATGCGGGACAAATGACCAGCGACGGTTTGTGGTTCTTCTTGTTTTGATCCTGCAACCATGCCAACCAGGTTAGCGTTTGGAGCGTTTTGCCGAGCCCCATGTCGTCGGCCAGAATTCCGCCCAGTCTGACCCGCACCAGATGGGCAAGAAAATCAAAGCCGTCTTTTTGATAGGGACGCAACTCCGCCTGGAGTGATTTCGGCAGCTCGGCGGGCGGAACGCCCTTGAAGTCGCGGACACGTTCGCGCAAAGCCTGTGCCTCGGGTGTATTGGCAAAGCGGGTGAATTCATCTTCGGCCAGATGCGCCACGTGTTCCATGCCGACTTTCTGCGGCACGGCGATCAGGCCATCCACGCCCATGTCCGCCATCGTTTCGTGAGCTCCCTGCACGGCGCGAGTGTCGAGTTCCACCCAGCCGGAATTCGGCAATTTCACAAAACGGCTGGTTGCAGCGGCGAGCCGTTCCAAATCGGCCTTCGAAAGCTTCAGACCTTCCGCTTCCCATTCGGCGGAGACTGACAACCAATCAATGCCGCTGCCCTTGACCACGAGGCGAGGTTTAAGCTGGCGCGGAGTCAGGAACAGACGGTGGAAGGCGGCGTTGCCGAGGAATTCCGCTTCGGCTGGCCGGCTGGCCCAGGCTTCGGCGAGGGCGCCGAGAAAATTCTCGTTCGCATCGCCGATCCATAAGCCCGGTTCTTGCATGAACCAATCCAGTTTGCGAAGCCACTGGATGGTCGGGTCGAGCCGCGGGTCATCAAGGATTTCCGGTTTTTCGCCGTTTTGACGCGGCATGCCGGCCAAATCCCGCGCCCATTCGTGGCCATTCCAGAACCAGGTGCTTTTGTCGCGCGAACTTTTCGCCAGTAAACGCATACGGACGGTATCGTCGAGCAGCTCAAAAACAAATTGCGGGCTGGCCGGGTGCGCGATGCAAAGCTGTTCCCAGTCCACCCCGTGATTCGTCTGGGTCTTGCGCAAATGCAGGAGCAGGCGATGGCTCAGCTTACGCACCGGCACAGACGGCTTCTGCGTGAGGTGTTTCAGGACGCCATTAGGCGGCGCATTGCGCAGCAGGAAAAACTCGTTTCCGACGAGCGCCAGCGGCGACTGCCGGTTGAAAAATCTCACATCTGCCACGGAATAGCCCTGTCCGTCCGGCAAGGTGAGGCGATGCGTGAACGACAGCTCCTTATCGTGGTTTTCCAGGTGCGGGTTCAGCGCCACGACGTGACCGTGAAAATGGAGTGGCTTGTGATTGATGGCGGATTCGAGGCGGTTCGTGTGACCCCAGCGTGCCAGCCATTGGAGCAATTCGGCATCGGCGAGCAACAAAGTATCGGCATCGGTTGCCCGTTCGCGGTGCGTGTCGTAAATCCATTGGACGAATTCCCAATCGTGGGGCGTGAACAATTCCTGTTCATGCGCGGCCCGGACCACCAAATCCACCAGATCCCGGAGCGAACGCGGCTTTTCGCCCGTGCGCGGACGCAGCAATAGAAATTGCAATGCCAGTTGGTTGCGCGACGGCTCAGAGGCATCCGGTTGGGGACGGCAAACGACCCGCAGCGTGGCGCGGGGTGTATCGAGGTGCAACGGTGCCGGGGGGGAGAGCCAATGTTCCAATTCCTTGACGAGCTGTAATTCCTGTTCAGCCTCCTCCGCGCGGGCGAATCGGTCCGGGCTGGCGTGAGGCTGCAATTCGGGCGGTACGGAACGTTTGGCGCGCAGAAATAGAAACGCCAATTCCTCCAGCCGGGCTTTGCCCTGGGCGGTCAGCATTTTCGGCCACCAGTCGGTCGCGGGGAAATCACGGCGCGAGAGCGACAGTTTTTCGAAATAATCCTCGAGCGCCAACCAGGCACGCTGCGAATCCGGGCATGCGGCGAACGTACGCAAGATCTCCTCGCGCTCGGTGACGGTGGTTTTGGAATCGGACAATTCGCGGCGCAGATCCGCGAAGGCTCCGTAAGTTTGCGACAGCACCTTGTGATGAGCGTCGTACTTGCTCGCGCCGCCGCCGTTGCGGGACGCGCCATTTCCGTTTCTAGCAGAAAATTTTGGCATCGAATAAAATTAGACTTTCCATTTCGGCATATCCTGCGCGGCTGGTCAATCCGAAATCAAAAGTTTTTTGATTGTGCCTCTTTGTGACGCAGGTGCTTTTGCCGGGGAAAATGTCCTGTTTGGCCCCTTGCTGATCTCCCCGGACTGGACTACGCGATCAAACTGGGTTGAATCGTAAGTTGCAAGATGCAATCCACCAACAACTTAGGGTTTTGGCTGGGGTCGGAATCGAGCATAGATTCCCACTGCCCATTGTATAAATTCGATCTTTTATGGGGTATCAAGCGCATACTAGCGGTAACGGGCGTGACCTTTTGGTAGCAATCACCGGCAATCTTCGCGTCGCTTCCAACTCAATCTGCATAGATATCTAGAGAGGGACTCGTCAGTAGCTCGCTGCTCATTGAGTGGACTCATAAATTAGATGGTTGAAGTTTGAATTCATGCGGGTCGCTTTGGACCCGTCCTTCTCAGACGCGCCACCAAGGTGGTTGCTTTTAACCCTAAAAGTTCCGCCGCGCCATCGGCGCCCTTAATTTTCCAACCCGTTTACTGAAGGACGGCCAGCAGGTTTTCGTGTTGACGCCGCACCAGTTCGACTTCCGTGAGAAGTTCCGATTCGGCTTCACTCTTTTCCCGTGGCGCAGGGCGGACCGCTCTCGTGGATTCGGCCGCCGGCAAATCAAAATCTCACGCGCCGCCGCGGGAGATGATGACGGCCCGTTCAATTACGTTCTGCAATTCCCGGATGTTGCCGTAGGAACCGCCGGGACTGGCGATTTGCCTCAAGGCCCGGACAGAACCCTATAAAACTTCCTCGGATTTCCTGGCTTGCTGATATCCGTGGCCGTATCGGCCCAGATGAACGGCGAGTACGGAATCGTAATGTTCGTGACGGTAATCCAGCTATTCGTATTCGAAAGATCCGTGCTGCTCTGGATGTCGTACGTATATCCGGGTGTCCCTGTCAGGTAAATAATCGGGCATGTTCCGATAGCAGTGGTGGCGGGCTCTACCACCACTTGGTAGGCCGTGTTTGTCGCGCTGCCATACGAGCTGGTTACCACCACGTTGTAAAGACCTGCGTTCGTAAACTGGATACCGCTCAAAACATAATTACTGCCCGTGGCTGCTGAAATGGCCGTCCCGTCGAAATACCATTGATAACTTAAGTTGCCGGAACCCACCGCTCCGACGCTAAGTTCGACATCCTGTCCCCACACTCCGATAGCACCTTCAAACGGCGCAGTCAAACTGGGCAACATTACGACGTTGGCAAAGTAGCTGAAGTTTGTGCCGTATAAGTTGGATGCGACCACGTAATAGGCACCAGTATTGGTCACATCCAGAAAATCAATGCTATAGTCGTCGTTTGTGGCTCCCGGAATGCTCGTCCCATTCAAAATCCATTGATAACTTATAGGTTGAGTTCCCGATACGTTCACGAACAATGTATTGCTGCTCCCATAATCAGCACTGAAACCTACCGGATTAAGAGTAAACGTCGGTGGATAAAGTAACGTTAGGTTTACCGTGCTGCTTGTGGTGGTGAGATTTGTGTTGCTGATGACCACATAATAATTTCCCAAGTCATTTTGGGTGGCGTTGCTGATAGTCAGCGAATTATTAGTTTGTCTATAAAGATACCCATTGGGCGGATCAATCACCACATTTGGCAGGCTCGTATATCCGGTGCCGGCATTTGTCGCTGTGATAGCGATCAGCACACCATTGCTGACTATGCCATACCCTGATGCGCCGCTCCCACCACCGCCCACAAAAGTAACGCTGGGAACGTTGCCATATCCATAGCCCCCGTTGGTCACGACCGCGCCATACACAAAATCGTCGATTATCTGGGCGTACGCACCGGCCTGGCCCGCATTATTCGAAGGGCTAAAATACCATTGATACACTAGTGGAGAATTGCCTGACGCGCCGATGCTCAATGTGGTGTTATGACCATACACAACCGAAAGGTTTGTCAGGTCCTGGGTAATTTGAATTGGAGGCGTTGAGTCGTACGCGTACAATTGCGACACCTCGTTGCTGCTCAAAGCACGGTTGAAAATGCGAACATCATCGAGTGCGCCGGTCAACGGCTGCCCTGCCAGAAACTCTCCGAACTGTAATGGGTAACTGGAGGCAGTATTAAGCGGGGTGCCGGGATAAGCTGAACTGTTGTTTGTTTGCAGAATGCCGTCCAGGTAAAAAAGCATGTTTGAGACTGC
>JBEKMT010000256.1:0-9007 GCA_050008355.1 Verrucomicrobiota bacterium
TTGAAGCTGCGGCCATTGCCGACATCGCGCGAAAGCTCATGGATCAGTATCACGCCCCCGGCTTGTCCGTGGCGATCGCCCGGCATGGACAATTCGTTTATCGGCAGGGATTCGGTCTGGCCGAGAAGGACTCCGGGGAGCAGGTATCTTCCTGTATCAGAGCTTGGATGGGTCCCTGCTTCGTTTGAGTGGCCAGTCTGCCCTTCATAAATCTCGATTCACGGTTTGGGGTGCTCGAGTGTGTTCCGTGCCTCAGCGATGCGTTTTAATAGTGGGCCGTCGTCGCTCGCCAGCAGCTGGGCCTCATCCAGCGATTCCGGCGTTTTTTCAGCGATCCGGTCCTCGATATACTCAATTACGGTTTCCTTCGAAAACGGGGAAATTGTTCGCGTGAGCGGATCAGCCAGAAACCATCGCCCCCAAATCGTCCAATCGTTATCATTGGTGTCTCGGCTTAATTCGTCCCGAATCTGATTGATAAGTTCGGTTGGATTCAATCGGCTTGGTTCCAGAAGTCCGTGTTCGTTCACCGCTTGGCCGGAAATCGCTTCCGCCAGTTGCGGCAACCAGGTAGGGTGATTTCTCAGCGATGGAAAGGCGTCCCAGATTCGCACCGTGTCATCGTCCGCCGCCGTGACGATCCGCTTGCCATCCGGACTGAACTGCCCAGAATTCACGCCCCAGCGAACTTCCACCACCATCTCGCCGTTGGCGCCCCTCTTGAATTCTCCTGAGCGTGTAGCACGACCGTGGATCAGCGGCTCCATCAACTGCTGGCCGGTTTGCGCGTCCCAAACGCGTGCTCCGCCGCCCGACGTCACCGTGACGATTTGCTTGCCGTCGGCACTGAACTCCGCCCCATTTACAGTCGTGCTGTTTTGCAACGGCTCCGTCAGCGGCTGGCCAGTTTGCGAATCCCAAAGCCGGGCCGTCGTGGCCGACAAGGTGAGGATTTTTTTGCTGTCCGGACTGAATTGCGCGGACAGCGCTTCCCCGCTCAATTGCGTCAATTGCTTCCCGTCTTGCGCATCCCACACCCGCGCCGTGCCGTCCTGCGAGACAGTCACGATGCTATTACCATCCGGACTGAATTGCGCCGAATCGGCGAAAACGTGGCTCCCATGCTGCAAATCGGTCAATGGCTGGCCGCTCTGGGCATCCCACACCCGCACCGTCCCATCACTCGCGGCAGTAACGATGCGTCGTCCATCCGGACTGAATTGCGCTTCATTCACGGTTGAGTTGTGGTGCCCAAACTCCATTAGTTGCCGGCCGCTCCGCACCTCCCACACTCGCGCAGGGTTGCCAACCGACGCCGTCACGATGCGCTCGCCATCGGGACTAAATTGCACCGATTTCACAAAATTGTCCTGTTTCAACGGGTTCGTCAGTGGCTGGCCGGTCTGCGCGTTCCACACACGAACAGTATTGTCATACGACGCGGTGACGATGCGCTGGCCATTCTCACTAAATTGTGCCGAAATCAACATATTGTCGTGCTTTAAAGGCTCGGTCAGCGGTTGGCGGCTCTGCGCATCCCACACCCGGGCCGAATCCCCGGAGACCGTAAGGATCCGCTTTCCGTCCGGACTTAATTGCGCAAGGCGACCGCTCTGTTTTAAAAGTTCCGGCAGTGGTGGCTGACCGTTCTGCAAATCCCAGACCCGTGCGGTCCCGTCCCTCGCCGTGGTAAGGATGCGCTTTCCGTCCGGACTGAATTGGGCTGAAGTCACGATACTATTGTGCTGCAACGGTTCTGTAAGCGCCCGACCGGTTGACACATCCCACACCCGGGCGATCTCACCCGCAGCCGTGACGATACGCTGGCCGTCTGGGCTGTACTGAGCTGAATTTACGCGATTATCTTGCGTCGACGGTCCCGAGAGCATCTTGCCGGTTTGCGCGTCCCATATTCGCGTGGTGCCTCCTGACGTCGCCGTGACAATGTGTTGGCCATCCGGACTGAATCGGGCGCTGTTGACGGCGGATTCATGGTTCATGGATTTGGTTGTTTGCTCGCCGCTGTGGGCATCCCACACTTGCGCAGTCCCGTCACTCGAAGCCGTGACGAGGCGTTTGCCATCGGGACTAAATTGCGCGAAGGTCACCAAAAAGCCGCTTTGTAATGGCTCTGTCAGCGGCTGGCCGCTTTGCGCATCCCAAACCCGAACCTGATCCCACGCCACTGTGAGAATGCGCCTGCCATCCGGACTGAATTGCACTGCATTCAGAACCGTCGAAAAATTCTTGGGTTCTATCTTGGTCAATTGTCTGCCGCTCTGAGCATCCCATACCCAGGCTGAACCCCCGCAAAGCGTGACGATGCGTTGGCCGTCCGAGCTAAATTCGGCCGACGTCACCAACCCGTTTTGTTGCATTGGCTCAGTCAGAGGCTCGCCGGTCTGCGCATCCCAAACCTGGACTTGTTCACCTGCCGCAGTGACCATGCGTTTCCCATCAGGGCTGAATTGTGCTGAGTTCACCTTCTGTCCGTTTTCGAGAAAACCATGCAAAGGCTGTCCGTTCGGCGAAGCGGTGACAATTGTTAGCTCCTGGCCGGTCCGCGCGTCCCAAATGCGCGCAGTCCCGTCGTCTGCGGCGGTGAGGATGCGCGTGCCGTCCGGACTGAATTGCGCCGCATCGGCTGGTTTCAGCAAAATTGAGGGAACCATCCACGAATGGGCAGCCAATAAAGTTGCCATCCTTGTCAGGGCGGCCTCGTTCGACGGATCATCGGAGAAACTCCGCGCCAAATAGGCCAGGGCATCGCCCGGGTGTCCTTCTGATATCGCGCGCGAACCTTGCAAAAATTCCAGGTCGGACAAGGTCGTTTTGGCTTCCATTTCCTTATCCTGCTCGTTGCGTTCCGACAACTTCGCGCGGATGGAAGCCGATTGCGCCTGGACTTTTTCATCCAAGGCCTGCTGTGTGGCTTCTTCGGCTTGCCGGCGCATGGCGGTTTCGCTGGCACGCGCCTGCTTCTCGCGGACAAACAGGAAGGAGGCAATCCCCAAACCTATAATCAGCGACACAGCCACTGCTACGACCGCTCCAAACGCCAATTTGTTGCGACGCACCATTTTCTGGAACCGATACATATTTCCCGGCGGGCGGGCGACGACAGGTTCATTGTTGAGATGCCTTTGAATATCCATCGCCAGACCGTTGGCCGTTTCGTATCGCCGCCCACGGTCTTTCTCCAACGCCTTCATCACGATCCAGTCTAGGTCCCCGCTGATCAGATGGGCCAATTTCGGCGGATCAGATTGGCGCTGTTTGGCCACCGTCGTTTGCTCCGCGGCCTCCAATGTGTGCAGCCGGGTGGATGGCCGCACCGGCTCCTCTTCCCGGATGATTCGGCGAATTTCATCTAATCCAGCCTCCAGCAACCTTTCGCCCTCAAACGGAGTCTTGCCTGTCAACAACTCATACAGCAGCACGCCCAACGAATAAATGTCGCTGCGCGTATCGATGTCCAATCCGCTGAGTTTGGCTTGCTCAGGACTCATATAGGCCGGCGTGCCGATAAACTGCTCAAAGGCCGTAAACAATGTCTTGTCCGTCAGCCGCTGATCCGTCGTCGCCTTGGCGATGCCAAAATCAATGATCTTGGGCACTGGCACTCCGTCGTGGTCTGCCACGAGCACGTTGGAAGGTTTGATGTCTCTATGAATGATCCCCTTCTGATGCGCATGTTGAATCGCCTGGCAGACTTGCACGAACAGGCCCAGGCGCGTCACCATGCTCAGGTTGTTCTCGTCACAAAAGCGTGTGATGGGAATTCCTTTGACCAATTCCATCACGAAGTAAGGCCGGCCTGCCTCCGTGGCTCCCGCGTCGAGGACCTTAGCGATGTTCGGGTGGTCCATCAGCGCCAAAGCCTGACGTTCGGCTTCAAATCGGGCGATGACCTGCCTGGTGTCCATCCCCAACTTGATGACCTTGAGCGCCACTCGCCGCCGCACTGGCTCCTGCTGCTCGGCCATATAGACCACCCCGCAGCCCCCCTCGCCGATCTGTTGCAGCAATTTGTAACGCCCGATCAACGTTCCGGCAGCTTCGGAAATGGGTGTGATGAAGATCGTGGCTGCGGGCACGGTTGCCGGTTGTTCAGGCAGGTACCCTTGCGACGCCTCGTGCGCGCGCATCAAGGCTTCGACTCGCTGGCGCAAAGGGAGGTTTTCTCCACAAGCCCTGGTCAGGTAAACCGACCGCTCGGCCGCGCTTAACGCCAGGACGGCGTTAAAAATAGTTTCCGCCGCGCTGGATTTTGGATTGGTAGTTTCGTCATTCATGATCTTGTTCTACCTGTAGTGGCGTTTATTCAGGCCAAATTGGTTCAGGTAAAGCTAAAGACTTTTGACTTAACTTGCATTGCCCCTTAGTTCTTCATAAAGCCGGGCACGAGCGTAAGCCCAATAACGCTTGGCTGTGGACTCGGATAAGCCCAAGGCCTGACCCGCTTCGGCGATGTTCAGGCCGATGAAAAAACGCAGCTTGACCAACTCAGCCTTAACCGGCTCCACCTGCGCCAGCTTCTGCAATGCGTCATCTACACGGATGAGGGTATCGTCGTCCGAGTGGATGGCCACATCTACCCGGTCTAAGTCCACGCGCGACAGCCCTTGCCCGTGGCGGAGGCGGTTTTTGCGCCGGGCATTATCAATGAGGATGCGGCGCATGGCTTCGGCGGCGGCGGCAAAGAAATGTCTCCTGCTGTTCCACTGCTGATCACGAGAACCGGCCAGCCGAAGCCAGGCCTCGTGGACAAGCGCAGTAGGTTGCAACGTCTGGCCCGCGGCCTCGTGTACCATCTTCTGCGCAGCGAGTCTTCGCAGTTCCTCATAGACCAAAGGCAGCAATTGGTCGGCGGCCGTGGGATCGCCGGCATCAACGGCCATAAGCAACTGGGTGACTTCAGACACCACGGATTCTATCCTAGGCGGATTGCCCGCAGCGCGCAACGAAAAGGGCGGTATCAAACATCCAGATGGGGCAGAAATACGAACACGAGTCCGGCCCAGAATGGGAAACGACAGATTAATTTTGATTGGCGGCCGACTTGCTCATGTTTTATTGGGTACATAATGGGACTGCCTTGTCGCCCAAGGAAGCTCAGGCGCTGGCCAAATTCGTTCGGAAACAAACCGACGAACGCAGTATTTCGTTGAAAATGCAGTCCGAAGGGAAGGTGGCTGTAGGGACCGCTTGCAAGGGCTTTGGCCTCAGTTGAACACACCTTTGCCTGCTGAGGTGCACACAGGGGAAATGGACGCTTGCGAACCGAGGGCTATTGAGGATATAAACGCATTGAGAAATGTGGGTTTGATTGGCCATCATCGCAAAAAGTCGAGCAACCGCTGTCAGGCGGATTAACATTTCTGTTGAACAAACATCCCGTGGCCCTAAACATAAATCGTCGCACCGCCTTGAAGCAAATCGGATTGGTGGCCGCCACGAGCGCACTGCCGGTCATAATGCGTCCCTCTCGAGTTTTCGCCACGACAGCCGGCTCGCAGCCGTTACCCACGGAAATTGAAGCTGCGGCCATTGCCGACATCGCGCGAAAGCTCATGGATCAGTATCACGCCCCCGGCTTGTCCGTGGCGATCGCCCGGCATGGACAATTCGTTTATCGGAACAAGGACTCCGGCGACCGGGTAACCCCGGCCAGCCGGTTCCGCATCGCCAGTCTCACGAAGCCGATTACCTCCGTGGCCATCTTCACGCTGATCGAGCAAGGCCGTTTGGAATTGGATGACCTGGTCTTCGGCGCGCCCGGAATTTTGAAATTCGATTACGGACAAAGCTTCCCCGATCTGGTCACCAGAATAACCGTGCGTCACTTGCTCACCCACACCTGTGGCGGTTGGCAGAATGATGGCGATGATCCCATGTTCCAACGGCCCGAACTGAATCATCGGGAGCTCATCACCTGGACGTTGCAAAGCCATCCCCTGGAAAATGAACCGGGCACACATTACGCCTATTCGAACTTCGGTTTTTGTTTGCTCGGGCGGGTGATTGAAAAAATCTCCGGCCAACCTTACTCGGAGTTCGTGAAGCAAAACGTGCTATCGAAATGCGGTGTCACGGAAATGCAACTGGCCGGAAACACACTCGCCCAGCGGGCCGCCGGTGAAGTGACTTATTACGGTCAGGAAGGGTCAGGGACAAATCCCTACGATATGAATGTCACGCGCATGGATTCGCATGGCGGTTGGATCGCCACGCCAAGCGACCTGGTTCAATTCGCCATGCATGTCGATGGCTTCAAAACCACACCTGCTATTCTGCACACCGACACCCTCAAGACCATGACGACCGCCAGCACGGCCAATCCGAACTACGCCTGCGGCTGGTGCGTGAACCGCATCCCCAACTGGTGGCACTCCGGTTCCCTGCCCGGCACACTCACGATCATGGTGCGCACAGGCAGTGGATTATGCTGGGCCGCCTTCACCAACACCCGGGCCGAAGGGTTAAACCTGGATGACATGATGTGGAAAATGGTCAAAGCGGCTCCAGCTTGGCATGCATGAATTTTCGTCCTGGCGATAACAGCCATCTGCATTTGCTCGCGCATTTCGGTTTTAAAATTTGAGAGAGACGCGCCTGAACCATCGTTGACAAGGGCTGGCGCATGAAATAAAGGGTCAATATTGTGAGCGCTTAGAAATACCGCACAGGTGCGCTATAATACCCCGTCAGGAAGCCTTGGACGAATGATTATGACGAACACCACCTATTCACTGTTCGCTGTATCGCTTCTCATATTGTGCGGCTGTTCGACGATGCACCAAACCGGCGATGCGGAGGGCGACTCCGAGACGGTCCTGGTCACTTATCACGTCAAGCCGGGCAGGGAGTCAGAGCTTGCTGCAACGCTCTCGCGTGCCTGGCAGATTTACTGGACAGAACATCTGGTCTTTGCCAAGCCGCATGTCATCGTTCGGAATACCGAGGACGGAGACAAGACCCGCTTCGTTGAGGTCTTTACCTGGGTCAAATCGCCAGACCATGCTCCTGATAGTGTGCAAGCCGTTTGGCAGCAGGAGCAGTCGCTATGCGAAACACGGGCTGGGCACACTGGTATTGAAATTGAAGAGGTCGACCTTGTGACAGGAAGATGATGCCTGTGCGCAATCACGCTAATTAAATTTCAACTGCGCATACAAATTTGCAATTTGCGGTGTCTATAGGGTGTGAGGAAAGTAAGTTGGCGCACACCGCTCGTACTGCTGGTGGCTATCTCATTGCCGGCAATGGTTATGCTCACGTTCCGGCGGGCGGCTTTGGCGCCGGAATCGGAGACACCGGATTACAACCCGGATAAGTTCTACATGTCAGCGAATGGCAAGGCGATATCCTATAGTTTCACCTACGACCCCCATGAGGCGGATGCCTGGATGTTTAGAACCGCCGAGGGACATCTTGAGAGTGCTAATCATAGGCCTGGCACCCCGCTGGGGCCAATGACCACCGCTCCTTGAGATTTGAATGGAGAATGAAGATCGGAGTCATTACTGCACCCCTGAGCGAGCACCAAGACGTACGAGGAGCGCGCGCTTTGCGGCCGTGTACGTCGCCGTAAATAAATATCTAAAAGCTTTGATTCGAAATCTCGATTACTCTTACCTCGAAATGGTAGGGCGTCCGGGCATCCGTTTGGGTTTGCGACTATTTTAGGGGGAAAGCCGCTCGAATTTGAGTGAATATGAGCTCTTGGAAATAATGGAGCCAATGGTCGGGATTGAACCGACGACCTACGGTTTACGAATACATAAATACACTTCACGACGACTACGCAAAAACGCATGACCGCCGCGTGAATACGATATTAAACAGTGTTTCCAATGATATCGCGCTTTTGTCGTTTTCATGCGTATTCATGAAGCTCAACTGTTGCAATCTGTTGCAATAATTCTGAGCGCACATGAAGCCGTCAAGAAAGCCAAGAAAAGAAAGTCGTCATCGCCAGCATTTCCCGTCCAAGAACCGCTCCAGCTTGAGATAGCCATGAACGAACAAGACATAAAAAGGCTGCAAAACGATGTGGACGCTTTGAAAAAGATAGTGGCATCACAAGCGCCGCATTTACTACTTCTTCTGGCGTTAGTGAAGACAGAATCTCGGAGCCATCGGTCGAATATAGAAAAGGAAATTGATGACCTTCCTCTTGGGGATTCTCCGGAAGCCAGCGAGCAGAAAGAACAAGCGCGTGAACTAGTTCGTCGGTATTTTCCGAATCTTTACACGCCCGCATAGAAAACCTTTGACGCCACCGCAACCTGTGTCCTCCTGAATTCAACGTTTGCGTTTCGATCATACAAAGTCCTTTCAAATCAAAATCCGGCCGCGTTGTCGTGATCCTGTAATGCGTGCCCCACAAAGGATTTCCAAGCCAGCATCGCGGTTTGAAAATGCTTCCAAGCGTGAATAGCTGCCGCCGCCGTCACCATTGCGCTGCATCGCGCCCAGTACTGCGTCGGCACGGTCAGGCGATGAAAGGCCACGCGCTCGCATTTTCTCTTTCGGCTCCAACTGCAATCGCCCTCGTGAATCTGGCCAGCCCAGACGCGAGGTCATTTGCGCGACTAGTTCCTTGTCATTCGGCAAAATGATTCGTTGCCGCTCAATCTGTGTGCGCCCTTCAAACCACATCTCTGCGCCTTTGTTTGCGTAGGTGTCACATTTATAAGCGGGAGCGCCGTTATTGACGCGGCGAACATCCCAGCCGTTTTCAGCCAACCGATCACACATGACGATGCCAAGCCCGCCTTCGTCCGCTGCAATTTGATGCGCTTCTATTTTTTGTTCGCGGAACAGTTGGATGAATTTGCCAATGGCTTTCATCGTGTCCGGTTCGCGCCAAGCCGCGACAATGCGAACTAGATTTCCGCGACGCACGGCCAAAACATTTTCGTCGCCGCCAGCCGCAAAGTCACAAAATGCGCTGGCGGTTGCATCGGTGTTAAAAGGAGGAGGATTCGCAAGGCAGCGTTCA
>JBEKMT010000257.1:0-5629 GCA_050008355.1 Verrucomicrobiota bacterium
CGAAAATTTCAAGCACGGGAACCTACAGCCTGTTTCTGAAAAGTGATGGCAGCCTGTGGGGTATGGGCCAGAACTACTATGGTCAACTGGGCATTGGCGTTTTCAGCACCAATTCACCCGAGGGAACAAACCGGCCAGTGATGATTGAGCCCGGCGGGGTCACGACCATCTCAGGCGGACTCGCCACCAGCCTATTTATAACGACCGATGGCAGTCTCTGGGGCACGGGTGACAACTTATATGGCCAGCTAGGAATCGGATATTTCAGCACAAATTTCCCCTACGGAACCAACCGGCCCGTATTGGTGACCAATGGGGTCGTGGCGATTTCGGCATCAGATAGCAGTCTGTTTCTCAAGGCCGACGGTAGTCTCTGGGGCATGGGGTACAACTTCTATGGGCAGTTGGGTGATGGCACAGACACCAACCGGAACCTGCCCGAGCAGATCTTGTCCGGAGGTGTGACCGCCATTTCCGCCGGCGCGAACGATGGATTGTTCTTGAAGAGTGATGGTAGTCTTTGGGCCATGGGCAACAACCAGTATGGCCAGCTTGGAATTGGTACTTTCAGCACCAACTCCCCATACGGAACCAACGAGCCTGCGATGGTTACCAACGGCGTCGTGGCAGCTGCCTGCGGATTAGACTTTGGTCTGTTTCTGAAGAACGATGGGAGTCTCTGGGCCATGGGGGAAAACAATGTGGGGCAATTGGGCGATGGGACCAAGAGTAACCGCAGCCTCCCTGTACTGATCGTGACAAATGGCGTTACCTCGATTGCCGCCGGATCTTCCCACACTCTATTTCTCAAGAGCGACGGCAGTCTGTGGGGCACTGGCTATAATTTATTCGGCCAGTTGGGCGACGGCACCACGAACAGCATGGTCACGCCCGAGATGATCGTGACCAACGGCGTGACCGCGATTGCTGCGGCATCAAACCACAGTTTATTTGTCAAAAGCGATGGCAGTCTGTGGGCGATGGGGGAAAACACTTTTGGGGAGTTGGGTGACGGCACATTTAATAACACCAACCGGCCCGTGCAGATTCTGGCCGGGGTCCCGTCGAGTTACGATCGGCTTTCCGGACTGCTCTTGAATGACGGTGATGTGCAATTATCTTTTGTGGGCCTAACGGGAACAAATTACGCTCTGGAGCGCACATTCAATCTGCAGCCACCCGACTGGATTCCCCAGGCGACCAATCCCGCCGGCCCGCTCGGACAGTTGCTGTTCACGAATATGCCCGATCCGGCCACCAACAACTTCTGGCGCATCCGGCTGGTGCCGTAAGTGCCCGAAAATAGCCAAGAGCCAAGAGGGGGACAAAGAATCGCATTAAAGGCGGTTACCTTCGGAATATGCCTAGTCTGGCGCTGCAAACTGTTGGCAAAGCACACCGTGAACCACTTGCCAGTTCTGGCGCATATGCGTACCGCAAAGGCGGGCTGCAGTGCTCTACCCCGCGTTACTTGATGCTGCGACCGTATTCGATCCAGTGAGATGGTCAAAAGGTTAGTTAGGATTCGCTCTTGCTCATGTCGGCCATACGCTGTTGCAACTCATCCGGCGACACGTCCTCGACATGCGTTGCCACATTCCAGCGATGACCAAATGGATCAGAAAACATGCCGGAGCGGTCGCCGTAGAACTGGTTTTCGACTGGTCTTAGCTGTTTGGCTCCTGCTGCCAGGGCATTGGCAAAAACTTCATCAACATTAGTGACATAAAGATGGAGGCACACTGGCGTGCCGCCGATGGTTTGCGGACTTTTTGCGCCGCGTTCGGGACATTCATCGGCCAGCATGATCACTGAATCGTCGATTTCGATTTCAGCATGGGCGACTTTGCCATCCGGTCTTGGCAGGCGCATGCGTAAAGTTGCACCGAACACGTCTTCGTAAAATTCAATTGCATCGGATGCGCCTTGAACAATTAGATACGGGGTGACACTGGCATAGCCGTCGGGAATTGGTTTCACGCTCATAAGATTCTCCTGTTTATCGGTTGCGGTTCATTGAAACGGCGTGCCCCAATTGAAGGCCGCCTTATTTTGGATTCAGGTAGTGAATGAGAATCGGTCCATTTTAACGGGTTGCCGAATTCAAAACACTACCTGAACCTTAATTGAGCTAACCATACTTCTTGAATCCCGTCAAAGGAGGGGTAGCAACATAACGGTTACAAATACATGGCGAATTTCCAAATTGGCAAAGACGGCCGAACCCACTTGAATTCAGCCGCTTCCGTTTACCGGCAAAGGCAATGATTATAATTAACCGGGCTCGCGGAGCGAGGAGTGATTGGCATCGGGGATAATTACATGGTCAATGACTTCAATTTTCAGAAGTCGGCCGCAACTGCCACGAATTAAACTACGCGTACGCTAGTACGCCGACGTTTGAGGAACGGCCCCCCTCCCGCTTAGGTGGTTTTGCAGGATCATTGCTTTGCCTGCGGCAAGCGTCCACGAATTGCACTGCGTTCCACGGCTGGGAGGCAATCACTTCCAGAAGGCATGTCGGCGACTTGCTGTCGGCGTGACTCCATTAATATGAAAGAATGCTCTATTCCTGGCCACCAGGACACTTCGACTTGGGACAGATCACGACAAGAGAGCAGGCTGCCAATGCCGGTATGATAACGCTGGACAGTATAAGTGGGGCATGAACCAGCGCCGAGGCAACGATGGCAGCGGCCCAAAGAATAGCGTTTCCAATCAAGTATTTTTTATTCATGACATACAATATTCGAATACTGTCCTGCCACCTATCTATTATTTAACCTCCCGAGAACTTGAAAATCTTTTCAGTGTTGGTAGCGCCAATGAGGAATGAACACTGCAACAGGAGCAGCTCTCCAAGCCCACCACAAGTTGGTTGCCGCGAATTGTACTGCCGGTTTCGCGAATTGTGGTCTCGGCTGGGAACGCTTCACAGGTAAACCAAGTTGACCTGGGCTCGACCCGATGATCGGGACCAGGAGTCTCTCCCGAACGTGTTAATCCATAGTTCAAACCACCGGATTATGCCATCCGCCGGGCGGGGTGACCTGTTCAACCTCACGCGGTCCCCAAGTTTTCGGTTCATAATCGTAAACCGGCGTGGCGGCCTTGAGCACGGGATCAACGATGCGCCACGCTTCCTCGACATAATCCTCGCGCGCAAATAAAGTCGCGTCGCCGGCCATGGCATCACCGAGCACGCGTTCGTAGGCATCCATTTCCTGGGAGTCCGGATGACGGCTTGCCAGCAATTCTTCCGTGCGGGCAACCGAGTCCGATTCCACCGAGACCGAGTTGACCCCGAGTGCGATCCCGACGTCCGGGCTGATGCGCAGGCGCATATAGTTCTGGGACAGGTCAAAGCCCCGATACATGGTCGGCGGTTGGCGCAAGCGCACCAACATTTCCGTGGCGGTTACCGGCAATGATTTTCCTGCACGGATATAAAACGGTACGCCGCGCCAGCGCCAGGAATCCACCTCCAATTTTAACGCCGCGAAAGTTTCCGTCTGTGAATCCGGCTTCACCCCCGGTTCACTGCGATAACCTTTGAACTGGCCGCAAATCACGTTTTTGGCTTCGAGCGGGGGGATGGCTTTCAACACCTTTACTTTTTCGTCGCGAATGGTTTCGCTGTCCGTGCGCACCGGCGGTTCCATGGCGAGGTTGGCCACGATTTGAAACAGATGATTCTGGATCACATCCCGGATCGTTCCGGTGGCATCGTAAAACGCGCCGCGGCCTTGCACGCCGAAATCCTCCGCCATCGTCAACTGCACGCTTTCGATGTGTTCGCGGTTCCAAAAGGATTCCGGCAGGGCATTTGCAAACCGGAAGAACAGCATGTTATGCACGGGACGTTTGCCGAGGTAATGATCGATGCGGAAAATCCGCTGCTCGTCGAAACTGCGCAACAGGATGCCGTTCAGCCGTTGGGCGGAAGCCAGGTCGGTGCCGAAAGGTTTTTCAACAATCACGCGTGCTCCCTCGGGGGCGCAACCAGCCTTGCTCAGTTGCTCCACAACCATGCCGAACAACACCGGCGGAATCGCCAGATAATGGGCCGGACGCCGGGCGGAACCGAGTTCTTTCTGAATGGCCTGGAACGTCGCCGCGTCGTTGTAATCCCCGTCCACATAACGCAGCAGGCCGCTCAGTTTCTCAAATGCCACCGGGTCCAGGCCGCCATGCTTTTCCAGACTGTCCTTGGCGCGCTCCTTGAGTTGTTCCAGATTCCAGCCAGCCTTGGCCACGCCAATCACCGGCACGTTCAGGTTACCGCGCTTCAACATCGCCTGCAGCGAAGGAAAGATTTTCTTGTAAGCCAGATCGCCGGTGGCGCCAAAAAACACCAGCGCGTCAGAATGAGCGGGAGGCATAAATCATTTACTGGATTTGATTACTTCGAGGTCTTCTCCACGTGCCCGCCGAACTCGTAGCGCATGGCCGAGAGCAACTTGTTTTGAAAGTCCGCCGCCCCGCGCGAGCTGAACCGCTCGAAGAGGGAGGCCGTCAGGACGGGCACGGGCACGCCTTCGTCAATCGCCGCCTTGATCGTCCAGCGACCTTCGCCGGAATCGGAGACGCGGCCTGCGAATTTTGCCAATTCCGGGTCTTTCGCCAGGGCGGAGGCGGTGAGGTCCAGCAGCCATGAGGCCACCACGCTGCCACGTCGCCATACTTCCGCGATGTCGCCGAGCTTGAGGTCATATTGATAATGTTCCGGGTCGCGCAACGGGGTGGTTTCGGCATCCACTTCATGCGTGCCCTTGCCGACGTTTGCATCGCGGAGGATGCCCAAGCCCTCCGCATAGGCGGCCATCATGCCGTATTCGATTCCGTTGTGGACCATCTTCACGAAATGGCCCGCGCCGTTGGGGCCGCAGTGCAGATAGCCCTGTTCGGCAGTGCCGGTGGCCGCCGGGCGACCCGGAGTGCGCGGGATGTCGCCGATGCCTGGCGCAAGCGTGGAAAAAATCGGGTCCAGATGGGCGACGATATCTTTTTCGCCACCGATCATCATGCAATAGCCGCGTTCCAAGCCCCAGACGCCTCCGCTGGTGCCGACGTCCACGTAATGGATTTTTTTGGTGGCCAATTCTTTGGCCCGGCGAATGTCATCGATGTAGTAGGAATTGCCGCCATCAATCAAAATGTCATCGGGGGCGAGCAGGGGAAGCAGGTCGGCAATCGTGTGGTCCACCACACCAGCCGGCACCATCAACCAGATGGCGCGGGGTTGCGCGAGCTTCTTAACAAAATCCGCCAGGGACGACGAGCCGGTTGCCTTCTCCTTGGCCAGACTATTTACGGCGTCCGCCGAGCGGTCATAGACCACGCAGCTATGGCCGTCCTTTATCAGGCGGCGAACCATGTTCGCGCCCATTCGTCCGAGACCGATCATCCCGAGTTGCAATTTTTTTGTGTTCATAAACCTTTCAGTGTGCGGTAGCGACGGATCAATTGATTCGTCGAGTTGTCATGTTTTAATTTTGGCGGGGTTGTACTTTCCAATTCTGGAATGATGCGTTGTGCCAGCACTTTGCCGAGTTCAACGCCCCATTGGTCAAACGAATCGATGTTCCAAATCGCTCCCTGTGTGAACACGCTGTGCTCATACAACGCC
>JBEKMT010000258.1:0-5622 GCA_050008355.1 Verrucomicrobiota bacterium
CGGATGCGTGAGAATCTTGTCCAATTTCTCGGTAAGTTGTGAACGGCGGGCGACGGCGGCATTGCTCACTTTTCCAGACACGGATTCGGTCCATTCAAAACGCGCCTGATAGGGACATCCACCGCATCCCCTGTCACATGCGGGCTTGCACCGTTGGGCTAGACAATCTGATTCCGTCCCATCGGCCTGGATCAAACGCGCGATTTTGCGCCGTAGCTCGTCCAGTCCTATGCCCGTGCGCGCGGAAATCGGCACGACAACACAACCGAGTTCCGAGCGGAGTTTTTTGACATCGATGTGGATGCCCTCATGCGCCGCCATGTCAATCATGTTGAGCGCGACAATGACCGGACACTCGAGCTCTAGAACCTGGCTGGCCAGAAATAGATTTCGTTCCAGATTGGTCGCATCCACGATTACCAGCGCAGCATCCGGCGCGGTTTGATTCTCGAGACGCCCGCGCAGTGCGTCGCTCGCCAATTTTTCTTCCGGCGCAGCACTTTCGAGGCTATACAACCCGGGCAAGTCAACGATTGCAATTTCACACCCACCGATATTCGCCCGGCCCACTTTTCGCTCAAAGGTCGTGCCGGGAAAATTGGCGGTCTTGGCGCGCAGTCCGGTCAGAGCATTGAACAAGGTGGTTTTGCCGGCATTCGGGTTACCCACCAGCGCGATCGTAAAAGGATGATGCCGAGGAGGCGGTGTCAATGTCGCGTTATTCCCGGTAACACGATTGCGGGTGTGAAGCTCGAAACCGTTTCTGGAATGGCAGTCGCTCATGGTCAGGAGCCTGCTGAAAGTGCGCAATGTTCCGGCGTACAGACTTCAAGCCAGACACGTGTGGCGAGCGAAGCGGAAATACCAATCCGCGAACTGAAGATGCGAATGATCAAGGGATCGCCGGCTTTGACGATTTCCACGCGGCGCCCAACACAGACGCCCAGCATTTTCAGACGCTGAATGTCTTCACTTTCACTTTCGACATGCCGGACCACCGCGCATTGCCCGGGCAGCAATTGGTTGAGCCGCGTCCCGGCGTTTGGTGTGGGCAACGAAAGAGTCATAGTCAATCGCCATGATTAAGCCGGAGCCACTTCAAAGCAGCCAACCTTCCGTTGGCATTTTCTTGCCAAATTTTGACCAAGCTATTTCAGGAATCGTCTTTCAAATGTTTTGGTCGCGTTTTCTTTTCATTGGCGGCCATCCAAGGAATCGGTGATCAAAATATGAAAAGCGGCAGCCTTGGGCAACGGACCGGCGGACAAATTAAAATTAAGAAGAGGAACTAAGGATCACGGGAATTATCCGCAAAGCGCTGGTTTCTTGGGGAAATCTCTGAAGAATGGTCGGGGCGGTGAGATTCGAACTCACGACCTCTTGGACCCGAACCAAGCGCGCTAGCCAGCCTACGCTACGCCCCGACGTTTGGGTTTGCAAATCATGCCATGCAGAAACGGAATTGCAATCGGAAATTTGGGGCGTGACGAGAACCCTTCGTCGTGGCACGCGCAACTTCCAGCTCAGATTTGAATAACTGAAGTGTGGCAAGGCATACAAAAATTAGAGCGCAATTGAAACGGGCAGCCACCAACGATCGCTCGTATGTGACGGACAATTTCAATAACTGGCAGCGTAGTTTGTTCGGCTGGCATCACTGACCGCCCAGAGGTTAAGCGGCTGGAGTGCGTTAGGAAATTTGATGAACTGCGCGCTGCCGTCGCAGATGGCGTAGTTTGCTCCGCCGGAACCGGAACCGGCAATACGATCCGCGGCGGTTGCGTCGTGGGCGCTTTGATTGAGAATGCCTTCAAAATCGTTGCCTGCCTCCCCTTCATTTAAGTCCATATAGAAATCAAGGTGTTGCGCGGTTTTTTCGCCAAACAGAAGAGTGTCACTCGAATAAACGATTGCGGACTGCTTCATTCTATCGCCATCGTTCAAGCCTTGAGGATCACCGGCCGAATTTTGAAAAACATCATTCCAGCCATTGATAAAATAGCTGCGCGGAGCGGAATCAGCCACGGTCGAATCCGCACCTGTGTCCGGGGCGTTGGTGGTTTCGCTAGGGCAAAGGAGCAGTTTCAGGCTGTGCCCATAATTGTCATAAAGTGCGTTAGGCCAGCGGTTGGTCTGGGAACGAGGAGGATAATAGCCCTGACTATCGTCCACATACATCTGCGAAGCAAGGCTCAGCTGGCGCAGATTGTTGAGGCAGGAAATTCGTTTGCCCGCCTCCTTGGCGCGGCTTAATGTCGGCAGCAACATTGCCGCAAGGATGGCAATTATGGCAATAACAACAAGCAGTTCGATCAAAGTGAACGCTGCCCGCACGCGAGCAAGTTTTTCGCGGACAGATTTGCCGAATTGGATTTGCTTGTTTATTCTCATAACCGACGGTTCCCTGGGTGCGTCTGGACACACAGTACGACGCCGTGCTTTGGTCTCACGTTACAAAAATTTATGACAAAAAAGAACTGGTTGCTAGCAGTTTTCTTGATCGCGCTGGCCGCGGTCTATCTGATTTGGTTCACGGACTGGTTCAAACCCAAGTCCATCCACATCTTCCACACCATTCGGGAGGTGCACTATCGCCGCCAGGAGGCCGGTGCGGGACCGAGCTTGATTTTCGGCGTTGAACCAGCCGAGATCAGGCTAACGGAAATAAAAGTCGTCCCCCTGGCTGATTTTCAAAAAGACCCCAAAACGCTCCCGATCTGGCACCTCGTGACGGATTCAAATTCTGCGCCGGTGAAGGATTTTATTTATGGAGGACGGATTCGCGGCATGAGGCCCTCCATTGCCGGAGCCGAAGCGGGCCAACTTGAAACGAACACTGTTTATCGAATCTTTGTCAAGGCGGGGAGAGCCAGGGGCCAGCATGATTTCGAGATCGGCGGCGCTCCGACCCAAGACACAACTGGCCTTAATTAGTTCGAATATCCAATTACTCGCAATATCGGGTCCCGAAGCAAACCAGCCCGTCAGAAGCAGAGGTCAAAAAGTTGAGGCGGTGATTTTCTTGCCCGCGAAATGACAGGCGGCATATTGGCCGCGGCTGATTTCACTAAGCAGAGGCACATCATGCTTGCATTTGTCCTCGGCGATTGGACAGCGCGGATGAAACGGGCAGCCGCCCGGCGGATGAATCGGTGACGGCACGTCACCCGGCAACACGACCCTTTGCCGTCTGGAATCGGCATCCACTTCCGGCACGGCGGAGATCAGCGCCTGGGTGTAAGGATGCTGGGGATCGCGGATGATACTTTTCGCGTCCGCCGTTTCGACGATTTTTCCGAGATACATCACCATCACCCGGTGGCTGATATGCTCGACCACCGCCAGGTCATGAGCGACGAAGAGATAGGCGATGCCGCGTTGTTGCTGCAAATCCCTGAGCAAATTAATGATCTGCGCCTGCACCGAAACGTCCAGCGCACTCACGGGTTCGTCACAGATGATCAGTTCCGGCTCCACCGCCAGGGCGCGAGCGATGCCGATGCGCTGGCGCTGACCGCCGGAAAACTCATGCGGATAACGCTGCGCATATACCGGATCAAGGCCGACATCCTTGAGCAATTGGGAGATTCTTTTTTGACGCGCTGATTTGCTGTCGGTCAGCTTGTGGATATCGAGAGCTTCGCCGACAATTTGTTCGACGGTCATGCGGGGGTTCAGCGAGCCGAAGGGGTCCTGGAAAATCATTTGAAACCGGCGCCGGCGCGAGCGCAAGGCCGCGCCATGCATCTTTGTGATGTCCTCGCCGTCCAGAAAAACCTGGCCGTCCGTCGGCTCAACTAACCGCATGATGGCGCGTCCCAGGGTCGATTTGCCGCAACCACTTTCGCCCACCAAGCCGAGCGTTTCACCGGCTGCCATGTTGAAACTTACGCCGTCGACCGCCTTGACAAATTCCCGCTCGCGACTGAAAAACCCCTGCTTCACGGGAAAATGCACCTTTAAATTTTTGACTTCAAGAATGCTCATGCAACTTCCCGGAAAGCATTACATAATCCGGGCGCGAGCCAATGCTAAAATACGCCGTCCGGCAAGGATAAATCGAGGTTTTGCGGCGGCATTTAAATTTCGTGGCCAGGTTGCCAGCAAGGTCGGTTCGCGGTCTGGATGGATTCGTTGGCCGCCGCAGGAATGAATTCGACCAGCAAGAAACAACCAAAATGCCGCGGAAATTTCGCGCTTTGGTTTTGGGTTGAAAACAGGCAGAATTCATCACCGCAAAGGAGAGACCCGGTCTGATTGCGCAAATTTCGCAGACAGTGAACTGGTGTCCCGACCGCGGGTTGTTTTACCATGAATAGAAATCGTCATTTTGCCAGCGATAATTATTCGGGCATCTGCCCGGAAGCCTGGGCGGCCATGGCCGAGGCGAATACAGGCCACGAGGTGAGCTACGGCAATGACCTCTGGACCGAACGGGCGGCGGATCTGCTCCGTGAAATCTTTGAGAAGGATTGCGAGGTGTTTTTTGTTTTCAACGGCACCTCCGCCAACTCCCTTTCGCTGGCTTCCTTGTGCCAGTCGTATCATAGCATCCTGTGCCATGAACTTGCACATATCGAAACCTCCGAGTGCGGCGCGCCGGAATTTTTCTCCAATGGAAGCAAGATTCTGCTGCTGGGCGGTGCGGCGGGCAAAATTGACCCGGCGGAAATCGCCAGCGCTGTCAACAAGCGCACCGACATTCATTACCCGAAACCACGCGCCCTGAGTCTCACGCAAGCCACGGAAACTGGCACGGTTTATTCAGCCGCTGAAATCGAAACCCTCGTGGAAAAGGCAAAGAAATTCGGCCTGCGCGTGCAAATGGATGGTGCGCGATTCGCCAATGCGGTGGCATCGCTGGGGGTCGCCCCGGCGGACATTACCTGGCGCGCAGGCATCGACGTCCTGTGCTTCGGCGGATCCAAGAATGGCATTGCGCTGGGCGAAGCCGTGGTGTTCTTCGACCGCGAGCTCGCGCGCGACTTTGATTACCGCTGCAAACAAGGAGGGCAACTTGCCTCGAAAATGCGGTTCCTCTCCGCGCCCTGGCTGGGGATGTTAAAAGACGGCGCGTGGTTGCGTCACGCCCGGCACGCCAACGAAATGGCCACACGCTTGGCCACTGGGTTGCGAACGGTTCCCGAGGTGGAGATTTTGTACCCGGTACAGTCAAATGCTGTGTTTGCAAAAATGCCCGCGGCAGCGGCAAAAAAATTACACGAACGTGGCTGGCATTTTTATACGGGCGTCATCACGCCCGGCGAATCGCGCCTGATGTGCAGTTGGGATACCACCACGGAAGACGTGGACACTTTTGTCAGCGACCTGCGGGAATTCAGCAAGCCTGGTTGAAAACCAAGCCCGCCAAGTTTTGGCATGGGCCGAACATGGGTGGTTGAAAAATTGGCTGCTTGCCAACATTAGCCCAACCTAAGTCACCGCTATGCCTTTAAACTTGTACCGGAGGCACAATGAAGGGGGCCGAACCGTGTCAGGGATAATAAGGGGTGCCGCTGGAGGGTGCCGACGTATGAGAAGCCATCCATATGACGTCAGGATCATTCGGAACTGAGTTCAACTGACCGCCCAGGCCCGGAGTGCTAGCGGTTAAAGCCCAAG
>JBEKMT010000259.1:0-5581 GCA_050008355.1 Verrucomicrobiota bacterium
CAGCAAGGTGCTGTTTGGCTGAAAAGCGTTGTTGAAAGATTCCGCGCAGTTGTGCGAATTGGTCGTTCACGCTGGTGGCGAAGTAGACCAGGGCGGCGGCGGTTTGCGACGGTGACCGAACGTCTACCAGTCCGGGATAATCTCCAGGAAACAATTCGGGGATGGAACGCCAGCGTGTGGTGACAATCGGCAGGCCAAACGACATGGCCTCCACCAGCACGAGACCGAAACTCTCCGCCCCGTAAAACGTGGGAAAACAGAAAAGATCACTATTGGCGAAGGCGCGTCTTTTTTCCTCACCGCTGACAAAACCCAGAATACTCACGATAGTGGGCGAAGGTCTCTCAAACGCCAGTTGCTTCACACGCTGACGAAATTCGGATTGCTCATCCTCGTTAATGAAACTGCCGGCGACCGTGAGGTGAAGGCGCAAGGGCGAATTTGTTTTCTCCAGTTCTGAGTTGGCGATGACGACACTTTCCAAGGCGTCGAATAATCCTTTTTCTCGCGTGCAATGGGCTAGAAAAAGAACATTGACGATATGCGGGTCGTCGCCGGTTTGCTGATTTTGCTGCGGGGCTGATGGCTCATTGGCCATTAATCTGGTGCGCGCCGCCAAACGAGCCTGGCGGCGCGGCAGGATCGATTGTTCGAAATCGGGGCAAGGGTCGGGAATGCCATTGTTGACCACGCGAATATTCCGGGATAATAGCTTCTCAGCATCGGCAAAGTTGTAACGCGAAAGTACGATACTCAAATCAACAGGCCGGAAGAGCCGGTAGGTGGCGGCGCGCACGCTGATGGTGGTGGAGGTTTCGAGCCATTTGGCGAGGCCCGCGGCGTGCCAGTGGAGAATCATGTTTTTAAAAAACGGCCGGCAAATGAACATGATCAACCAGTCGCGATATAAAGCCACAGGTTTGCCAGGGGCAGGCACATAATAGAAGTTGTTGACTCCGTGACGGAAGCGAATCCAGATAGCCTTCAGGCAAAACCAAAAGATCAGGAAAATCTTGGCTCCCTGAAATTCACCCACGTCGGTAAGATCGCGGGAGAAGCGCGCGTTGACGTGGTAGCAATCGATGCCGAGCGGGTGCCTGGAGCCGGCAGGCCGGGTGCGTGCATCTCCGCCGAAACCGTCGAGCATGAGCTTGACCATGTAACTCTGTCCATGATGCGGCGGCGGTGTGTGGGCGAAGACAAGGAGCTTCATGGTAATCAAGTAGCGGCAGAAATTTGGGCGAAAATGGAAAGATAAGGAAGATTTTTCGCGCAGACTGGCCTTTTGCGGTTCAACGGATATGCTCACGGCGAATCAATTATGACCATCAAAAAGGTCAATGTTCTCGGGGTGGGCATCAGCGTTTTGAACCTGCAAACCGCCCTGGGCGCCATCTCCGCGGCAGTGGCAGCCCGACACAAAGGCTATATTTGCGTGACGGGAGTGCACGGGGTGATGGAGGCACAGGACGATAGTGGTTTCAAAACCATTTTGAACCAAGCTTTTCTTTGCACGCCGGACGGGATGCCCATGGTTTGGGCGGGAAAATTGAACCGGCAGGCGGAAATGGACCGGGTCTATGGACCTGACCTGATGCTGGAGGTTTGTGCGTGGAGCGAGAGATCCGGTTGTCGTCATTTTTTTTATGGCGGGGCTCCCGGCGTGGCTGAATTGTTGGCAGAGAAGTTGAAGGTAAAATTTCCTGGGCTGGTGGTGGCAGGTACATTCACGCCGCCGTTTCGCGCACTAAATGCGCTGGAGGAAAAAGAGCTTCAGGATCGCATCCGGGTTTTGCACCCGGACATTATGTGGGTCGGTTTAAGCACACCGAAACAGGAAAAATTCATGGCGGAATATTTACCAAAGCTCGATGTGACCTTGATGGCGGGGGTGGGCGCGGCATTTGATTTTCATAGCGGGCGTGTCCGGCAAGCCCCGCGGTGGATGCAGCGTGGCGGATTGGAATGGTTTTACCGGCTGTGCTGTGAACCGCGCCGCCTGGCGAAGCGTTACTTGCGCAACAATCCCCTGTTTGTCCTAAAGTTCTTGGGGCAGTTGCTCGGATTGAAACGGTTTCCCCCAGTGTGAATTAACACGAATTTGTTTGAGAAAATCCTGCTATTTCGCTATCTCAATAGAGAAAATTTACCAATTGTGACCACAACTCAGACAGCCAAGCAGCCGCCAATCGGCGGGATGTTGTGGCCTCATGAAATCGCCTTTCTAGCCCTCCTGGCGGTAGCCTATTATTACACCGGCGTGCAATTCCGGGGTGGAAGTCTGCCGCTACTGCTTTTTGGCGCAGCCGTTGTCGCTGCGGTGCCGATTTTAGCTTATCGCTGCAGGGACGAATGGCAGATGCTCCCGAATAAAGCCTTCTTTTTTGTGTTGGCCACAGCTTGGGTGCTGCTTTTTGCCTTTGTAGGCAATTCCACCTTTGGTTATGTGCCGTCGTCGTCTTTATTTGCCTGGATGTACGACTCTTACGTCTCGCCCATTGCGGAGGAAGAACATGGATTATTGATTCCGTTTGTGGTGATGATCTTTTATTGGTGGAAACGCAAAGAACTGGTCGCGCGGCCACTGGGATTTTGGTGGCCAGGTGCGATTTTAGTTCTGTGCGGATTGTTTTGCCATGTACTGGGCTTTATGGCGCAGCAACCAAAATTATCCCTGATCGGCTTTCTCCTCGGTCTCTATGGTTTGACCGGCCTGGCATGGGGTAAATATTGGTTGAAATCCAGTTTCTTTCCGTATTTCCTGCTGGTGTTTAGCATTCCCGCCGGTGAAACGGCGAACTGGCTGACTCTGCGGTTGCGATTGATGGTTTCTTGGATTGTTTATGTGATTGCACACCTGGGATTGGCGCCAGATCTGATTCGCGATGGCACGCAGCTTTATGACGCACAGCATACCTTTGGCTATGAAGTTGCCGCGGCTTGCAGCGGCATTCACAGCCTGGTTGCGCTGCTGGCACTGACGACCATTTACGGTTTTACGACTTTTAAATCACCCTGGAAACGCGCGGTATTGGTACTTTCGGCGCTGCCGCTGGCTGTCTTGGGAAATGTGGTGCGGTTATGCTTCACCATTGGGGTGGCGGAAACATTCGGCCAGGACGCCGGCAAGGCCGTCGAAACCAAGTTCGGGTTCATCACCTTGTTGGTGGCGATTCTCTGCATCTTCTTCATCTCCCGTCTACTGGAGAAAAGTGAACCCCAATCTCCGCAGGCTGTCTAAACTGCCAAGCCATGACTCGAGCGCAAACATTCCTGGGGGCAACACTGCTGGTGGTAATCGCCGCCACGGCGGCATTGCTCATGCACATGAAGGCACATCAGCGACTGGGCGAACCCGGCGTGAAAACGCATCCCCTGGCGGACAGCAACAGGTTGGAAGTGTTGCTGCCGGAGGCGTTGCCCGGATATACGTCGGAAATTTTGACGAATTCAGAGGCGGCGTTGACGAAATTTTTACCCGATGACGCCAGTTTTCGAGTGCGGGATTACCGGGCGGGCGATGGTTTCGGGACGGAGCTTAGCGTGGTGCTGATGGGTAGCGACCGTACCAGCATCCACAATCCCGAAGTTTGCATGCCCGGCCAAGGATGGGACATCGATCATTCCCTGACACGGGTTGAGCAGGTGCATATGGAGCAACCTTTTGCGTATGATTTACCGGTCAATAAACTCACGAGTGTCAAAGTGATTCAGACTGCGGATGGTAAATCCGAAACCGTCCACGGCATTTACGTTTATTGGTTTGTCGATGCGACGCATTACACGGATAAAGCCTGGAAGTGGAAGGCGTGGTGGATACCCCGCGACCTCTTGCTGAATGGTGTCCTGGAACGGTGGTCCTACATTTCGTGTTTTTCGGCCTGCCTGCCAGGCCAAGACGAAGCGACCTTCGAAAGGATGAAGAAATTGATTGCGTTGTCGGTGCCGGAGTTCCAACTTGTGCCCAAGCTGAATTCTGCGGATTAGGGTTAAAGCAGTATGGGTGTGGATTTTAATGCCGGTTAATGATTCATGTTACAACGCGACCATCGTTTTCGAACCCAGTTACAACAACTCACGGACGCGTGCCTATTTGCCCTATCATTCGGGCTGGCCTTTGCATTGCGTGGCAATGAGGGGTTTTCGCGTCTTTTCTTCGGCCTGGACGCGGTTTCCGGGGACGCCTTTTACAAAATCGTCTGGCTTTATCTGGTGATTTTCCCGACGGTGCCGCTGGTTCTGGAATCCCAGGGGTTTTACAGCCGCCGAATGCTGGGCTCACGCACGGTGATGCTGTGGTCGCTGCTCAAGGGGTGTCTCATTGTAACCGTCGGGTTGGTGCTGGTGATCTATATTTTCCACCTGATCGTTCCCCGCGGGGTGATGACCCTGTTCGGGCTGGTCAGCTTTGGTCTGGTCTGGATCAAGGAGGAGTTGCTGCGGTTGATTTTGAGCAGTCGGTTGGCGAAGTCCCAATACGTTCGGCGCATCATCATCGCCGGCGCCCCGCCGGAAATTGCTCGCTTGCGCGACATGCTGCAGAGCCGCGCCGCTGACAGTATTTTCATTGCTGCTGAATTTAATATCGCCGACGGTACGCCGAATCAACTCATCGAACTCCTGCATGAGCATTCCGCCAGCGGCGTGCTCGTCAGCGCCCGGCACATGCAGTTGGACCGGATTGAGAGTATCATTCAACTCTGTGAAATCGAGGGGGTGGAAGCCTGGCTGGTGGCGGATTTTTTTGCCACGCAGATCGCTCGTGCCAGTTTCGACGAGATGCTGGGGCATCCACTGCTAATCTTCCGGAGCACGCCGGAAACCTCATGGCAAATGTTGGCCAAGTCGGCTCTGGATTTCGTAGGTGCTTTGATACTGCTGGTGATTTTGACCGTGATTCCGGTCATCCCGCTGGTTGCCCTGGCGATCAAAATCACCTCCCCCGGGCCGATTTTTTTCCGGCAACAACGCTCCGGGCTCAACGGCGCCCCCTTTACGATCTTGAAGTTCCGCACGATGGCAACGAATGCCGAGCAGTTTAAACATGAACTCGCGGCAATGAACGAGATGTCCGGCCCCGTGTTCAAGGTTTCCAATGATCCCCGCATCACGCCGATTGGCCGCTGGCTTCGGAAATTCAGCTTCGACGAACTGCCGCAGCTTTTAAATGTGCTGCGTGGTGAAATGAGCCTCGTCGGGCCGCGCCCGCTGCCGGTGGATGAGGTCAAACGATTCCATGACCTGGCGCATCGCCGCCGGTTGAGTGTGAAACCCGGTCTCACCTGCCTATGGCAGGTCAGCGGTCGCAACCAAATCACGGACTTCAGGGATTGGGTGCGGCTGGACCTTGAATACATAGACAATTGGTCCATCTGGCTTGATTTATTGATCCTATTGCGCACCATCCCCGCCGTTTTTGCCGGCACCGGTGCCAAGTGAGGGATCCTTATGGACGAACAATACTATAAACTCTTCCACGAAAAGAACGCCTTCCAGAGATATTTTGCCAGGCGTTTTTTGTTTAATTGTTTCCAGCGGCTGGGTTTTCACATTTCCGGCAATCATTTTTACGACCTGGTGC
>JBEKMT010000026.1:0-35413 GCA_050008355.1 Verrucomicrobiota bacterium
TACTTTCCAATTCTGGAATGATGCGTTGTGCCAGCACTTTGCCGAGTTCAACGCCCCATTGGTCAAACGAATCGATGTTCCAAATCGCTCCCTGTGTGAACACGCTGTGCTCATACAACGCCACGAGCTTGCCCAGCACCGCCGGCGTCAGCTTCTCGATCAGGATCGTGTTGGACGGCCGGTTGCCTTCAAACACCCGATGCGGCACCAGCGCCTCCGCCGTGCCTTCGGCCTTCACCTCGGCTGCGGTCTTGCCAAAGGCCAGCGCTTCCGCCTGCGCAAAGACATTCGCCAGCAAAATGTCGTGATGCCGGCCCAGCGGCGTCAACGCGTGCCCAAAAGCAATGAAGTCGCACGGAATCAAGCGCGTGCCCTGATGGATCAATTGATAGAACGAATGTTGTCCGTTCGTGCCCGGTTCGCCCCAATATATCGGACCGGTCTGGTAATCGACATGCTTGCCCTCAAGCGTCACGTGTTTGCCGTTGCTCTCCATCGTCAATTGCTGCAGGTACGCCGGGAAACGTTTCAGATACTGTTCGTAAGGCAGCACAGCGATTGTTGCCGCGCCTAAAAAGTCCGTGTTCCAGAGCGTCAACAGGCCCAGCAATACCGGCAGGTTCTGCGCGAACGGTGCCGTGCGGAAATGTTCGTCCACCTCATGAAACCCGGCCAGCAGCGAACGGAAATTGTCCGGCCCGATCGCCAGCATGGTCGAGAGGCCGATGGCCGAATCCATCGAGTAACGGCCACCCACCCAATCCCAGAAACCGAACATGTTCGCCGTATCAATGCCGAAGGCGGAGACTTTTTCCGCGTTGGTCGAGACCGCCACGAAATGTTTGGCCACCGCCGCCTGCTTCCCGCCCAATCCTTTGAGCAGCCACTCGCGCGCGCTCTGCGCATTGGTCATGGTTTCCAGCGTGGTGAAAGTCTTGGAGGAAATGATGAACAACGTTTCCGCCGGATCGAGATCGCGCGTGGCTTCGACAAAATCAATGCCATCCACATTGGAGACGAACCGGAACACCAGCCCGCGCTGGCTGTAATGTTTCAGCGCTTCGTAAGCCATCACCGGGCCGAGATCGGAACCGCCAATGCCGACGTTGATGATGTTTTTAATCGGCTTGCCGGTGAACCCTTTCCATTCACCGCTGCGGATGCGGTCGGAAAAGGCCGCCAGCTTGTCAAGAACGGCATGAACCTCCGGAACGACATTTTTGCCGTCGACGAGAATGGTGGCGTCGCGCGGTGCGCGCAGGGCGACGTGCAGGACAGCGCGGTTTTCGGTGATGTTGATCCTTTCGCCGCTGAACATCGCGTCAATTTTTGCGCGCAGCCCGGATTCGTCGGCCAATTGCAGGAGCAGTTTCAGGGTTTTGTCCGTGATGCGGTTCTTGGAATAATCCAGGAACAGTCCGGCGGCTTCGACGGAGAATTTCGAACCGCGAAATTTCATTTGGGTCAAATGGCCGGCTCAAGTGATCTGCTCTTGGAATTGATCACTGACATCAAATCGTTCCACGAGTTCACAAACGATTTTGCGCCTTCCGCCTGGAGCTGCCCGGCAAGCGCATCAACGTTGATGCCACCCTTGATAAAACTCTCAATGACCTCTTCACACTTCCCGCCATCAGACGCCATGATCGAGCTTAGTTCACCGTGGTCGGCCAACGCTTTTAATGTCGGTTCCGGCATCGTGTTGACCGTAAATGGTGCGGCTAGTTCCTTGATATAAAGTACGTCCGAAGCATTTGGATCCTTTGTTCCCGTGCTGGCCCACAGCAGACGTTGTGGCCTTGCACCCGAATTGAACGCCCGTTGCCAACGAGGGGAGATCAATAATTCACGGTAAGCTTTGTAAGTTCGGTTGGCGACGGCGATACCGAGATGATTTTTCAATTCCGTCGGAACTCTTGCAGCGACGGCAGAATCCCACCGGCTGATGAATACCGATGCCACGGATCCCACCTGGGAATTAAGTCCGGCTTCAATACGTCGCTCGATGCCGCGCATGTAAGCCTCAGCGGCCGCAATGTACTGCTCTCGTGAAAACAGCAGCGTCACATTGATTGGAATTCCGGCGAAAATGGCCTCTTCAATCGCCGGCAAACCTTCCTTGGTGCCGGGAATTTTAATGAATAGATTCGGACGTCCGGCGCGCTGATAAAGTTCCTTCGCGGCCGCCAGCGTCGTCGCGGTGTCGTAAGCGAGCAGTGGCGACACCTCCAATGAAACCCACCCATCGACAGCATTGGTTAAGTTGAATATGGGTCGGAACTGGTCGGCTGCCCTGACTAGATCTTCTATGGCTAGATCAAAGAAGAGCCCCTCTCCCGATTTCCCCTTCGCTAATCCATCAACAATTGCCTTGTCGTAAGCCGCACTGTTTTTGATGGCATGTTGGAAAATGGTCGGGTTCGAGGTCAATCCGGTCACCGAAAGTTTCTCAATGTATTGTTTAAGAACTCCGTTGCTAAGCAGGTCTCGCGTTATGTTGTCGAGCCAGATACTCTGGCCCAGGTTGTGTAGTAGCTGTGTAGCTTTCATATCGTTAATTCTCCAGATGGCTTGTGTCGTCCCGGAATCGGATGACGGGTTTTGATGCACTGTGCTCATGGCTGAGCGCGTTTAAGCTTGCTGTGCTTAAAATGAAAAATCTCCCTGCGGCACTCTCAAACTCAAAGCAGCACGCGGCAAATATTTGCGAAAAATCACCGCTCGAAGAGTTAAACACTTTGCCTGCCATCGAGCACACCCGGTTTATGTGGCAGTCGGCTTGAGCACCCGCAGGTTCCGGTGATTGTCCATCCGGACGGCTGCCTCCGATAATTCGGAAACTCTGGCTACCCCCTGCCAAATGAACCGGCGGCCAGGATTCGACTGGGTGTATTATTAATTTCGTGTCGCGCTGGCGCATATAAGAAATGTTAATCTGAAAAATATCCTGTCTTTGAGGAATCTCACTCGTTGATGCCCCAGCCGCGATTTTCATCGGAGTTACTCCTGTCCTCCGTCTGAGGCAATGTCGGGTACTTGGATAGCGTGGGATCAAGCAAAAACCCGACGGGGAACAGTGGACCATGCTCAATTGTACCCCGGTCGTCATAAATGACGCTTAAACCGTGGCGTTTAGCGAATTCGGACAAGTTGGCTCCCGTCCTCGGCCAAAACTTGTCTGTGCTTCCAGCGCCGATCACCGCTAAGGCAGAAGCTTCAATCTGTCGGCACGTGGCCCATTGTTCCAACCAGTCTTGTAACCACTGTGAACATGATCGCGCACAACCACCCGCAATGACTATTAAATGCGCATCAAGGGCATCCTCCAGCGCATCAGTTGCCGTGGGCGGGAATTGCAGCATATCCATCCGCCATGGACGGACATCCCATTGCACGCGTACATCTTGGCACTGCGCGGCATGCTGCAGCGCCGAATTTGCTTTCGCTGCCGACGCGAAGTCCTGATAAATGATTAACGCTTTCATTGCAGATTGGTCCGGGTGTCCCTCTTGCACCTTATGGAAATGTCATAAACCTTCCCTTTTGCTTTTTTATTCGCCTGCTGTCCTTGATTGATTAAAATGACGCGAACGTGATTTCTGTTTCTTTTGGCAATACCCGATTTTTGGTCTGCAGGTCGCTTGTGTGACTATCGCCGCAAATCCCCTTCGACATCGCTTGGGTTGAACGACCCGAATGCCTTGTGGTTTATTACAAAAGTCATCGGGAAATAACTTGTAAGCGATTTTCATCGCCTCATGAACGTCACTCCACTCTATCGGGATGAATTGCCTCTTGACCTTCATATGTTTTTTAGAAAAACCAACTTATACCGAGCATCCCATTTACATTGTTTAACCCCAGATTCGGTTTGCTAATGCCTGCGTCCGACATGTGGAGGTAACGCGCTTCGATCCCAAGGGCTACGTTATCCCGGATAAACCACCTTATGCCCGTGGCGGCTTGCAAGTTAAACTCAAAGCAGTTGGATAAGTCAGGCGGACCTATGCTGGTCGCAGAAAGCCCGGCTCCCACATCGACATATGGAATCCAGCGGGTCCCAGTGGCAAAGTTATATCGAAGGTGCGGCGTGATACCGACCAACCAATCACTGGTCGGCGCAAATTGACCGCCGCTGATCAATTCACCGCGCAACTCCAAATTGCCCCGATACCAATGCCCTTCGCCCATTACGGACCCAAGCATGTACCCGTAAGAAATTCCCGCTAGCGCCAGATCATGGCTTTGCCTGCTGCCAAGAATTTGCACCCCATACCCCGCACCCAGGCTTAAACTGGCCGATTGGGCTCCAGACCTGAATCCATTCCCAACGCCATTGACCCAAATGTTTGTGCTCGATAGTTCCACACTCTGCACCGTGTGCGTTGTGGAATCCGTCGGTTGCGCGTTTATCTGCGATTCTGCCGTCATCAACCACGTAATCGATGTGCTCGAAATCAATCCCAGGCGAACGCTGCGGCCCATTCCGTTTGTTACCGTACCTTCCCTTCGATTTTGCTTGTTTATCCCTTGTTTCGTCATGCGCGTGATGGCATCAAATAATCGCAATAGCGGATCACTTACCAACCACGCGGCTATCAACAAGACTATCAAAGCCAGCAGAAAAGAGTTTCCAATTGCTTTTGCACAGAATTGAAAGGGAATATCGAAGTGTTCTAAATTTGTCGTATTTTTCATTGTCGATTCTCTCTGTAAGTAAAACTCTGACTCCGTTCCATTACCCCTTCATGTAGTGCGTTCGCCTGATTGGGTTTCTCCGGAAACAACCTGTTTTATGATTTATTTGGCGATCCCAAATCCTCCCGCGTCCCGGTGGCTATCACGCACCCCTGCGGTTTGGCATGACCTTCCGGGGCAACGCGACGACCACAACGCCGAATTTGCTCGAGTTCTGTTGCTAGCATGGGCAACTTTGCGCGATAGGCTTCGAAGTGTTCCCTCCATCTTCTCCATGGTTTTGCCCCACACCTGACGGTGTCAGCGGAACTGAATTCTTGCATCGGATCTCTCGGATGTTCTGAAACGCCCTTGTGACACAGTTTCTGAATTTGAGGATTGCTCATAGTTAATTTGTCGTTAATTCGGCTGCGTCCGCGTTCTTTCGAAGGCGCTTACTTTGTTTAAACGCCGGAGATATCGTTCTGCTTGACCAAACTGCGCTGCGAGAAAGGTTTCGACCAGGTCCCAGGCCGACAGGACCCCGACGGTTCGACCACCCATGCACATTATGTTCATATGGTCGTCCTCTACACCTTGCCTGGCCGAAAAATGGTCGTGAATCAGGCAGGCTCTGGCCCCGTTGACCTTGTTGGCGCAGAACGCGGCGCCAACGCCGCTGCCACAAATCGCTAACCCGCGCTCCACATGCCCGCTCGCCACGGCTTGCGCCAGCGGTATGACAAAATCTGGATAATCGTCCTCGGCTACCAAAGTATGAGCCCCGAAATCAACGATCTCATGACCTGCCGCTCGTAGTCGGATAACCAGATTTTCCTTCAATTCGAACCCGCCGTGATCTGTCGCGATTCCCACTCGCATTTTTCTCTCCTTTCACTTGATGGTAGTTCTCCTGCCGCGGACTTGTCGGCAAACACAATTGCCCGATCGCGGCGGATTCTCCCCGCCGGAACAGTGACATCGCCTTCAAACAATCGCGCCACCATGCCCGCCTTTTCCCCTCCGACGATTACCCATACTATGCGCCGCGCACGATTTAACATCGGATAACTCAGTGTCATTCGTCGCCGCTCTTGGTACTTGCCGGTCAATGAAACATCCGTTTCTGTTACGTCTAGAACCGCGTCGTGGGGGATTAGCGAGGCGGTGTGTCCGTCAGCGCCCAGACCCAGCTGTACTAGGTCAAGCACCGGCGGTGTACCGGCGATTTGGCTCAACATCTTGGCGTAGCTTCGAACCGCTGAATCCATATCTTTCTCTTCCACCGGCATTGCATGAATTTGTCCTTGGCGAAGTGGTGCGTGTGCTAGGCTCTCATGCAAATGCGTTAGGTTTCGATCGGCATCCCCGGCCGGCGCGATACGTTCGTCCACCTGGACCACTTCAACTCTTGCCCATGGTACCTGCTGCTCGGCCAAATGGCCCAGCATCTGCCACGGCGTGCGACCGCCGCTCAAAGCCATGATGAATCTGCCCCGACTTTCCACCGCCGCCCGTGCTTCCGAAGCGATAAACTCCGCCGCCGCCACGGCAACCGCCTCTCCATCAGGAAAAATATGAATTTTCATTTTACCTCCTAAATCAGAACTGCCCGGTTGAGCAAACCGCCTCGAGGCTCGACTCTCTGTGCCAAAGCCGGCATTCCCCGGAAGCTGCTTTCGTACTCAAAGGCGTGCGTTTGCCCTTTGAACACCGCCACAAGAATGTTCCAGACCTCCTCGCTATAATCCTGCCGTTCGGACAAACCAATGCTCTGCACGTCGAGACGCACACGCTCGGCAGTCGCTGTTTGCGAAGAGGATCTCCACTTGCATGCCAAATCCACCTTCGCTCTTAGAAGATCGAATACGTCAGAATGAGTTGAATTCATGTGAGGTCGGTTTTTGGCTGTGCTTGCTTTGTACGCTTGAGACCCAAATGAATGTCGCCAATAGTGTTTTCCTAAAATCGTGCTGGCCACGGAAGCCTGACCTTTTGTAAATGCGATTTGTTTTTGTTTGGCGCGTGAACGACGCGCCCGGCGAATCTTGCCAACTGTAGGGCGCGCACCAGCGCGGAGGCATTCAGGCTCTCCTGTGTGAAACAATTCAGTAACTGCAAATTCCTCATGGGCTAACCCTTTGCATCTTCGATGCCAAACTTGAAGAAGCTGCCAATAATTCTCTCATCAACACCACCGACAAGCTTTTGCAGATGAAGTTTGCTCCTAATGCGTGTCAGGAATGGCTCTATTGCGTCGCGTCGAACGTCGGAATTACTACTACGTAACGCCCCGCGGTCGCATGCCTTCAAAGCGGAAAGCCCAAACCAATTCCAACAAGGCCGGATGCATTGGCGCGTGGTGTGACGTCCCTTCAACACGGTGTCGGATTTTCGACTTCGTTCGCTCGCGATGTTAGAACCATTGGCTTGCCTTTTTTGAGTGGACATCATTGTTTTTGCTAATTCGCCAACGGTTTCTCTTGGTTGTTTTGTGGGCCCTTGTGACTTGGCATGGCTCATGCAAAAGAAACGCTTAAGAAGCGCATGAACAGGTTTTCGGAAATCAAGAAGCCGCGTATCACCAGGATGGACGAACTATTGCGCCCTGCAAGAAAGACATCCCGGCAAATCGATCGGGATCAAATCAAGAAAAGCATCTCTCATGGTTATCTCGCTGACTCAATGGTTGGGCTACGGCAATTGGAGACAATGTCCAAATTGATTGCCGAACAACCATTCTTTGATGGACTGGGTCCCCGTCAGGTCAAATTGCTTTCGCGGTTCGCCATGGAGGTCAAATTCGAAGCCGGTCAGTGGATTTTTGAGAAGGGAGGTCCGGCCAATCGTTTTCATCTTATTCTTCAAGGCAAAGCCGTGGTGGAATCACACAGTCCGGAACAGGGCACAGTCCCCATGCAAACTTTGGGTCCGGGGGACAGTTTGGGTTGGTCTTGGTTATTTCCGCCATATCAGTTTGTGTTCAGCGCGCGCGCGCTTGAGCCGACTAAAACCATCTTTTTCTATGCAACCTGGCTGCGCCAGCAGTGCGCGCAAAACCGTACGCTCGGTTATGAACTCACGAAGCGAATCGCGGCCGTGGTGATAAATAATCTAAAGGCCGTTGAGCAGCATATTGCTAACCGGAGCAGTATGCGCGCTCGCTGAAGCCATCATTGATTAACCAGTGGATACTTATGAAATCTGCTCAAATTAAATATGCCAACCACCGGCGATACGATCGGTCCCATCAAGTTGTATACGCACGTTATGCCGGGCTGCGCAATGCTCACTGCAACGGCTCCTTATTTCCACGCAAGAAACCGGACGCCGTGATATTGGCCATGGGGCTTGCCGGATTGGTTAGTGCTCCGGTGTCGTCCGGACACGCGCAATCCGCTGAAATCGGAGCGACGCCAACGGTGCAGAAGAGCACCACTTCTTGGTGGGACCAGCAGTATCTATTGGGAGATTGGGGCGGCGAACGTAGCCGGCTGGCAGATAAAGGTGTAACTTTTGACCTCAATGATATCGGTGATCTCCAAGCGGACGCGACTGGCAGCCAGGAGCATCGTTTCATTTATTTCGGACGTTTTCGTGCCTCGTCCGATATCGATTTCAACAAACTGGCCAATTTTGACGGTGAGTTTTTTGTTACCGCGATTTGCCAATATGGCCAGAATCTTTCCGGGGATTACCTGCATGTCAACACCTTGACCAGCAGCATCGCCGGGGTGCAAAGCGAACGGATTGATCAGCTCTGGTATCAGCAGGGCTTGATCAATGACCAGCTCAAGGTGAAGTTTGGGCAAATCGATGCTGTCCACGAGTTCGGTGCCACCGATTTTTTCGATCTTCTTTTTAATGACGAACTGGGTTATGCGCCGAACTTGATCTTCCCCACGAAACAACCTTTTAGTCCGGCCGGCAAACCCGGGGTGGTTCTTTGGGGGGATTTATCAGTCATCACACCCGGTCTCTACGCAAAGACCGGCATCTATGCCACTTACAATAACCCGTATAATCCGGATGGCTGGGGTGTGAAGTACTACGACCAGTTTAACCATGGCTATGGGGGATCCTTCGAGCTGGGGTACCAGGAGCAGCACACGCAGTATGATGGAGTATATAAATTGGGGATCAACGCCAATAATCTCAATGTCTACACCAATCTCTATACCGGCAAACCGCTGCGGGGTGATTTCAATGCGTACGGGCTGGTGGAAAAGACAGTGTATCACCCCACGGATTCCGACGGGCGGCTGGAGACCAGGAAGGGGCTCGATCTGTTGCTTGAAGCGGTGGGGGCGCCCGATGACCGGAACGCTCTGACTTATGAAATCCTCGCCGGTGCCCGTTACACTGGGCTCATTCCGGGGCGGGATCAGGACAAAATTGGCGTGGGCTTCATCTACTCCGAGAACTCCACCGCCGCCAGTGAAGCGTACAATGCAATCAATGGTCATGGTCTGGGCGGGGAAACCACCGTGGAATTTGACTACCAGTTCAATCCGACGCCTTGGTGTTCCATCCAGCTGGACAATCAGTTCATCATCGATCCGGGCGGAGACGATACCCGCAGTACCATCACGGTGTTCGGCCTGCGGACTATCTTCCGTTTTTGAACCATCACACGACGAAACTTGGAACTATGAATCCTTATACGGCTGAATTTGTTGGCACGGCGTTGCTGATCCTTTTCGGAGACGGAGTGGTGGCGACGGTCATCCTCAACAAATCCAAGGGGCAGGGTGGGGGCTGGATTTCCATCACCGCCGGGTGGGGTTTGGCCGTGACGATGGCGGTTTATGCTGTCGGGACGATCAGCGGTGCTTTCTTGAACCCGGCAGTGACCATTGGTCTGGCCGCGATCGGGAAACTTGCCGCGGGCAAAGTCATCGGTTATATCGTGGCCCAAATCGCCGGCGCCATGTTTGGCGCCGTCCTGGTCTGGCTGTGCTACCTGCCTCATTGGAAGGAGACACCCGATGCCGGAACCAAATTAGCCGTTTTTTGCACGGCTCCCGCAATCCGGTCGGCCCCGGCCAACCTGCTCTGTGAGATCATTGGCGCTGCCGCCCTCGTTTTCGGCTGTCTGACCATTCCGTCGGCCGCAAATCTGTCCGGGCCTGGTTGGTCGACCGGCTTCGGCCCGGTGCTGGTCGGGTTGCTTGTCTTTGCCATCGGCCTTTCACTCGGCGGGCCAACCGGCTATGCCATCAATCCGGCCCGGGATTTTGGCCCGCGTCTGGTACACGCGCTCCTGCCCATCGCCGGCAAGGGCGGGTCAGACTGGGGCTATGCGTGGATTCCGATTGTTGGCCCGATTATCGGCGGGTTGGTCGGTGCCTGGGCTTATCGTTTTCTTTACACTTGAAATCAACCACCCCTCAACCTTAACTCCCCATACTGCCATGCCATACATCCTTTCCCTTGATGCCGGAACCACCAGCGTGCGTGCCATCGTTTTCGATCAGGACGGCCAGATCCGGGCGGTGGCCCAGAAGGAAATCCGCCAGATTTATCCCAAGCCGGGCTGGGTGGAAGAGGACCCTCAGGAAATCTGGTTCACCCAAATCACCGTGGCCGTGGAGGCGTTGGGTCGGGCCCGTATTCGGCCCAGTGACGTGGCGGGGCTGGGCATCACCAACCAGCGGGAAACGACCATCGTTTGGGATCGCCAGACGGGTGATGCGGTGTACAACGCGATTGTCTGGCAGGACCGTCGGACCGCTGAAGCGTGTGATGAATTGCGTGCCGCCGGTCACGACAAAAAGATCAACGAGCGCACCGGACTACTGCTGGATTCTTATTTCTCGGGCACCAAGATCGCCTGGATTCTCGATAATGTGCCCGGCATGCGTGCCCGGGCCGAGGCGGGCGATCTCCTCTTTGGCACGGTGGATACCTGGCTGATCTGGAAACTGACTAGCGGCCACCATGTTCACGTGACCGATCCCAGCAACGCCTCGCGCACCTTGCTCTACAACATTCATACGGGCAAATGGGACGAGGAACTGCTCAAGCTCTTTCGCATTCCCGCCAGTCTGCTGCCCGAAGTCCGCACCTCAAGTGAGGTTTACGGTGAAGTCAGCACGTCCTTGGGCCTTCAGAAAGTCGTCATTGCCGGTATTGCCGGCGACCAGCAATCAGCGTTGTTTGGCCAGATGTGCGTGCATGCTGGGCAGGCCAAAAACACCTATGGCACCGGCTGCTTTCTTCTCCAAAATCTTGGTTCTAAACCGATCACGTCCCGCAACCGTCTGCTGATAAGCGCTGCCTGCCAGATTGGCAAGAAACGCGAGTTCGCTCTGGAAGGCAGTGTTTTCATAGGGGGAGCCGTAGTGCAGTGGTTGCGGGACGGTCTGCGGTTGGTGCGCTCAGCCGATGAAGTCAATCTGCTGGCCAACTCCACCGCGGACAACGGGGGCGTTTATTTGGTGCCGGCTTTCACCGGGCTGGGAGCACCGCACTGGGATCCCTATGCCCGCGGCGCGATCATTGGCATCACGCGCGACACTTCCGCCGCACATATTGCCCGGGCCGCCCTCGAAGGGGTGGCGTTCCAGGTCGCTGATCTGATCGACGCGATGCACGCCGACACCGGCAAAAAATTAAAGGAATTGCGCGTGGACGGTGGCGCAAGTCACAGCGCTTTCATGATGCAGTTTCAGGCTGATCTGTTGCAGACCCCCGTCGTCCGTCCCGCGGTGACGGAAACCACAGCCCTCGGAGCGGCCTACCTCGCCGGCTTGGCCGTCGGCTACTGGAAGAGTTTGGAAAGTATCGCCAGACAATGGCAGGTCGAGAGGGTGTTTGAACCGAAGATGCCGCAGGCGCAGGTGGATGAATTGCGATCGCGCTGGAATGCCGCCCTGCAACGAACCAAAGATTGGGAAGTGCATGCGCCGGCCAAGTCTAAACGAAAAACCTCCAGGAAGAAATGACTGGCCGGAGCAAACCTTAAGCAATCAAATAATGAAACGAGACGAAATGTTGAAACAGGCTCGGGAACGTGTTCCAGCCTGGGATATGGTCATTGTCGGTGGCGGTGCGACGGGAGCGGGTGTGGCGGTGGATGCCGCCACTCGCGGTTACGCGACCTTGTTGCTCGAACAGCATGATTTCGGCAAGGGGACGTCGAGCCGCAGCACCAAACTGGTGCATGGCGGCTTGCGCTACCTCGAACAAGGCAACGTCTCGCTCGTGATGGAGGCATTGAAAGAACGCGGGCTCCTGCGTCAAAACGCACCTCATCTCGTCAGCGAGCTGCAGTTTGTTGTCCCCAGTTATGCCTGGTGGGAGGGTCCCTTCTACGGCATCGGCCTCAAAGTCTATCAAGTGCTCTCGGGTAAATATGGTTTCGGGGCCTCGCAACTTATTTCCAAAGAGGAAACCATCCGCCGCGTTGCTAACGTCAACCCTGACGGCCTTACCGGCGGCGTAGTGTATTACGACGGCCAGTTTGACGACACCCGGTTGCTCATCAACCTGATTGCCACGGCCGCTGAACAAGGTGCCACGCTGATCAATTACGCCAAAGTCACAGGGTTGCTCAAAGACAGCGACGGCACCGTCAATGGGGTGACTTGGCAAAATGTCGAGACCGGCGAAATCTTCGAGGCCCGGGCAAAGGTGGTCGTCAACGCTACCGGTGCCTTTACGGATTCGGTACGCCAACTGGCCGGGCCGGATGTCGAACGAATGATCGCCCCTAGTCAGGGAGCGCATATTGTATTGGACCGGTCGTTTCTCCCCGGCACAAACGCGATCCTCGTGCCGCACACCAAGGACGGACGTGTCATGTTCGCCATTCCCTGGCATGGCCATACTGTGGTGGGCACAACTGATACTCCGGTCCAGGCTGCGTCTTTGGAACCGGTCGCCTTGGAGCAGGAAATTGAATTCATGCTGGAAACCGCGGGCCTTTATTTGGAAAAGAAACCATCCAAAGCCGACATCTTGAGCGTCTATGCCGGCATCCGTCCGCTCGTAAAATCCGGCGATAGCAGCAACACCGCCGCCCTCTCGCGGGATCATGTCATTCATATCGATAAAAGCGGCCTGTTAAGCATCACCGGCGGCAAATGGACAACTTACCGACACATGGCCGAGAGCTGCGTGGACCAGGCGGCCACTCTGGGGGATTTGCCGGATAAGCCGTGTTTGACGCGAAACTTGAACATTCACGGCTATCATCCCAACTCGGCGAATTTTGGTTCCCTTTCCTTTTATGGAGCGGATGCGCCTGCGATTCGCAAGCTGATGGCTGGGGACACGGCGCTGGGGCGCCAATTGGATTCGCAACTGCCCTACCTCGAGGCGGAAGTGGTCTGGGCCGTGCGCGAGGAAATGGCCCGTTCTGTGGAGGACATCCTGGCCCGGCGCACCCGAGCCCTGTTTCTCGACGCCAGGGCCGCTCTTCGCATGGCCCCGCGTGTCGCCAGTATCTTAGCCAGGGAGTTGGGTAAGGATGAGAAATGGCAGGCCGATCAAGTCGCAGTATTCAACCAGACCGCCAGCGGATATCTGGTTAAAATGTAAAACATTCCACAAGGATATGGCAAGGCACCAAATGGAGGACGCTACAAAGCGTAATCGAAACTAGAAGGGCATAAATGCAAAATCCAAGTAACACCAAATCTTCTGTCACACTTGTTCACGGCGGATTCAGCGACGGCTCAAGTCCGCCAAAAGCAATTCCCCGATTGCAGAAGCGTAGGTTGCCGCCGCAGTGCAATGTCCTCTCCGATCGTTGGCGGAAGTCTTTTCGTCTTTGGAAATGAAAAAGTGAGCTTGTTTGTACACATGAGCATCCAAACCCATCCGGCAGACGCAATAGTGGCGGTACCATTTGCCGGACTCGCCAGCCGATGGTTGTGAAGGAGAATTTAAACTAAATTCAGCATGCTTTTATTCTTTAAAGTGTTATTGGCGATCTCAACCGGATTAGTGCTGCTTGCCTTATGAACATTTTCGGTTATTTACGCGACCGCTTATTCCAGCTGTCCCTCGCAGCCTATGCTTTGAATAAACTGATGATTCTCCCGCACCTGGCTGGGTGCTCTCAGTCGCATTTTTATTGGGCATGGCCGTTCCTGCATTCTCATTTCGATGACTTATTGCTGATGCCCGTCGCGCTGCCGGTTGTGCTCTGGCTGCAACGTTTGCTTGGCCTGCGAAGGAACGATTGCGCGCCGGACTGGCTGGAAGCCTTCTCCCACCTCGTCATCTGGTCGGTCATGTGCAAACTCGTTGGACCATTTTATTTTCATATCGGCGTCGCCGATGGGTGGGATCTTTTGTTCTTTGCCGGGGGCGGTGTGGCGGCCTGTCTTTGGTGGCATTCCCCCCGAACAATTACTGTGTAAACCATGACGAAGCTCGACCGCCAGGTTAAGGAGTAACCACCTTGGCAGCGGGTTGAGATTAAATACAAACCAACATGAACATTTATGAACTCACCTGATATTGAACAATTGGCTATCAACACGATTCGCACCCTCTCGATCGATGCGGTCCAGGCGGCTAAATCCGGGCACCCGGGCACGCCGATGGCTCTCGCACCGTTGGTTTATACGATTTGGAACCGAATGATGTCCTTTGATCCGCAGGATCCCATCTGGCCGAACCGCGACCGGTTCGTGCTTTCAAACGGCCACGCCTCCATGTTGGTCTGGTCTATGCTCCACCTCACCGGAGTCCAGGCCGTGAACGCCGATTATGAAGCCATCGGCAAGCCTTCAGTCACACTTGACGAAATCCGCCGTTTCCGTCAACTGGACAGTAAAACTCCGGGCCACCCGGAATATCACTGGGTTTCTGGCGTGGAGGCGACGACCGGCCCACTGGGGCAGGGGGTGGCTACCAGTGTCGGCATGGCCATTGCCCAGAAGTGGCTGGCCAACCGTTTCAATCAGCCTGGCTTTGAGATCTTTAATTACAGCATTTATACCGTATGCGGCGACGGTTGCATGATGGAAGGGATCGCTTCGGAGGCCGCATCCCTGGCGGGTCATCTCGGACTCGACAATCTCTGTTGGATTTACGACAACAACCATATCACTATCGAGGGCAGCACGCGGCTTGCGTTCACTGAAGATATTGCCGCCCGTTTCTTGGCATACGGCTGGAATGTTTTACGTGTGGGGGACGCAAATGACGTGGAACGCATCGAACATGCTTTGAACATTTTTCGGCAAACTAAAGGGCGGCCAACCTTCATCATCCTGGACAGCCACATCGGCTATGGTTCACCGAACAAACATGACACGGCTGACGCGCACGGCGAAGCGTTGGGAGAGGAAGAAATCCGTCTGACCAAGCGCAGTTACGGCTGGCCGGAAAACGAGAAGTTTCTCGTTCCGGAAGGTGTTTACGACCATTTCAAAAATGGCATCGGCAGACGGGGCGGGGAAGCTCGAAAACAATGGATGCGATTGTTCGAGGAGTATCGCAAGCAATTTCCTGCTTTGGCTGGAGAGATCGACCAGATGCAGCGACGCGAGCTGCCGTTGGACTGGGATCGCAATCTCCCCAATTTCCCCGCAGACCCTAAAGGGCTCGCCGGTCGGGACGCTTCCGGCAAGGTGCTAAATGCGCTGGCGCAAAACATTCCATGGTTGCTCGGCGGCTCGGCGGACCTCGGCCCGTCCAACCGAACTACGCTGACTTTCGGCAGCGCTGGGAACTTTCAAGCTTATAGCCCGGGAGGCAGGAACCTGCATTACGGGGTTCGGGAACATGCCATGGCGGCCGTGGTGAACGGTATGTCGCTTTCCAAGCTCCGGGCGTTCGGAGCCACTTTCTTCATTTTTAGCGATTACGCCAAACCCGCCATGCGGCTCTCGGCCTTGATGGAGTTGCCCACCATTTTTATTTTCACGCACGATGCGCTGGGCGATGGCGAAGACGGCCCGACGCACCAGCCGGTCGAACAACTGGCTTCCCTGCGTGCCATTCCCGGGTTGGTGACGCTCCGCCCTGGGGACGCCAACGAAGTGGTTGAGGCCTACCGCTACCTCATGCAATTGCGCCACAAACCGGCGGCATTGGTTTTGTCTCGCCAGCCATTGCCGACGCTGGACCGTACCAGATATGGTGCGGCGTCAGGTGTCTCGAAGGGGGCGTATGTGCTGGCCGATGCTCCGGATGCGAATCCTGAAATTATCCTGATCGCCACCGGCAGTGAAATTAGCCTGGCGGTCAAGGCGCATGAAAAATTACTCGCCGAAGGCATCCTCTCACGGGTCGTTTCCATGCCATCATGGGACATTTTCGAGAGCCAGCCTCAAGCATACCGCGACCACGTTTTGCCGCCCGATGTGACCGCCCGCATCGCCATCGAACAGGCTTCGACATTTGGCTGGGAACGTTATGTCGGTTCAAGCGGGCATGTGATTGGCATGAAAACATTTGGGGGGTCAGCGCCGCTCAAAGAACTACAAAACAAGTTTGGGTTCGAGCCGGAACGATTGGTTTCCGCCGCCAGGCTTGTGTTGGGAAAGAAACAACCCTCCGGTATCGGCGCGGATGTGTCCATGGCCCATTCATGACCGGAACGAGTCAGTTTTTCATCAAACTGCAAGTGGCATCATCCGCTTTTTACTCACGGATGCCGTCGACTCTATGCCGGCAGGGTCCGTTTCATGCTTGTGCTCGAGTGATGCCGAGCTTTTGCATCTTGGCGATCATCGATGAGCGGGCCAGTCCGATTCGGGCCGCCGCCCCTTTCGGGCCTCCTACGACCCAGTTTGTCGCGGCCAGCGCTTGAATTATGTGCTCACGTTCGATGTCCTTGAGTGTTAAAGGGGTGTTACCGCCGCCATCGCGCACCGCCTCAGTGACCTCTGAGGTTGTTTGCAATTCGTCCAGAGCTGCCCGCAGTATTTTATCGGGCGAAAGAATCACCGCCCGCTCAACGAGGTTCTGCAATTCACGCACATTACCCGGCCATGGGTAGCGCGAGAATGCTTCCATGGTTTCCGTCGGAACCACCGAAATTTGCTTCTTTGCCCGGTTTGAGAAAACCCTGACGAAATGGTGAACCAGCAATGGTATATCTTCCGGTCTTTCCCGTAGCGGCGGTACCCGCAGGATGAAAACGTTGAGGCGATAGTACAAATCGGCCCGGAATTCCCGGGCGGCCACCATGCGCGGCAAATCGCGGCTCGTCGCTGCCACGATACGGACATCTACCCGTGGGGTCTGGGTCCCGCCAACGCGTTCGAATTCCTGCTCTTGAAGTACGCGCAGCAGTTTGGGCTGCAGTTCCAGCGGAATATCTCCGATTTCGTCGAGGAACAAAGTGCCGCCATGTGCCATTTCGAATCGGCCGGTCCGTCGCCCGACGGCGCCCGTGAAAGCGCCACGTTCATGACCAAACAGTTCGCTTTCGATCAAGCCGGCAGGGATGGCCGCGCAGTTTACCTTGATAAAGGGGCGGTCACGGCGCGGACTCAGATGGTGGATCGCCTGGGCAAATCGTTCCTTCCCAGTCCCGGTTTCCCCCAGAATAAGGGCGGTGGAACCGGTCGGAGCAACAATTCTGACCCGATCGCGCAATGACTTGATCACAGCACTTCGCCCGATGATCCCCTCGAACTTGTCTTCCGTATACAACTCTTCATCAACGCGGGACACTTCGTCATCAGGCTCACCCTCAATTTGCGGCAAGCGCCGCGCCGTGCCCCCTTTCTGGATTGCGCTTTCGACGTTCGCCACGCCACGCTGCATAAATTCACAATCAAGATTATCGAACGCGCCCCGACTTGTGCTGGCCACTCCGAGTACGCCACATCGACGGTTCGCTAGTAACAATGGGATTGCACAGAAGTATTTGGTGCCGCATTCCAGCAATCGCCGCACAAATTCGGGAAAGCGGGTTTCTGTTTCCGCAGAAATGATCAGCGGACGCTGATGTTGCCTGATCCAGTTGGCGATCGAATCGTCCAGGGAAAGCTCTATGCCCGCATACGGTTTCCTCTTGGGGTTATCCATCAAGAGCTCCAGGCTCATCGTGCTCTTTTCTGGTTGCTGGAGCCAAAGGCTAATCCAATCCAGACCCTCTCCCGGGAGAGTGCTCGATTCATCAAAGGTCGCATTCATATCATTTTCCTTTCATCGTTTTACAGTTTGTTGAGAGCTCGGTAAATCGCGAGCAAAAGCACCTCATTATCCGTGGGCTTTTGGAGAAACTGAACCGCCCCGGCCTCCAGTGCCTGGTGCTTTGCTGCTGTGGAAGCCTGGGCGGTGACAAAAATAATGGGAATCGGATTTGAATTCTCCGCCAGCCGTTGCTGCAGTTGCAGGCAGTTCATACCCGGCATCCGCAGATCAAGGACCAGGCAGTTTGTTTCTCCCGCCAGCTTGGACGCCAGGAATTCTTCCGCCGACGCGAATCCCTCCGCCCGCAGTCCGACCGACCGGAGCAGTCTCCGCGTGGAGCTCCTCATTAAGTCGTCATCATCTACCACCGAAACGAGCGGCTCCCGTTGATATTTAATTTTATCATCCATTTTTTTCCTCAACCAAATCCCGTGCGAGTGTAAGAGTATCCCTTAGCAGCAGTAAAAATCTACTCCCTCGTGGTTGAGGATGCGTACTAAACCTTGGTATAGGATCCCCGAGGCTTAACTTTGGCTGGGAATGTCGAGCTTATCGGCCATCCGATTAAGTTCGACGAGGGAATTGGCGCGCATCTTTTGCATGATGTGAGCCCGGTGAAACTTGATTGTTGCCTCAGTGGTGGAGAGTTTCGCTGCCACTTCTTTGTTGAGCAGGCCATCGACTATGAGCTTCATGACCTCGCGCTCACGCGGCGTGAGTTGTTCATAACGCTCCCCCAATTCCCGGATTTCAGATTGCTTTAAAAGCGTGGACCGATTTCGCTCGATGGCAGCTCGAATGGCGTCCAGTAGCGCACGGCTCCGGAACGGTTTGGTCAGGAATTCCACCGCTCCCGCCTTCATCGCGCGTACCGACGTGGGAATGTCCCCATGCCCGGTGATGAAAATGATCGGAATATCGATCCCCGACTTGGTCAGTTCCCGCTGCAAATCCATGCCACTCAAGCCAGGCATCTTAACGTCGAGGACAAGGCAGGCAGGACCTTCCGGTCTTGAGTTTTTCAGGAAATCGCGCGCAGAGGTGAAGGACTGGACGTTGAATCCGGCCAAACGAACCAGACGCTCGGTGGAACTGCGAAACAACTTGTCGTCATCAACGACGAATACTATGGGTCCCGTTGCGTTCATGATTCATTATTGCGGGCATCCGGCAGACTGAATATGAAAGTTGCGCCGGGACCTTGGTTCGCCTCCGCCCATAAACGTCCTCCATGGGCCTCAATGATCGATCGGCTGATCGCCAGCCCCATCCCCATCCCCTTTGGTTTCGTCGAGTAAAAAGCCTCGAATAGTCGGTCTGCTTCCTCAGGCCTGAATCCCGTACCCGCATCCTCCACGCTGAGCACACAGTCGGCCGCTCCCGCCTGTTCTTTAATTCGCCCCGAAATCATCAGGACACGCTTTGATGCCTCGATAACGTTCATCGCATCCATTCCGTTCACGACCAGATTTAGCAAGACTTGTTGGAGTTGCACTCGATCTCCCGAAACGGGAAGCAAATCGTCCCCAAAGTCTGTGTCGATGGTCACCTGACGGGCATTGGCCTCGGCTTTGGCAATCGCCAGAATGTCCGCCACAACATCCTTCAAGTTTACAGGCTTTCGCTCAGATGGCACCTTTCTGGCCAACTGCCGGACCCGCGTAATCACCGCAATTGCCCGGTCGGCTCCCTCCGCTATCTCGGTTAACGCTTCCCGACATTCGTTGAACTGCTCCGTGTCGCTCGGCAGAAGGTTGAGGCACGCTTGGGCATTGTTGATAATGGAGCCCAGCGGTTGGCTGACTTCATGCGCAATCGACGTGGTCAATTCACCCAATGTCGTCACGCGGCTGACATGGGCAAGCTCAGCTTGCGCCCGACGCAGTGCCTCTTCAGCGCGCCGGTTCGCTGTTATATCCATTACCGCTCCCACGAACTCAAGATCGTTGGAGTCCCTGTTTACGGCGTGAGCGACAACCTGGAGATGTTTGATCCCTCCGTTTGGCATCAGCAGTCGATATTCATGCTTCCAATCCCCGCCTTCGCGGGAAGCACGCTCCATCAAGAGTTTCATCACGCGATGATCTTCAGGATGAACTCTTTCTAGGATCATTTGCAGCGTGACTTTGGTTGCGACGTCAAACTCGAAAATACGAAATGTCTCATCCGACCAGAAATGCTCGTCCGCAGCAACATTCCAACCAAAACTGCCCGTGTGGCTCAATTTCTGAGCTTCCGCCAGGTAAGCCTCACTGCGCCGTATCTTCTCTTCCGACTGCTTTCTATCGGTGATATCGCGCAGGCAGCCGGTGAAAGATGGCGGATCCTCCAACGGAATGCGCGTGATCGCCAGCTCAACGGGAAATTCGCTTCCGTCTGCGCGTATTGCCGTCATTTCGAGACGCTTCCCGAGCACTGTTGTCTCACCCGTGGCCAGATGGCGGGCAAACCCGCGGCGGTGCATTTCCCGGAGCGATGGCGGTATGATGACGTCTGCCATGTGTTTCCCTAAAACCTCTTCTCGTGAGCAACCAAAGGTTTTCACCGCAGCCCGATTGAACTCCGTGATCCGGCCCTCGTGATCAATCGTTACAAAACAGTCGAGTGCCGATTCCAGGATCGCTGTTTTCCGCGCCTCCGTCCGCTTCAGGCCCGCTTTCTCCTCACGTAAACTTTCCTCCGCCCTCTTGTGCTCGGCAATTTCTCTCCTGAGCTCTTCGTTGGCTGCCGCAAGTTCCAAGGTTCGTTTTGTGACCAGTTGATCGAGTTCGCTGGCGACGCGTTTTTGTTCGCGCAACAACCTCGCCTCCTGTAGCCCAATGACCACCTGATTTGCCGCCACGTTCAGTATCAGCCAATCGGTTTTTCCGGGGAAATCCGGTCGTTGAGACCCCAATACGATGATGCCAATTTCACCGCGTAGCCCCAGGCGCAAAGGCACAATCGATAGCGCTCCCTCCCCGTTTGGTTTCCTTGCTACGGCCGTCCATTTTTGAGGGTCATCTCCTAAATTCTTCCTAAGCCACTCACCTATCCGGTGCGGCTCGACAATCGGATTGAGTGTTTGTGTCAGCCGGACCATTTCGACGGGCGCCTGGCCGGTTGGATCCTCCAGCCGCACGTAAGCGAGATCCAGCCGGAGCATATCCGGTAACACGTCAAGCAAAGTGCGAACGATTTGCGGCGGCTCGGCACCAATCCAACTGGCGGGAAGCCCAAGCAGGCTGACCAAATAATTAATGCAACGTTGAAGCAGTTTAGTCTCCTCGACAGGATTGCCGTGCGTTACATCCATGTCAGGCCTCCGTCGACAGATCATGGGTCCGCCCGGCTCGCCGCCCGCGGAATTCAGGTAGAAAATCCTCCGGCGGTACGAAGAACGGATTCTGCTGGAGGACGCCGCCGATGATAATCATCGGATGTGTTCGAATCATCTCAACTACTGTGCTTCCCGCGAATTTGGCCAGATCGTATACGCAGATCACGGCATCCTCATGCCTTCGCCATACCTCATTTACTCGCGATTCAAACTCAATCAGATTCTGGACGTGCGCTTGGCTCCCAGCCGCCCAATCCATGTGGCAGACAATGCGGCTGCGCGGAAATCCTTCTTTGGAGTTGCCACTGGCCAATTTCTCAAACACTTCAAGCATCCGATCCTGGTCGAATCGGCCCTCCCTGAGATAAGCTTCCGTGTTGATCTTAAGCTCAAATTGTCCGCTTTGCTGCACCGCGTTCGAATCAATCCCCGCCGCTTCCAACCGTCGCAGATGTTCGTGACGCTGCTCCGGATTGACGACGTGAATCGCCTTGTCGCCACAATCAAATCCATCCTTGATGAACGGGAGCAACACGCCATATGCCTCGTCGTTACTGTTGAAGAATGCACACACATGGCGTACTTCCCCGAGCTGGGAGCCCGCAAACGGAATGGGTTTCACGGCTGTCTTCATGATTCATCCTCTTGTGTAAATCATTGTCATTAAGTGTCACATCACAACTCCCTGAACTGGGCGGTCCAAGCCGTTGTGTATAAATCCTTCCTCATTGAACGATGCGCCGGCACCGCTCAAAAATTCCGCACTGATGAAACCGCGATTGAGACCAAAGCGGTTGCATGTTCCTTGCCCTATCGCTTCTTTATCCATGGTCTATCATTACATCCTTTAATGCAACTCATAACCTCTAAAATGTGGATTTACCTAATATCGTAAAAATGCGACTGCCGTTACGGATGCCTTTTCCGTGCTCAAACTTATTCAATTCTCAGGGCGATTCAGAATCTGTTGAGTGACAAATCGGTGAATATTGGAACGTACCTAATGGCCAAAAATACGAGTGTCAATACGGGGCAAGGCTCCGCTTGAATCCAGTCGCCGCGACCTAAGCTGGCGCCTTAAGGATCGCTAAAACGACCGGGGGAATTACGTCTTGATTTGCTGGGCTCCGGCGGTTGAACAGTGTGTTCCAGCGATTCAATCTCCCCCTCCTCGGCTTTATGATCGAGCATCGCGCGACATTTCTCCTCGGCAATGCCCCAAAACCCTTCGACGTTCATGCTGAAACGTGTCTTTCAAGCCCTCTGACTCACTCCAATTTGCTCAACCCATTGAGCGCGCCATCCGGGAGGATCAAAGGGCTCGGCGAAGTACTGAGTTTCGCGCACTACTTTGCCATCCTCAAACTCCATTATGCTGATGGTGTAGAAAGACCCACCTTGGTAGTTAATCGTGTATTCCGTAATCCACAGTCTGCCGGATCCGAGCATCCGCCGGATGCTGAAGCCCGTTGGTTTGCCCGGATGATGGCTGCGGAGGCTCTGCAGATTCTGTTTGCCGTGTATTCTTTCACCGGATTGCGGGTAATCGCAGATGACCTGCTCGTCGTAGATCTCATGCTCCAGGTTCTGGTTTCCCGCCGCAGAAGCGGCCCAGTGCCGGCGTAGAGCGGCTTCGATTTGGCCGCCTGCGTCACCCCCGCTACTAAGAGCTGGCGTCGTGTAGCGAAGATTGTCACCTTCTATCATAATCTTGGCGCGCTGTTGTTTTGTTATTGATGTTTGCCCGCGACCGGCGAGGTCGGGGCGATGCCATGATCAACTGTTGGTGGACAATGCAGATCTCATGCCGAAGAGTTAATCAACCAACCTCACCTGATTATAGGTACGACCAGCCAATGCTTTAGGACCGCAAATTGTTTTGATTGGCGATTAATCGACGATTAAACACTGCGCTCTTCGCGCCGTCCGGTCGACACTCAGTTGTTCGGACGTCAGGTGCCTTGGTTGCCTCCGCAATATTTGTGGATAAGCGGCTTGGGCTTCCTAAGCTCGCTGTCTTGGCGCCAAACGAACAGTCATACGAAATATTTGAGATTCGGACACCGGTGATGATTCCTGTGTTTCCCTTACGCGCCACCAAGTCAACCGAAGTCACGGCTGCCTGTCGTACCTTGGACGCGAAGTCCAAAGCTCGACACAAATCATGCCTTCGGCAGCACTCTGTTCAGGATCCGATCAACACGCAATCCAGTATAAATGGTTCAGCCTCAAAAACCATTGACGATCGGCGCCTGAAGCAGCGAATTTGGCACGCGTGATGCAAGCTGATCCACAAGGTGACAGGAATCGAAATAGGGATACTTTCCTCGAAATGGAGCGTCGTTCGTGTTGCTTTGGAAAATCGTTTTCATATAGTGGGACGGATCTGTAGAAAGCGTGGTTCAGCGCAAGGCCACGTAGTTAGAACGCTGGCTTCCCGCAACCCGATTCGGGCAATTCCATTTAAAATCAAGTGAACAGTGATGACCTTGTGAACTATTAGCCATGCCATTAAAAATGATCCGTTTAACCATGATGTTTTTTCTGCTGCTTGTCGGGGCGCCGACAATGCTTCGTGCAGAAAGTACCAACAGCCCAGGCAGCACTTCCAACTCCCCGGCAAAACCGTATCCAATTCACTATTGTCTGGTTTGCGGCGATACGGTGGGTGGGACGAACGCGTCAGTTGCCATAGTCTTTCAGGGACAGGAGATGAAATTTTGTTGCGAGCGATGTGTGAAGACATTCCGCGAGAATCCTGCGAAATACCTGAAAAAACTTCATGATTTCAAGAAACCGGAGGTCGTCTTGATGAAATCACAGGGAAATAGCTTGTCGAGTAATTCAATTACCATGGAGTCCAATCAGAACCCAAAGTCGAATTGATTAAAGGTTCATGAATAAGAAACGTCATCACTATCTGGGCACCGTGCCGCTGGCGTCTGTGTGCGTAGCGATGCTGCTTTCGCTGTGCGGAACCAATTCCATGTTCGCACATGCGCTGTTGATCAAATCCATTCCCGGGGACAAGTCGAAATGGAGTCAACCGCCGATCCACGTGGATCTGTGGTTCGACGAACTGCTTGACGAGGGATTCAATTCCATTGAAGTCATTCCTGCCGCCGAATTGGCCAACAAAACACATCTGAACATGGCCAAAGGACAGCCGAAAGTAGACCCTGCGGACCGGACCCATCTTTCGGTCGAATTGTCCGCCCTCGCGCCAGGCAAATATGTGATCCAATACCGGGTCTTGTCACGCGATGGTCACACGGCACCCGGTCGGCTGACGTTTCAGGTGCTCGAAACAAAACCAAAGTCTCAGGCAGAGTAGCCTAATGCGAGCGTGAATTTATGGAGCATTCCCTGCTTCACGCGCTGCAGCTATGCGGCATTGTCGTGGCATTGGGGGGAGCCATCCTGATGCTGGGAATACTTTTTCCGGCGCTCCGCTCACTCAACTTGGAGGTCCAACCGCCCGCTTTGGCTGGGCAATTGAGCGCCAGCGTGTCGCGCTGGTTTTTATGGGGAGCGTCCGTCGGTGTTCTGGCCGCCAGTCTGAATCTGTTCGTTGATGTCGCGGAAGTTCAGGGGCAAACCATCTTCGGCGGCGTGAGTCCGGCTGTCGTGTGGCGCTTTGCCACGATAACGACCGTCGGCCGTCTTTCCTTGCTGCGCCTGTTTGCATTGTTGTTGACCGCCGGAACGTTTTGGGTGAGTGGTCGGTGGAAATGGCGGCTCGGCTTTGTGAGCGCGCTTGCCGCCGCGGTTTGCGAAAGCCTGATTAGTCATGCCGCCGCGCAGCCCGCGGGGCGGACTTCCGCCATCACGGTGGAACTAATCCATATCCTGGCAGCCTCTTTGTGGCTGGGAGTGTTGATCCACCTCCTTCTGGCGCGACCAGCTATAGAATCGGCAGAAAATCTGACCGACAGTTCGCTGGTGGCCGAGTTAATCCGACGATTCTCGCCGGTCGCTATGACCGCAGTCGGATTGCTGGGTCTGTCCGGCCTGTTTTTGGTGATTCGATATTTATGCACGCCGTCCGCCATACCCACCACCGCTTATGGCCTCACTCTCCTGGTCAAATTGGTTTTGGTTGTGCCATTGCTCTACGCCGGTGCTGTCAATTACCGGGTCATTCGACCGAGATTGCAGGCGCTAACAACGGCCGATGCAAAGGAAGCGCATCTTGCCTCGATTCAGCGCCGTGTGTTGCTTCGCCGTTTCAGTAAACTGTTGGAACTCGAGGTGACCGCGGGGATTCTGGTCATTGTCATGGCTGGGATTCTCGCGTCAGTGTCCCCGCCGGTTGGAACGGGAAACCTGCGCTTGACCAATGAACAGATCACAGCCCTGGTGACGCCTCACTTGCCAAGGGTCGCTATTGCAAATCCGGCTACATTTTATGGCGCGCAGGAGCGGACCGTGGCGGATTTGCAATATGCCGAATTTACCCACAACTGGTCTGGTGTCATGGTCTGTATGTTGGGTTGCGGCTGGCTTGCCGTCAGTCTGGGGGGCCGCCTGGGACGGCGAGCGGAAAAAGTCTGGCCCTGGTTGTTGGTCCCATTTCCTTTCTTCATCGCGATCGCCGCCGACCCGGAAGTGTGGTTGTTGCATAAAGTATCTCTGCGGCAGACCATCTCCGATCCCCAATTGCTGGAACATCAAATCGGCGCGTTGCTGGCTTTTACGTTGGTCTGTCTTGGCTGGCTGGATCGGCGACTGCCCGCCCGCCAGCGACCGCTCGGTTACGCGCTACCAGTGCTGATGATCTTGGGCAGCCTCTTGTTGCTTGGCCATGCCCACTCAAACTTCACCAGCACCCAGGAGCTCACCAACCTTATCAACGTCCAGCACGCGGTATTCGGCTCGTTCGGTTTGTTTGCCGGTACTTTGCGCTTGCTGAATCTGCGGGGCCTGTTTCCCAGTGCCATTGCACGACCTCTCTGGCCAACCTTGATCATCGGACTGGGTCTGTACATGGCCTTTTGCTACCGCGAAGTAGTGTGACGGCGTGGATTATTGAACAGAGAAAGACTTGATTCGTGTCCAGGTGGATTGGTGAGGGCATTGTCTTTCCTTGTATTGGCGCGACGCGACTAAGGCAGTGGTTGCGTCGAATACAAACTCGCAACGACTGCGCTGATCAGTCAACCGATTCAACGGGTCCCGTTAAAACCGTCGGGCAAAGTGGGCCGCGCCTTTGTCCGCCTGCACCTAAAAGGCATCAACTTGCTTCCAAACTCGGGATAGGCATTTCCAGGGGCCGGAATCCTTCAGCTGCGCTCTTCCCGGGCATCCTGAGCGCCGGTCATCATTTAAAACTCGCCTGTGCTCCGTAACTGAACTCTTCCCTCCGTTGGAATGCCCCTCTTGCATTGCCCCCAAGTGCGACGGACAGCTCTGTAATATCAAGGTATTGCGCCGTTTTCGCCCTAATTTGGCCGAGCAACGCCTGCTCATAAGCCCGTTCCGAATCCAAGACCTGTAACACACTAATCTCGCCTTCCTTGTAGCCTTCTTGGTTCAATTTTAGGCTGATGCCGGCGGAGTCCAAAGCCTGATCCTGCGACGAATATTCCTCCTCATCGTGACAGATCGCTTGCAACACGTCGGCCACTTGTCCGAGCGATGTGACTACCGTCTCCCGGTAGATGGCGAGCGATGCCTTGTAGCTGTCAACGGCACCGCGGCGATTCGCCTCGAGGGTTCCACCATGGAACACAGGACCGGCCAGCTCGGCTCCAATGCTCCACAATGCACTGCCTGCCCCGAACGGCGAGCTGGCCGCCACGGCGGCCTCGCTAATGAATCCCGACAATGTTAAGTGGGGGTATAGATCCGCCGTTGCCACTCCGATCGCCGCGCTGGCGGCGTGGAGTTCGGCCTCTGCCTCAAGGATATCCGGTCGGTTACGCGCAACCTCAGAGGGTAGGCTGACGGGTAGATTAGACGGTAATGTGAAATCGGTCAGATCGAAGTCTGGGGCAACCCAATCGTTCGGTCCTGTCCCCGCAAGAACCGATAGCGCGTGGCGCGCCGTAGAGCACTGTTGGGCGAGTGGCGGCAACAATGTCTGGTCCAGTGAGAGCTGGGTCTCGGCCAGCGCGACATCAACCTGCGAGGCACTCCCGGTAAGGCGCGCGCTGCGTACGAGGTCAAGGTTCGTGCGGTCATCGTTGAGCAGGATCTCCACGGCCTCCATTTGCGCCCGGGCTGACGCCAGTAAGATGGCTTGGTTTGCTGTATCCCCGGTCAATGTCAGGTAAGCGGCGTCGTACCGCCGCTTCTGAAAATCGGCCAGCGCTGCTTGCTGTTCAACTAGCCGCTTCGTGCCGCCAAAAACATCGAAGTCGTAATTAAGCAGCAGTCCTACTGTATGGTAGCTCGCGGTGGTGGCAGGGGCAAAGCCTTGATTGTTCGACCGTGCTCGGCCAAGCTGACCAGCATAATCGAGCTGCGGATATAGCCCGCCTTTGGCGCTTAGGATGGCTTCGTTTGCCTGCGCAATCGTGGCAGAGGCCGCTGCCAGGTCGAGGTTGCCGTCGATTGCCCGGTGTATCACCCGGTCAAGCTTTGCCGAGCCGAAGGCCGACCACCAGTCGCCGAGGATCTCTTGCCCCGGGCTGATGTGCTGCGCGCCAACCACGCCTCCAGAGGCGCTGAGCTGCCTCTGAGCCTGGGGATCGTACTGTTCCGAGGCGGGAACTGCCGGCCGCGAATAATCGGGACCAACCATGCAGCCTGATAGGAATGCCAGCGCGGAGATTGCCGCGATGCCCGCCAACCACCACCGGCCTTTTTGGATGATTGCCTGAGAGCTCATTTAACGGGCTGGGCGATGGCCAGCGGACGCGGTTTTTGTAAAAACAACACAAGCGGAATTACAATCACGGTTGCAAAAAATAAGATCTTGAACTGCCCAAGAATCGAAACGACAGCCGCCTGGCCCGTAATCATTTCGTTAAGCTTTGCCAATCCAGGCTTGGCGAGTGAACCCGTGAAGTGAGCGGCCGCGCGGTAGGGCGCCAGGTCCTTGGCCAGAGCCAGATGCATCGCCTGGGTATTGCCGTAGAAAAAGATCTGCACCACTGCGATGCCGAGCGTGCTCCCATAAAGCCGGCACGCGTTGAAAATGCTGCCACCTTCCGCGTGCAACTTCTCATCGAGCGTGCTCAACGACGTCCGGGTAATCGCCCAAATTGACACGGCGAGACCGATCCCCTGCAAGAACCCCGCGATGGCTACCGCCCGCCAATCCATTAATGGTGAATAGCCCAGCATCCGCCAATTCGCATAGGCTATGATTGCCAAGCCGCCCATCGCGAGTATCCGGTTGTCGATTCGTTCCGGCACAAGACTCATGAGCAGCAGCACCCCGACCAGCGTAATGCCGCGCGGAATTGCCATGTAGCCGGTGGTGTCGACCGGATAGTTAAGCAATTCGTTCAGCATGGGAGAAGTCAGGGCCAGGGTCGGTAGCAGGACGAAGCCCACGGCAAAGTAGATGATTGTGGAAAGGACAAAATTGCGATTTCTGAGCAGCCCTTTGTTAAAGAAGTGCACCTCCCTCGTCAGGATGTGCACGAAAAACAAGTAAAATCCAGCGATCGAGGCGATCGCCTCCACCCAGATCATTGGCGAGACAAACCATTCCAGGCGCTCGCCTCCATCGAGCACCATCTGCAGCCCGATCATTCCCATCGTGAGAGCTCCGAACCCGAAGAAGTCAAAGGACGGCGGCTGCGGCGCCTTCTTCTCGGGCAGCAACAGCGTCACCGCTAGCAAGATGAAGCCCACCATCGGCAGGCTGAAGTAGAAAATCGTGGGCCAGCCGTGATAGTCACTCAGCCACCCGCCTATGCCCGGGCCGCTGCTGATGCCCAGCAACCCGCTCGCCCCCATTGCCAGGGCAATCCCTGCACGTCGCGCAGGTCTCAACACCTCAAGCATTATCGCCATGGACAGCGGAATCAATGGTCCACTCGCGGCCCCCTGTACGATTCGCGCGAGCACGAACTGCGCCGGGGTGCTCGCCAGTGTGTCCAGCCAGAGTCCGAGCGTGAAGATGACGAGTGAAACCTGAAAAACCATCTTCCGCCCGAACCGGCCCGCCAGCCACGGCGTCGCCGGCATGATCACCACGGTCGCCGCGAGGTATGCGGTAAATATCCAGCCAATCTCATCGTCCGCCATCGACAACGTTCCCTGCATGTACGACAGGGCTGCATTGGGACTCGCGATGTTGACCGCCTGCATGTAGCTCGCCATCACTGCCGCGATCGCAAGGACACGGCCCTCGGCGGAAACAGGTGGTGCTTCAGTGGCGCTCATTTGCCTGCCTCCGTGATAAGCCCCGCCGCAAACGGATGACGCCAGGTGCGGCGATAGCCGGTGTCCACCCGCGCCGTGACACTGATGCCCGAGTACAGCGGATGGTCAGGGTCGATTGCATCAAGCTCGAGGCGAACTGGCAGTCGTTGGATCACCTTGACCCAATTGCCAGTCGCGTTCTCGGGCGGTAGCACTGCAAAATCCGACCCCGTGCCGGGACTCATGCTCACGATATGCGCCTTGAACGTGTCACCCGGATAAACATCCACCGTGATTGTCGCCGGCTGACCCGCGCGCATATGGGTCAGGTCAATTTCGCGGAAATTCGCCTCGATCCAGATCCTCCGGCTGGAAAAGAACGAAAACACCGTAGTCCCCGGATTGACGAAGTCGCCCACCTGCAGATCGTCTACGTTCGCCACCGTTCCATCTTCTGGCGCATATACCGAAGCGTAGGAGAGGTCTAGCTTGGCTCGGTCCAGGCTGGCTTTGGCCGCCCGCACCGTCGGATGACGGTCAACCTCTATATCCGGATCACCGTCCAGGGCGGCCACGGTGTTGGCGAGTTGCTGCTCGATGGAAGCGATGTTCTGGTTCGCGACTTTGAGATCCGTCTCGGCTCGCTCATAACCCGATTCTGAGGTGAAGTCCGTGGCTAGCAGCGCTTTTTTGCGGGCGAACTCGCGCTCTGCGAAGCTCGCCGAATCTTTGGCCGACTGCAGCTCAGCCAGCTGCTCATGATACTTTGCCTTGAGCTCTTCAATCTGGAGGCGCGCATTTCCCAAGTCGGCATCCGCATGGTCGATGGCAATCTGATAGGGTTCTGGGTCAATTCGAAGCAGAAGCTGCCCCTTTGTGACGCGTTGATTTTCTTTCACGGCTATCTCGACCACCTGGCCGGCAACCCGCGCATTGACGGACTCCTTCGCCGCGTACACAAATGCATCATCGGTGGAAACGCAACCTTCTTCGGCGAAATAGTAAACAACACCGGCCAGAGCCAGCAGAATCGGAAAGGCCACCATCAGGGGCAGCCGCAGCCGCTCCTTGACGGTCCTTCTCGAGACCTTGGCAGCGACAACGGGAGCGGGAGCATCAGCCACTCCGTTCGCTTGCGTTTCTTTTCTATCCGCTTGCATATCAGTAATACCGATTTGTTTGTCCGACTTTAGATGCGCTGGATATTCGCTTTTATGTCGAATGCATGGCCTCTAAAACAATGTTCTTCCTATGCCCGCCTACGTGGCTTTTTTGCGATCGGACGGTGTACCCGAAGCGCTCGAGGATTTCGAAATCACGAACATCCTCGCGCAGGGCATCCATGGCTTCCAATGTGACTTGCGGCCATATGCATTTATCAATTGCTCGGTTATGACTTCATCCCCCGTGCATCCTGACCTTCTCCTCGATGTGCTGCTTCATGACCTTCAGGTTTTTTGTTATCTGTAAGGCAATTCGCTTCGATAGTTCAAAACCCCCAACCTTCGATAACCTCATCCCAACCTTTATCCCATTGGGCGATTTATCGGAGACGCGCTTCTTGATTTGGTTTCGGTCCAAATACTTGGCCATCTTAATCCTTGCATGCAATTGTTTATCTTTCTTGTGAATCTCGAGATCCTTCATTTTCCTAACCTCATTGATTCGTTTCCTCGTAATCTCTTTTTGCAGGTGCCATGCCAACTCCGAAGTGATTGCAAAAGCGAGAAGTGGAAGCAATGAAAACGCAATGAAATCAACAGAATCCACGCTGCAGAGTTAATCCATGGATTCATGAATTGTGACCTTGTGGCGTCAAGAACTATACACCTTGGCGCGGGGACGTCACGCCGGGGATCGTTGACCAAAATGCGATTTCATCCACTTCGCCTTTCAGCGGGAATCAAGTGGGATTACGCTCCGTGGCTGCTGCTCCGGAACTTTTGATTGTTTGCTTGCCTGATTTTGTCGGCGGCTCACCCAGTCCTTCAAGGGTTCGCAGTATGGCCTGTTGCACGGCAGGTTGGGACAGGTTCCCCACGTGGCCACCATCCGGAAATTCAGTCACTTGCGATGGAGGGAATGTAGCTTCGATCCAGGCGATATCGGAATCGGCCAGAAGCAGATCATTGCGATTCAAAATGACCCGAATGCTGGGATTGCCCTGTAATCCTGCAGTGCATGTTCTCAAGTCTGTGCCCCGTTCTACTGTTTCCGGGTCATTCAAATCAATTCCTTGTGTGCGGTCATACGGTGTGGCAAACAGATCAATATAATTCTGGAAGGAATAGTTGAGGATTTCCTCGTAAACGGCTCTCCTTCTCCATTTGTCAATCTTTAGTAGCAAGATTCCCTGGTTGTGTCTCAGTTGAGTGCTGAAGATGATGTCGCGCAAACTCAAGCGAAAACTAAGCCCAATCAGGAACTGGCTTTCGACGGAATTGAAGGGCAGCGGTGCTTTCTGTAATTCTGGTTGCGTCGCCACGCTCGCCACCTTAAGGAGCAGGTTTTCGATGTCTGACTGGCGTTCAGCGACCGGCCAAGCCGCAGGCGCCTGATAATAATTGTCCAGATTGGTGACCGCGTAGCGCAAGCGTACCGGTGAATCAATGGCGACATACCGCTCAAATTTGACCAACGGAACCTTATTTGTGGCTTCCGTTGCCGCCATATACAGGGCCTGGAAAGCACCCATGGAATATCCCATGATCGCCCGCTGACCCAGGTGTTGCGGATACTTTGCGTCCAAATCACGGTCGATTAGTGTCAGCGCTACATGTAAGTCTCTTATGTCTATGGGTGGAAATGCAGGTAGTTCCGTGGAGGACGCGTGCTCCATGAATTCAGGGTGAAACGTGCTGCTGATCGTGACCACCGAATATGCGTTTGAAACGAGTAACTCGGCCAGACCCAGTTCGTTGCCAGCCAGCCGATGAGCACCGAATCCCGGGATGAGATAGACGATGGGCGCGCGGTGCGGCTGGAGCCAGAAAGTAAAGTCCAGTTTTTTGCCGGTCGCCGGGATCAAGACCGACCGTGTTTTGCCCCGGCTCAGAAATTCCGGGTCTTTGTAGCTAAAGAAAAAGGATTGGAGCGTTTGCAGCGTCGCCGGGTCCTGGCTTCCATGCAGGCTTAAATCCGCCTTGCGGTTCTCGTGGCCGAATGTCCATGCGTATTGCAGGATCGAATAAGAATCGGCCTCGGATTCGCTGAAGCGGACCGCGCCGTCGATCGTGTCGCTCACTTTATTGGCCGCGACGCCTGAGCCAATGTAGCAGTAAGGGAAGAAGTAGGTCATTGGGTTGGCGGCGGCATCGGCTGCCAGGCCGGTGCCATCACGCACGTCGCTGGGTCCGATGATGGGCAGCATCAGGAAAATGCCGGGCTGCCAGCCCCACTTCTGAAAAGTCTGCCCGAATCCAGTGTCGTGTTTTGGCACGTTCGAGCGCGTAGCGACATCGAAAATGCCGCCGAAGCCAAAGACGGTATTGAAAAAACACCTTTTGGTTTCATTCTGCAAAGCCGGCAAATCACCTTGCAGCAGTTCGTTGATGAAACGTACTGGAAAGGTGAGGTTCCAGCCTACATTGCCGATGCCCTTGCGTACTGGCTTGGGCACCACGATACGATAACCCCTTGAGGCCGGTTTGATTACCGTTGTCATTAACCCGGTGTTGAAATCCCAAACTCCGCGGTTGAATGGCTCGATCGGATCCGAAAGCGGTGCTGGCAAGACAATGGCGTTGGTGATGTAGGCTTTTGGCGGCGATGACCTCTCTCCTGTGGGCGCGGACGACACCGATTGAGCCTGCACCGCATTGACGACAAACCATGTTAAGACCGCGACATAATGCAGGCGATATTGGGGTTTCATATATAATCTGACATGCGTTCTGATGCTCCCAATCCCACAGAACCTGATTTCAGAGTCATATCTGAAGGCATTCCCCAAGATTTTTTCGTAAGCAATTATTTGTTAAATTGAGTGGTTCTATTTGTGACTTTATAAATCCTGCGCCGATGCTCTTCTACTCGGCCATGTTGGATGAATTCAATCAAACCGCCGCCGCTCGGTTTCAATTCGATTTGGGATTTGATTCAGTGGTATTACTTTTTCGGACTGGGCTTGATCCCAGCTCAAGGCCGCAGACCAGATTTCAGCCTTGTTGATTTTCGTTTCGGCCGCGCGTTTCTCCCAAAGCCTAAATCCGCCCAGAAACGCATTCGTGTTTTTTCCGAGGCGGCAGCCGCAAGGCAGGTCCGCCACTTTGCTTGCATTCCCGCCACCGAGTACTACTTCGTCCGGTTCGATGGCGGCAGTCAGCCGTCGGACCATATCCGTCACGTGGCACCGCCACTTTTGCTTGCCAAATTTCTGCAGTCCCCGAATCCCGACGTAATCCTCAAAGGTTGATTTCTTATAAGGCAAATGACCCAATTCCATCGGTTCGACTATGCCCTCCACAATGAGCGCCGACCCGAGTCCAGTGCCGAGACCGAGAAACAGCATCCTCCCACCCGCGTAGCTTCCCAATGCCTGCATGGCGGCGTCGTTGATAATTTTTACCGGACACTTGAAGGCCTTTTTGAAATCAAAACCCACCCAACCTCTGCCCAGGTTCCACGGATCGGAAACAATCTTATTGCCGTGAACCGGACCGGGGTAACCGAGGGAGACGGCTTCGTATTTCCAGTCCGGAAGGAGTTTCTGGATGCCGGAAACCATCCGTTTGGGAGTCAGCTTCGGTCCGGATTCAAATTCACGAAAAGTCTCCTGCCCCGTGGCTATCGCTTTCACGTGCGTCCCGCCGATATCAATAACCAGTATATTCATGTTCAGCTTCCTGGCGTCTCAGTATGCGTTTGTGTAACCTGATCTTCGGCCACGAGGTTCACTCGTTGATTCCCTGTGACCACAACCAACGAACGCGCTTATACGCATCGGTTGTGCCAACCGAACTTCCACAAGATTTAACCGGCAGAAGGCGCGTGGCTTCAGCGTGAATTGATGAAATGCGCTGGAGAAGTATGCTGGCCCGGCTATTTCGTTGCTGCTTCCTTGCGCCCACTGTACGGCTTGGTGTCGCCATTTCGACACCGCTAAACTGCAGCCGCGATCTGCCCGTACGTGAAACCACGCTGACCCCACTTCCGCCCATTTGCCGCAACCGTTGCAATTTTAGCCGGAACAACTCGATCGTCCTGACAACGTTTGTCTTCCCTTCCCGACCCGCCTTCATTCACGCCATGCGGAGCCGAGGATGATGCTGCAAAAATTGGTGCGTTTGAACTTCGGGTCAAGCAGCGCCAGTACGTCGTCGTTTACCGTGCCAAAAGTTGTGTCCGGTTTATGATGGAAACCGTCATGGAAGGCATGAATGATTTTTTCCTTGAAATGATCTTCCCGCGGGTGCGCCGCCACCACGGCTTCGCGTTGGGCATCGGTAAAATGCGGATACTCAATTCCCAGAACGTCCATTTCAACGCCTGCCGTCACCAGGGCCACCTCGGGCTTCTTGTGCTGCGGTATGCCGGGCGTGGTGTGCAACGAGATCGCGTCCCAAACGATTTCGATGGAACTCTCGGGTATTCCATGTTGCCGCAGGAAATCCCCCGCGGCATTGGCGCCATCGACCTCGAATCGTTCGGTTTTGCTGCGGCACTTTTCGGTCAGACCCATGTCGTGAAACATTGCCCCGATGTACAGCAGCTCAGGATCGAATTTTAGTTTTTTGCGCTCACCGGCGAGCGCGCCGAAATAAAAAACGCGAGTTGAATGGTTAAACAGGAGTGTCGATTCGGTGTCCCGCACGAGCTCGGTAGCAGCCCGCGCAAGTTTGCTGTCCGGAATCTGAATCCCAGCGACTGATTTATTGTTCATAGGCGGATTTTGACCGTTTTGTTCGACCGTTCCTGATTTTCATTGCGGTTTTCAGGTGACTCGGATGATAAACGTTTCCGAATTCGCTGCCCAAATCAGACAATCCGGGA
>JBEKMT010000260.1:0-5573 GCA_050008355.1 Verrucomicrobiota bacterium
CACGGGCACAGGCTTGAAACATGCCGGCCTCACCACCTGCATCAAGGGGATGCTGGGCCGGGCATTCAGACCGTGAAGTACGAGTGTAGACACCAAACAAACTGCAAGCTGCCCACACCGACGCGGACTTGGTCTGGCCAATTGCACCGGCGATGCAAGCATGCTTCGACCACGTTTTAGCCTTTTGAGGGTCAAATTTCGCCTTGCGTTTATGGGGGGCCTCATTTGTTAAAATGAGGCTCCTGGAAAACGACGACTCAATGATGCCAATATCTTGCAAAACAATAATTTACGCCTGATTACCAGAATCAATGCGGGAATTATTCCGATGATGGAATGAACGAAACTCCCAATCGCCAAGTTGCAATCTTTACCGAAGCCCTCCAACTGCCACCGAGCAAACGAGCGGCTTATTTGGAGATTGCTTGCGGTGGAGACCATGTGCTGCGGCAAAAGGTTGAGGTTCTGCTTGCGGGCCATGATCAGGCCGGGGACTTTCTGGAACAATCGCCGCGGAAGACAGGGTTCGAATCGAAATTGGAGGGAGCAGCCAGCGAAAAGCCTGGTGATCGAATTGGCCGTTACAAATTATTGCAACAAATCGGTGAAGGTGGTTGCGGCGTCGTTTTCATGGCCGAGCAGGAAGAGCCGGTGCTTCGGCGGGTGGCCTTGAAAATCATCAAGCCGGGGATGGACACCAAAAGTGTCATTGCGCGGTTTGACGTCGAGCGACAGGCGCTCGCATTGATGAACCATCCCAACATCGCCAAAATACTGGATGCCGGGGCGACGGAATCCGGCCGGCCGTATTTTGTCATGGAACTGGTTCGAGGCGTTAAAATTACAGAATATTGTGACAAGCATTCTCTGAGTACCGGGGAGCGGCTTAAACTTTTTGTGCAGGTTTGTCAGGCAATTCAACATGCCCACCAGAAGGGAGTCATTCATCGGGACATCAAACCTTCCAACATTCTGGTGACCGCAACCATGGAAGGCACCGCCCTGCCCGTCGTCATTGATTTCGGAATTGCCAAAGCCACCACGAATCAGCGGTTGACGAATAAGACACTGTTCACGGCGTTTGAAATGCTGATAGGCACGCCGGCTTACATGAGTCCGGAACAGGCGGAGTTGACCAGTATGGACGTGGATACGCGCACGGATATCTACAGCCTGGGAGTTTTGCTTTACGAACTATTGACCAGCTCGACGCCTTTTGACACGGGAGACTTGTTAAAGTCCGGAATCGACGAGATCCGCCGGGTGATCCGCGAGCAAGACCCTCCTCGTCCATCGACGCGCCTAAGCCGGATGACCGGTGCGGATTTAACGAGCATAGCCCTGCATCACAAGTCAGAGCCCCCCACATTGATTCACGCCGTCCGCGGAGACCTAGATTGGATCGCGATGAAGGCCTTGGAGAAGGATCGCCGGCGACGTTACGAAACCGCCAGCGGCATGGCGCTGGATGTGCAGCGTTATCTATCAAATGAGCCCATTTCAGCACGCCCTCCCAGCACTTTGTACAAATTTAAAAAGTTGGTGTCGCGCAATAAGCTTCTGTTCATGTGCATAAGTGTCATTGCGCTGCTTCTGGTCGTGAGTTTGATCGTTGTTTCGGCGGCACTGGCCAGGGAACGTGGAGCACGTCGGGAGGCGGTTGATTCGCTGAGGCAAGCGGAAACCGAAAAAGGAGAGGCTCAAATTGAAGCGGCCAAAAGCAAACAGGTTACACAATTCCTCGAAGACATGCTGAATGGTGTGGGACCGGGAGTTGCGCGCGGCCAGGATACCAAGATGTTAACGGACATACTGAATCGAACGGCCGAACGCGTCGGCTTGGAGATGACCAATCAACCGGAGGTCGAAGCCGAACTGCGCAGTCTTATTGGAGGGCTTTATGAACAAATCGGAAATTATGATCAGGCTGAAAGAATGCATCGCGCGGCACTCGCGATCAACCGGAGGCTTTACGGTGAGGAAAACGCGGCGACGGCGAAGTCGCTAAATGACCTAGGCTTGGCGCTGATTGCGGGCGAGAAATGGTCCGAGGCGGAGGCGGAGGACAGTGAAGCGCTGGCGATCCGTCGGCGGCTTTTCGGCAACGACAATGCGGACACCGCCACCTCGCTCAATGATCTCAGCACGGTGTACCGGCAGGAGGGGAAGCTCAAGGAAGCGGAGGCCATGGCCCGGGAAGCGCTTAAAGTCAGGCAGGAAAAATTCCCGGACGAGAGTTTGGAAGTGGCAGATTCACTGCGCAACCTTAGTATTATTTTGGGTGATGAACGCAACTGGGCTGGATCCGAAAAGCTGGCGCGAGAAGTTCTGGCCATACGGATCAAATTGCTAGGTCCCGACCACCCCTGGGTGGCTTCATCACTCGACGATATTGCCTGGGCAGCAGGTGGCGGCGGGAACTTGCAGGAGGCAGGGCAGCTGCAATTGCAAGCGCTCGCGTTGCGGCGGAAAACTCTTCCCGATGAACACCGGGACGTGGCCAATTCCCTCCACTTGATTGGCGATACCTTGCGAGAACAAGGAAAGACGGACGAAGCTTTTTATGTGTTGAGCGCGGTCCTGTCGATCCAAAGAAAGCTGCTGGATGAGGACGATCCGGCTTTGATTGGCACGATCCACAGCATTGGTTTGACACTGGCGGACGAAGGCAAATTGACGGATGCGGAAAGCGTGATTCGGGAGGCGCTGGCATTGCGACGCACACACGGTGGAAATGAGGATCCGCAAACGCTGTCTGAATTGGAAACTCTCGCCAAAGTCCTCGAGTCGGAGAAAAAGTTTGTTGAGGCTCAAAAATTACTTACTGAAAACCTGACTCCTGCATTCGTGAAGCAGCCGGCCAGTGCAGGTCTCCTGGAGTTGAGGGCTGACTTTGAGGCGAAGGAGGGACAGTGGCGAGAGGCTTCAGCCGATGCCGCGATTGCCTACGAACATCAACCAGCCGACCACACGTATTTTCCCGTGCTGGCGGCGCTCTTGGTCCAAGCGCACAACAGCTCCGCATATGAGCGATTCTGCAAGCAACTTCTTACCACATTTGGGGACACTACCGATATCTATGTGGCTGACCAGGTGGCGAAGAGTTGCCTTTTTATTCCCGCGCCAGGAGTGGATTTAAATGTGGTCAGCCGCCTGTCCGACATGACCGTGACAGAAGGAGCAGGAGACTTGCCTGCGATGCCTTACTTCGAGGATTGCAAGGCGCTTTGCGAGTATCGCCAGGGTCATTACGCCGAGTCCATCGAATGGATACAAAAGTCGCTTCAATTCCCCGGACTTTCCGTGCGCGGCCAAGCTTGTGCCATACTGGCGATGGCCGATTGGTGGATGGGCAGGCGGGACGAGGCGCGAGCGATGTTAGCCAAAGGAGAGACGTTCGCACCGGAGGTCATGCCAGAGAGCATTGCCCTAGATCCGGGAACCGCATGGGTGGCCTGGCTCTATTCTCGCATCCAACTGGACGAGGCCACGGAACTCATTCAGCCAGCCTCAACGATTGATCATAACCCGCACCAGCCGTAGGAGAAATTTCAGCCGTTGGTTTTCACAAGCTGTCCGCGATGCCATCAAAATTTGCACATTCTTCATGAGAAGAATGAATAACGTCGTCCTTTTTTAATCGCAGTAGAGCAAGGAGATCCGGCTCTAACTTTTGCCGCCTCCCGCTTGGACGCCGTCAAGAAACTTCAAATGCGGTTTAGCCACTTCCTTCTAAAAATCCGCCTTGTTCAGTAGCGGGATATTAAAGAAAAATCAAAACTGATTAGCCATGATCACCAGCATTCCAGAATTAGCGGCTCCTCCGCACGGGGATTCGGGTTGGAAACGAACCGAATCATTCGTTTTGCCGGATACCGAAACCGGAAACGTCACCGGCGATCGCCGGCGTGATGAGGAAGTTGGGAATGCCTGGCCCAAAGAACAGACCCTGCTGCAGCTGCTTTATGGACTAATCGTTGGCCCGGCGCTGGCGGAGGTCAGAGTGCTTCAGGTCTGGCTCCAGCAACCGGAAGCCATCGCAAGCCAAGTGCCGCTGCTGATGAACCAGCTCACGGCATACCCTCGGGTGGACGTGGAACTTTCCCTGGACGATTCCATCGCCAGCTGGGTTTGGCAACATCAGCGTCCGTTGATCATCGCGGCCAAAGAGGAGGCTCGTTTCCCTGATTTTGCCCGGCGGCTTTTGGAAAAGAACGTTGAATATTTTTGCGCGGTCCCCTTCATGGTCGCAAATCGCCGGATCGGCATTCTCGGATTGGCCGGCACACGTCAGGATGCGTTCGGCAGTTTTGAGCTCGCTTTCGTCCAGCGGGAAGCGACGAACAGCGCGAGCGCCGCCAAAGGCAAGGGCGCTGCGCGGCAGCTGCCGCAAGTTGGCGAGCCTTCCGGAGGCAAGGGGTCTTGCCCTGAAGACGCCGACGCCGCTGAAGACAATTTCGAGGGAATCATCGGGCGAAGTGCCGGGATCAAGGCGTTGCGCCAACAGGTCAAGGTCGTCGCGCCCACTGGTTCGACGGTGCTCATCCTGGGAGAGACGGGCAGCGGAAAGGAACGTTTTGCGCAAGCACTCCACCACTTGAGTCCGCGTGGTGAGCGGCCCTTTATCAAGGTAAACTGCGCGGCCATTCCAGCCGGGTTGATCGAAAGCGAACTCTTCGGTCATGAACGGGGCGCCTTCACCGGGGCCATCGGGCGACGGACCGGCCGTTTTGAAATGGCACATGGCGGCACTTTGTTCCTCGACGAAATCGGCGATATTCCCCTGGAACTGCAGCCCAAGCTGTTGCGCGTGCTCCAAGAGCAGGAGTTTGAACGCGTGGGCGGCACCCAGACCACGCAGGTGGATGTGCGCATCGTGGCGGCGACAAGCCGCGATTTGTCGCGCATGGTGGCCGCCAGGGAATTCCGGGCCGACCTTTACTATCGCCTCAATGTTTTCCCCCTGCGGGTGCCGGCGCTGCGGGAACGCCCGGAAGACATACCGTTGTTGGTCCGCCATTTTGTCGGGCTTTACTCCGGTCGGGCCAAGAAGCGCGTCACGGAGATTCCGCTCGAAACCATGGAGGCGTTCTTGCGTTATCCCTGGCCGGGCAACGTGCGCGAACTCCAGAACGTCGTCGAGCGCTCGGTGATCCTCTCGCCCGGTAAAGTCTTGCGGGCGGATTTGGATGAATTCCGAGGTGCTTCGGAGATCTCCAATGCGGTTGGCGGTGGCTGCGCCCATAGCCCCGTGACGCTAAAAGACGTGGAACGCGAACACATCATTCAGGCGCTGGCGGCAACCAACTGGGTGGTGGGAGGACCCAACGGCGCGGCGGCCCGCATCGGACTGGCCCGCTCTTCCCTCATCGCCAAGATGCAAAAACTCGGCATCACACGCGCACAAGCCTGAAACTTATCATGATGCCTTTGGTGAGAACAAGGCCTCACTGCCCTTGGATGCGGTAAAATGTACCAGCATTGACGGGTGAAATCAAAATGTTCGTCACGCTGGTGGGGCTGCCGAGATTCTGCCAAACGAGACTGCTGAGATTGGTGCTCGTCTGCAGCTG